>CALHDG010000106.1 GCA_938023075.1 uncultured Chitinophagales bacterium
TGATTCATACCATGATCTTTGAACAATATGAAGATCAAATTGAAGACATTACGGTGCAGTGTGGCTTGTGGTTTGAATTAGATACCGAAATTTCTGCCTTTCAATTACCACTCGATGTGTTGATGGTTGACTATATTATGATCAATTTTAAAACCGTTGATCGGATAATGCGCGCCGCTAAAAAACAACGCCGTTTAATCCGCGAGTTTAATTATGAAAAAGGGGCTTGGAGAAATGGTGCCTTAAGGCAAGAAATTATTGAAAGCAGTAAACAGCATGGCGATTTACGTTACAGAAAATTGGAAATGCCCCCCATCCCTTTTGCAGATTTTGAAAATTATTATACTCAGGCTTTTAATGGTTTGTATGTTTTTAGAAATACCAAAAATAATATACCCTTATTGGTTTTTGAAAACAATCAATCCAATGCATCCGGTGAAACCGGACATACACATATTGAGTATAATTTGAACGATCCTAAATTAATTGATTATTTATATGAGCAAGATTTAATTTCAGATAACTTGTATTTATTTGTCAAAAATCCGGTATTGTTAGAAATTGCCAAAGAATATTTGCTCCTAAATGCAGCAATCGCTAAGGACGAAAATGTACGATTTAAGACAATCAGAAAAGCACAAAAAAATGCCATCGTCAATCAATTAGACAAAGCCGGCAAGTTACCTGATGCCTTTACCGCTTTAGAAAAAATGCTACTAATATTAAAAGTCGATACCAAAAAAAAGTATCCTCCCAAAATTGAAGATTCTTTGCGAAGTTATTTTTTACACCCGGATGAAAATTTAAGTGCCATCGAAAAAAAGATGATTTGGAAAATGCTTTGTCAGTTATATCCGCATAATCCGGTATTAACATACTTATTCAATAAAACAACTTTTTACGCCCAATATGCCAATTGGAAAGCCGAACAACAGGTTTGGGTAATTGAACAGGTTTTGAAACATAAGGGGTTGTTTGGGGAGTTGATTAGTTGATCTTATAAAATATGCATTTATTTCACATGCTTCATTTTTTGAAAGTTATCAATTTCTCTTTACCGATTACTATCCAACTTTCTGCTTCTTGATTAAGGTAATCACTTTACTAAACTCATTAGGCTCAAACCACTCAATTTGGTCATTTCGTCTAAACCATGTTAACTGCCGTTTAGCGTAACGGCGGCTGTTTCGTTTAATCAGTTCAACGGCATCTTCCAAAGTGCACAAACCATCTAAGTAGTTAAATAATTCTTGATAGCCCACGGTTTGCAAAGCATTGAGTTGTTTATATGCATACAATGCACCCACTTCATCCAATAAGCCATCGATCATCATAGTTTCTACCCGTTCATTAATTCGTTTATACAACAGTGCTCTTTCTAAATGCAAACCTATGTACACCGTTTTAAATTTACGAGGCACGGGTTGTCGATTTCGATAAGTAGTAAACGTTTTGCCGGTACTTTCAATAACTTCTAATGCTCTAATTAAACGTTGCGGATTTTTTTGATCGACTAAGGCATAATAGGCAGGATCTTTTGCTTCTAATTGCGCTTGCAAAAATTCAATTCCTTTTGTTTGATATTGTTCATTTAAATTTGTTCGGATGCTTTTATCAATTGCAGGTAAATCATCAAAACCCGCACAAACCGCCTGAATAAATAAACCACTACCACCTGCCATAATAATGGGTATGTTTGGCATCTGCTCAAAGTGATCATTCAAAACATACAAAGCTTCTTCCTCAAATTGCCCGGCACTGTAATTTTGGTGAATGCTCAAATTATTTATAAAATGATGTGGAACTTGGTTTAACTCTTCGGCAGTTGGTTTGGCTGTGCCGATATTCATTTCGCGATAAAATTGCCTGGAGTCTGCTGAAATAATTGAGGTTTTAAAATGCTTCGCCAATTGAATGGCAAAACTAGTTTTCCCAACTGCAGTTGGTCCACAAATTACAATTACTGTATATGGATTATTCAAAACAGTTTGGTTTAAATTGTCTTCACTAATGCTAAACCCAAGGTCTCTCCTTGCTTCAACATATATTGATAAGCCTCCTCAAAGTCGTTTTGAATAATACCATCTAAAATTGCTTCTTTAATGGCATTTTTAATAACGCCAACTTCACGTGAAGGAGCAATTCCAAAACTTTCCATAATCAATTCACCGCTTACCGGTGGTTGAAAATTTCTTACCTGATCTTTTTCTTCTACCTCTTTTAACTTGAGGCGCACCAATTCGAAATTTCTTAAATATCGCTTTTGTTTCCATTCGTTTTTGGTGGTGATATCAGCATCACACAACTGCATGAGTTCATCAATATCATCGCCGGCATCAAACAATAAACGGCGAATGGCAGAATCGGTAACTTCATCTTTAGCCAATACAATTGGGCGTAAATGCAAAGCCACCATTTTTTCTACAAACTTCATTTTAGCATCTAAAGGTAAACGCAAACGCTTAAATATTTTGGGTACCATGCGCGCGCCTACTACTTCATGCCCGTGGAAAGTCCAACCATGCTCGGGTTCAAAACGCTTGGTTCTTGGTTTGGCAATATCATGTAAAATCGCTCCCCAACGCAACCATAAATTATCACTGGTTTTACAAACATTATCCAATACTTCTAAGGTATGATAAAAATTATCTTTATGTCCTTTACCATCTTTATAATCAACTCCTTTTAGTTTAACCATTTCCGGCAAAATATATTGCAATAAACCACTTTCTTCTAAACCTTTAAAACCAATAGAAGGCACCTCACATAAAATAATTTTATTTAGCTCATCAACTATTCTTTCTTTTGATAAGATGTTCAACCGTTCCGCATTTTTTTGTATAGATGCAAAAGTCTCAGGTAAAATCTGAAAATTAAGTTGGCTGGCAAAACGAATAGCCCGTAACATACGAAGCGGGTCGTCATCAAAAGTTTGGTCAGGTGCTAATGGTGTTCTAATCACCCGGTCTTCCAAATCTTTTAAGCCATTAAAAGGATCAACCAATTCACCAAAATTAGAGGCATTGATGGCAACAGCTAAAGCGTTAATGGTAAAATCCCTTCTATTTTGATCATCTTCTAAAGTACCATCTTCAACAATTGGTTTTCTTGAACTTCTTTGATAAGATTCTTTTCGCGCTCCAACAAATTCTACCTCAATTCCATTAATTTTTAAATTCGCCGTTCCAAAATTTTTAAAATAATTTACTTTTACTGAAAATTGACTACCTACTTTTTTTGCTAATTCAATACCACTGCCAACACAAACAATGTCAATGTCTTTTTTAAAACCTCTTTTCAAAATACGATCTCTAACATAACCACCCACCACATAGCATGGGAAATTTAAGGCATCTGCCTTACTTCCTATGGTTTTTAATAGTTCGATATGTTCTGTTTGAAAAACGTTCAAATAAAACCAATTTTGATGTTACTAATGAGGAACAAAGATATTGAAAATAAAGTTTAATTAAACGTGTTTGTTTTTTTTGGCTACGATTACTTTAAGTAAAATACTTTTAAATTATTTAATAATAATTAGTGCATTAACTCAAAGTTTTATTTTATTTTTGCGAGAACAAAATATTTAGAGCATGAAGTATATAGCTTGTTTTTTAATGTTTGCCCTTATAAACACTTGCTCAAAAACCGAAACGATACGAATTAACAATCCTTTAAACGGTACATGGGAATTGGTTTCATTCCAAGGCTTCAGGGTATTTGAAGAGTTTGATGGAGATGAAGTATTGCTAAGTTTTAATATAGATGAACAGGTTTTGGTGGTAGTAAATAACTATACTAAAAGAAATTTAAATTTGCCAGTAACCGGTAAATATCCTTACACTGAAAAGAATGGTCAAATCAGTATTCAAGATGAGCTTTTTATGAATGGAACCAAAATTCTGGATTTTGTTATTGAGGGTAAAAGTTTAACCTTAAGTAACAAGCCTGAATTAGATGGACCATTGTTGATCTTATCAAAAATTTGATTGTCTTATTAAATCTAGCATATAATAACTATATTTTTTTTAGAAGCGAACCGGTGGAAACCATTTAGAAAGGGGCTCCCCGCTATCCGTTCAAATGCTGCGCCAACGCACAGAGGCAAACGCTTCAGGCAGCATAACCACTGCTATCGGGGCTAAACTTCCAACATCATCACTCTTTAAATACGTACCCAATATATATACCGGGTTAATCATTTGTTTCAATACAAACATTTTTAGGTTCTGTAAAAAAACGGAGGGCTTCCCAGCCACCTTCACGCCCCACGCCACTATTTTTTATGCCGCCGAAGGGCGTTCTTAAATCCCGGATTAACCAACAGTTTATCCAAACAATGCCTGCATCTATTTTTTGAGCAATTCGGTGTGCTTTGTTTAAGTTTTTAGTCCAAATAGTTGCCGATAAACCATATTGAGTACTGTTTGCCATTGCCAAAACTTCTTCTTCATTTTCAAATGGTGTTAAGGTTACTACCGGACCAAATATTTCTTCTTGATTAGTTCTGCAATCATAGGCTAAGTTCTCAATAATGGTAGGTTCTACAAACCAACCATTAGCACATCTACCAGAAACTTTAACGGGTTTACCGCCATATAAAATGGTGCCGCCTTCTTGCTTAGCTAAGTCAATATAACTCAACACTTTCTCAAAATGTGCTTTTGAAACTAAGGCACCCATTTGAGTTTCTTCCAATATAGGATCGCCAATTTTGAGTAAGCTGCAACGTTCTTTAAAGGCTTGTTTAAAATGATTATAAATAGATTGCTGAACAAAAATGCGGGAACCACACAAACAAATTTGCCCTTGATTGCTAAAGGACGAGCGTACAGAAGTAGCCACTGCTTTTTCAAAGTCGCAGTTTTCAAAAATAATGTTGGGATTTTTGCCGCCTAACTCTAAAGATAGTTTTTTAAACATTGGAGCAGCAATTTTAGCTATAGTAGCTCCCGTTTGCGTACCGCCGGTAAATGAAATGGCTTTAACATTCAGATGCTCTACTATACTTGCTCCAACTTTAGGTCCTTCGCCGTGCACTATGTTTAATACACCGGCAGGAAAACCTGCTTCAACTGCCAACTTCGATAAAATATAGGCAGACATGGGCGTAATTTCTGATGGTTTGGCTACTACCGTATTACCGGCAGCTAAGGCAGGTGCAATTTTCCAACTAAATAAATACAAGGGCAAATTCCAAGGAGAAATGCAGCCTACTACACCAATTGGTTGCCGCAGGGTATAATTTAACGTTTGGCTATTGGTTGCATGGCTTTCAGATGATGCGTGTAAAATGGCAGTTGCAAAAAATTTGAAATTAGCCGAAGCTCTCGGAATATCAACTTTTCTGGCAAGCGCAATGGGTTTGCCATTATCAATCGATTCTACTTCAGCTAAAAATTCTAAATTTTCTTCAATTAAAGAGGCTAAACGCATTAGTATATTGCTGCGTTCTTCAATAGAGTAGCCCGACCATATTGGAAATGCTTTTTTTGCAGCCTCAACAGCTTGTTCTACATCCCTTTCATCAGAATCCGGCAGGTAGCTATATACTTCACCTAAGGCAGGATTATAATTTTCTAAATATAATTTCGATAGAGGTGCACATAATTCACCATTAATGTAGTTCAGTATTTTCTCATCTGTTCGTTTATTCATTTCGCCTTTCATTTTAAAGACTTTTTGTTCTGCCACCATCAACCGGCAGGTTAATTCCTGTAATATATGCTGCCGCGGGCGATGCCAAAAAAGCTACCGTATCTCCTAACTCTTGTGGTGTTCCAAATCTTGCCATCGGTATGGTGCTCATCCAATTATTCAAAGCAGTTTCGTAGCTTATTTCTGCATTATCTGCTCTTGCCTGAAGTATCTGTTCAATCCGTTTGGTTGAAATAGTACCCGGTAAAACATTATTGACTGTAATACCAAACGGCGCCAATTCCATTGCCAAGGTTTTTGCCCAATTCGCCACTGCCGCTCTTACCGTATTGCTTAAACCTAAATCAGGAATGGGTTCTTTTATTGAGGTTGAGGTAATGTTAATGATACGCCCATACTGGTTTTTTTTCATAGATGGTATTAATAATGTCGTCAACTCATGTGCCGCAATCAAATGCATATTCATCGTATCTAAAATTTGGGTACTGCTCATTTCAGCAATTGTTCCTGGTGGTGGACCTCCTGTATTATTGACCAATATATCGATATGTTGATTGGTTTTATTTAGATAGTTTTCTACTATTGCTCTTATTTGTTTAGGTTGACTATGGTCGGCAACAAGATATTGATGATGCTGATTATTTTCTTTAGATAAATTGGTTAAAACATTTTTTAAAAGCGTTTCATTTCTCGCCATTAAAATAACATTTGCGCCAAGCTCTGATAAGGATTGGGCACTAGCGGCTCCTAAGCCTTGACTACTTCCTCCAACTATAGCGGTTTTTCCAATTAAGTTTAATTCCATAGGATGAAAGTAATCATTTGAATAAAAACTTTAACATAGTTTATTAGGTTTAACATTCCTATTAAGCAACTTGTCGTCTCTACCAAAGAGAGAAAACTTGCATAATCATCAATTTTCTTTAAATTGAGAGAAGATTTCTCCTTTCCTTCGAAAGGACAGAAATGTTAATTGTAATTTCAAACTTTAAGTTATTTTGCTCTTGCCATTTTATTTTTCCTGTTGGCAAAAAATTCTTGTTTTTTTCTTTGCTTTTCTTTGTTCCATTCCTTTTTCTCTTGTTCAGTCATGGGTTTATCAGTTTGTGGATATGGATGCTCTTTAATCACCAAAATTTTTTGTTTAATTAGCTTTTCAATATCCTTAACGTAGGCATTTTCTTCGGGCTCGCATATCGACATTGACTTGCCTTCTTTACCTGCCCTTCCCGTTCTGCCTATTCGATGAACATAGGTTTCGGCAACATTGGGAATATCATAGTTAACTACGTAATTTAGTTTATCAATATCAATACCTCGAGCGGCAATATCTGTAGCCACTAATACCCTAATTTGTTTTTCTTTAAATTGCCTTAAAGCTTTTTGGCGTTGATTTTGAGCTTTATCACCATGTATAGCTGCTGCTTTAATTTTCTTCTTTTTTAAATTTCTACAAATTCTATCGGCACCATGTTTCGTTCTTGAAAATAGCAATACCTGATCTATTCGCTCATCTTTCAACAAGTGCAAGAGCAAATCTTTTTTCTCATTTTTATTAGTATAAAACAAATACTGTTGCACCGTTTCCGCTGTTGAAGAAACCGGACTAACTTCTATTTTGGTTGGATTTTTTAAAATTTTTCTCGACAGTTCTACAATGTTTTTTGGCATAGTTGCCGAAAAAAATAAAGACTGCCTTTTTACTGGCAATAACTTCAACAACTTTTTAATATCGTGAATAAAACCCATATCCAACATTCTATCAGCCTCATCTAATACAAACAATTTTACGGTGCTTAAGTTAAGGTAACCTTGCTGTTCTAAATCTAACAATCTACCAGGAGTTGCCACCAAAATATGCACGCCTTTTTTTAGTAGCTCAACTTGTTTACCTTGTTTTACGCCTCCAAAAATAACCGTGTGTTTTAAATTGGTGAAGGCACTATAAGCCTTTATATTATCATCAATTTGAATTGCCAATTCGCGGGTTGGCGTAACAATTAATGCCCTTAAGGTGATATTTTTTTCTCGTCCTTCAATTTTTTGTATCAATTGAATAATCGGTATCGCAAAGGCTGCTGTTTTGCCAGTACCTGTTTGAGCGCAACCTAACACATCGCTTCTTCTCAAAATTAAAGGAATGGCTTTTGCCTGAATTGGCGTAGGTGTTGAATAATTTTTTTGTTTTAATGCTTTTAAGATAGGTTGCATTATACCTAATTCTTCAAATTTCATTTTTGTTTTTATTGTTTTTTATGATGTGAATTTGTGTATACTAAAAAGGAAAGACAATACTGTTATGCTGCAAATGTACAATGTTTTACGACTTGTTGTTAATTTATTTACAAAAACCTAATATTCAGCGTTCTAAAACAATTCATTAATTTTTAGTTTATGTGATTATGATATTTACAAGACAATTCTAACAACATAATTACGTAGTTATTTTATACAAGCTCTTTACTAAAACAATATTCCCTATTTTCGCTGCAATGAAATTTTCAATTAAAACTGCTGATACACAAACTAAGGCAAGAACAGCAACTATTTCGTTAGCACGCGGAACAATTGAGACACCTATTTTTATGCCGGTTGGTACCGCAGCTACGGTTAAAGCCGTTCATTTTAACGAACTTCACGAGCTACAAGCCGAAATTATTTTAGGCAACACTTATCACCTGTATCTTCGACCCGGATTAGACATTTTAAAAACCGCCGGTGGTTTACATGGTTTTAACAGTTGGCAAAAACCAATTTTAACCGACAGTGGAGGCTATCAGGTTTACTCTTTAGGAGAAAGACGAAAAATTACAGAAGAAGGCGTGAAGTTTCAATCACATATTGATGGATCTTATCATCATTTTACACCAGAAAGCGTAATGGATATTCAGCGTGTTATCGGAGCCGATATCATTATGGCTTTTGATGAATGCACGCCCTATCCTTGCGACTATATGTACGCCAAAAAATCGATGGAAATGACCCATAGATGGTTAGATCGTTGCATACATCAATTTGAAAAAACTCAACAAGTTTATCAATACGAGCAAGTCTTATTTCCGATTGTACAGGGTAGCGTTTTTCCAGATTTAAGAAAACAATCGGCAGAAGTCATTGCCTCAAAAAATGCCTTGGGCAATGCCATAGGAGGTTTATCGGTAGGCGAGCCGGCGGAAGATATGTACGCCATGACTGATTTGGTCTGCTCTATTTTACCAAAAGATAAACCTCGTTATTTGATGGGTGTGGGAAAACCCGAAAATATTTTAGAGTCGATTGCTTTAGGTATTGATATGTTCGACTGTGTTTTACCTACCCGCAATGCTCGTAATGGAACGTATTATACTCGAAAAGGCGTAATCAATATCAAAAATAAAAAATGGGAAAATGATCATAGTCCAATTGACCCGGATAGCAATATGGAAGTTTGCCGTACCCACACCAAAGCTTTTTTGAGGCATTTAATTATTTCAAAAGAGATTCTTGGGGCACAGTTGGCTTCCATACAAAACCTGAGTTTTTACCTGTGGTTAGTTCGAGAAGCCCGTACACAAATTAATCAAGGCACATTTTCAACTTGGAAGAACAAGATGGTTGAACAAGTTACTAATCGACTATAGAATGAACGGATTGCTTATTTTAAATATTCATTGATTTCAATGTAATCAAAATCAGGAGAGTCGGTAAAAAATTGTTTTAATTGATAAACATGACCTGAACCATAAATAAGAAGCAATCTTTCTTCTTTTTCAAAGTTAGCAAGGTCATAAACGTTTGAAAAAATTCGCAAATTACGTCTATACCATCTTGCCACATTATCTGCTCCAAGATAATTGTCACCTGCTCCCTCAATTATTGAAGTTAAATATGCTTGATGGTCTTTTAACCGGTTTTTAGGTTCATTTAAACAATATAAATGGTCTTTTAATGATTGTACTGTTTTTAATGAATCGTCTTTTCTGTAAAATTTACTATAATCGTGCTTGGTATATTGTTCATATTGACCTTTAGATTTTACATAGGTGATATCATCGTAATTATCCCAATCAAGCTCTACACCAAACCAATCAGCTGTGGCATCAGAACAATATATTTTAGTATGCCCAAGTAATTTAGCCAACTTAAACCCAATTTGATAAATCTCACTTCTTTTGTCAGAAACATCAAAATCATTAGCCAAGAAAGCCAAAAACTCAGCATTAATAATACTATCTGAAAGAATTCTGTTCCGTTCAATTAAAATTTTAGTGGGCTTAAATAATGCTAAGGCACTTAATAATTCATTATTTTCTGCTTGTCGTTTTTCCGAAAGTATATCAAAATCAAATTCCGGTTTATAGGTATCTAAGCCAAGGTTGTCGAAATGAAACAACCCAAGTATGGCAACTTTCGATTTGTGATTTCCATTCAGTTCATTTGAATTTTCTTTTTGCGAATGTAGGACATCGTTTTTTACAAGAGTTATAGGATGGCATGAAAATAAGAATAAAGTGCTCGCTATAAAAGAGATAATTTTAACGTTTTGTTTCATTTTCAAATTGCTATTATTTGTACTAGAATTTTTATAATGCTTTATATATTTCAAATGAATGCAATCAAATATACATTCACATTAAACTAATGTTTTACTGCAAATAGATCACATTATTAAAGTAACTGAACTTAAGTTTCGGTAGTAAAATAATTGCTGTTCCAATGGAACCCTGTTCCATTGTGTCAGCAAAAGCAAGGCAACTTTACTACAACAAGTGAACCGGTTCACTTGGATGATTTTATGCTTTATATGTTGAATTAAGTTTACTTGACCTTATGGAGTACTTCAATTTCCATAAATAATTTATATTCAAGATATTATGAAATGAATACTACTACCGAAACTTAAGTAACTGAAGTTATCACAATATCAACCTTGCTAAGGCGTGCATGACTCAATCTCTATAGTCAAGTTCGCCTTCGAATTTATTCTAAAGCCCGAATTAAGGGTAACACTTTTACCGGCATAATAAGTAATGTCTTTTGCAGTAAAAATATTAATAGCCGATGTTAACTCACCTTTAGCATAATAGCGTTGTCTGTAATTACGGTTTAAAGCACTGTGTATAACATTAGGCTGACAATAACAAATGCCTGTAAAAGCATTCATATATTCACAAGAACCATCTGACAATCGTGCCAGGGGATTATAGTTGCAAGCATTAATATCTTTACAACCTTTTAATAAACAATTACAATTGTTATCAATTAAGCCATCATTAAAGCTACTTATTGTACAAGATGTACCAACAACCGAACTACCTCCACAAATTCCCCGACAGTCTCTTTTAGTGCAAGAGCCATCATCTTCTTTGGCATTAGGGTTGAAATTACAAGCATTTCTATCCGTACAACCTCTACCTATACAAACGCAGTTTTCATTATAATAATCGCCGGTTGTTGAAGCATGACCATCGTTACAACTAGAACCTGCTAATCGGTTGCCACCACAAAAGCCCCAGCAATCATCTTGCAAACAAGTACCATTGTCTTCTTTGGCATTGGGGTTGTAATTGCACGCATTTCTGTCGGTACAGCCTTTGCCTATGCAGTTACAATTATCATCTAAATAATCGCCGGTCGTATTCGAAAATCCATCGCTGCAACTTCCACCGGGTTGATTATTTCCACCACAAATACCCAAACAATCACCATATTCACACGAATTATCCGATCGAGTAGCGCAAGCATCAAAATTACAAGCATTTTCATCCAAGCAACCAACAGCTTGAAATTGTGTTCTGAAATGATAGTAGGTACTTTCTACCCGTGTACCGTCCAATTTTTTGGCAATTACTTTCCAGCAATAACTGGTGTTGTTTTTTAATAAACAATCTTCTATACGATACGTGGTTGCGGTTAGATTCTCTTTTTGATAAACTTCACTTTTAATAACTACACGTGGATTTTGATGATTCTCGTTTACAAAGCCATAGTAAATTGCCGGTGTTTGATTTCGTCCTTCACTAGCTACCCAAATGGTGCCATTGTTATAAGCAATGCCTTCTGCTTTAAAAAAATCATCATTATTAACGTTCGGTAAATCTTCAATATCCATTTCTTTTTCACTTATCAGATTACCTTTTAAATCAATTTCTAAGAGTACTGATGATTCTTCACTTAACAACAGGATATGTTCACCGGCTTTGGTAGCAGCCATGTTTTTATTTAATGAAAGATGATATAAACCGGCAAGATCAGCAGGCGCCCACTGTGCATTTCGAATAATAAAGGGTTGTGATAGTGTAACAGGTTCTCTAAAATTTGGAGCGGTAGGGGCATTAAACTCATAAAATGCCATTGGTTGTTTTTCTTTAACCAAATACATTTTATTATTAATTGGATTGTAAGTAATACCCTCAAAACCGTTATTGTAATTATTACCAGAATTTGTTGCGACTTTGTTAACTTTATTAATAGAACTTAATGTATTATTTGACCTATAGTTGAATTTAATAAAACTCAATTGACTAGTATGTTCTTCAACACTGGCAAAAAAATCATCATACAAATAAGTAATTCCTTCATTTTGAAAAGTATTTAAAGTACCACTACCGATAAGATTAAATGAATTGTTAAAGGAATAAATAATGGAATACTGGTCATCAATAGTAATAAAATTGTTTTCTCGTAATTCGTGGTAAGTTAAGCCAGATGCTTCGTAACCAGCATCACCTTCATAAGCATATTTTAATTCATAGTCGTGTAAGTTGATTGAATTAAAATTATTTCCAGCTATATAATCCGCTTCATAAATTTGAAGGGTATATGATAAAAATTGATCACTGCCTTTCCATTGAAGGCTAGGGTCGGAAGTGAAAATTGTAGTTCGGTTTTCGGGTGATTGAGGATAAGGAAAATCTTGGGCTATTGAATAGATGGAAAATAAAAAACAGAAACAAGAGAATACAAAATTAGGTGTGCTTAGCAATCGTATAGCATTTCTAACATTCATGATTTTACATTAGTTTAAAATAAGTTAAATAAATATATCATGATCTGTGGTACTGCAAAGGTAAATAAATAAAATCTAATATTCTAATAATAAATTAAATAATATTTATATAATTAAATATGACGTTTATTTTTAGCTTTAAATTAATGTTAAACAGTAATAAATTATTTTAAAAATTTGGTATTTTAATACGTATATACTTTTAAGTTGGCTATATACACAAATATTAAAAAGGTTGTAGTTTTTTTAGATGCAAAAGTAATCACTTTATTCTTAAAAGGTAAGGCTTTTTATATTAAATAAAAATTTCATTTAAATTATCCTGCATGTTTTATTGTAAACTTAAAATCATCTCCATACTAAAATCTCCAATTGAAATCACTATATTAGATTGTTTAAAACAAATAGCAAATGAAAAAATCAATTCTAATCCTTCTGTACCTTTTCATAACAGCATGGGCAACAGCACAAATAACCATTAGCGGCTTAGTAACCAACAAATCAGGTGAAACGCTGATAGGTGTAAACGTTATCGAAACGGGCACAACCAACGGCACCTCTACCGACATTGACGGTAAATATACCTTAACAGTAAACAATGCCAACGGAAGTTTGACCTTTCGATACTTGGGAATGCAAGAACAAACCCTTGCCATTGAAGGACGTAATTCTATCGATCTTGAAATGCAAAGTGATTCACAACTGCTCGATGAAGTGGTAGTAACCGCGCTCGGCTTCGAAGAAAGAAAAGACGAAATGGGTGCCAGTTCAACCACCGTTGATAGTGAAGCAGTAGCACGTTCTGGCGAAACGGGGGTTATTAATGGTCTATCAGCTAAAGCCTCTAATGTACGAATTATCCGCTCAAATGGCGACCCGGGCGCGGGCAGTTCCATACGCATACGAGGCGCCAATACTATTACCGGAAACGGCTCGCCCTTGATTATCGTTGACGGGGTTCCACTAGGCAACTCCACCGATTACGGCGGTGGTAACAACGTTACTGGTGGCACTACAGGCGGCGTATCTCAACAGTCGCGCCTTAACGACATTAATCCGAACGACATTGCTTCGACAACGGTGCTAAAAGGAGCATCGGCGGCTGCCTTATATGGTTCTCGTGCAGCGAATGGCGTAATTGTAATTACCACAAAAAACGGAGCACTCGGCAAACCAAAAATTTCATACAAAGCCTCAATTTCTTTCGACCAGGTAACCGAACGTGTTCCGATGCAAACCACTTGGGGACAAGGCAGAAATGGTTCCTACAGCCCAACCAGTGCCGAATCTTGGGGTGATTATATTCCTGACAGAGCAGGAGGAGCAGATCTGTTTGAAGAAGGAGCATCATTTTTTACTGCCGACGATGGTACAGTGTACTATCCGATTGAGGAGAAAAACTCAACCGAAACTTTTGTCGATTCTAATTGGGATAACGTTTTCCAAACGGGCGGTTTTCTACAACACGATTTTTCCATTGCTGGAGGTAGTGACCGGTTTACTTATTATTTCGGCTTGGGAAGACTTGATCAGGAAGGCATCATAAAAAACTCGTTCTACGATCGTACCAATGTTCGCTTTAATAATAAAACCTTTCTTACCGATTGGCTTACTTTAACTACCAAATCATCCTATACACTTACAGGCTCTAACAGAATTCAGCAAAACTCCAATGTTTCAGGTTTAATGTTGGGCTTTCTGCGTACACCACCTGATTTTGATATTACAGATTATAAAGGAACTTACACCGATAGCCCAGGCATTTTCTTTGAGCAACGCCAACGTTCTTACCGGAGATATTTGGGTAATGCAGACAATCCAACCTATAATAATCCGCTATGGACCATCAATGAGCAATCTGCTACTACCAACGTTAACCGTTATGTGATTAATCCTCAATTAGATATTACACCAACCAATTGGTTACGCTTTATTTTAAGAGGAAGTGCCGATATTTCGGATGACCGGCGGGTCTATTTCTTCCCGATTGGTTCAGGCAGCGATAGAACACCTGGTATTTTCGCCGAAGATATCATCGGTAGAAAAGCTATTAATTTTGATGCTATTACCAAAGCCAATTTTAATTTGGCAGATAACATTGGCTTAGCAACAACTTTAGGTTGGAGTATTAACGACCGTCGCTACCGCCGTAATTCAGGGCAAATAACCGGCTTTTTAGCCAACGCCCGCAAAGAAACCACCTCTTTAAGTACCGCAGCAGAAAGTTCTCAATTTGAAGTTTTCCAAACCAATAGAAGATCGAACCGGGCTTATGGAGTCTTAAGTTTCGATTTGTTTGAACAGGTATTCTGGAATGTATCTGCCAACCTCGAAGCCTCCTCAACCGTTAAAGGGCAGTTCTTTTATCCTGCAACCGACATCGCCTGGAATTTTGCAGAAAATGTTGGTCCCCTCTCTTTCGGAAAACTTCGCGCAGCTTGGGGTAGAGTAGGTGTTGAACCCACTCCACACCGTTTCCAAACCGTTGCCGAAAGTGGTTTTAGCTACAGCACTTATAGCGATCCTCTTGATATTTCTTTCTTTGGGGGCAGCTTCCGCATTGATGATGATTTAGGTAATCCTGAACTTAAACCAGAAATTAAAACGGAGTGGGAAGTTGGAACTGACTTACGATTTTTGCGAGACAAATTGGGGATAGGTATTACCTATTATAACAACACAATTGATGATGTTTTAATAAGCCTGGCACTATCACCGTCATCGGGTTACGACACCCAATATGGTAATTTTGGCGCGATAAAAAACAATGGCATTGAGTTAGATTTAAATTGGCAGGCTTACCAAAATGCTGATATGAAATTGGATGTAACCGCCAACTTTTCACGAAACCGGAATGAAGTAACCGATCTTTTTGGCACAGAAACCATCAACTTAACACCCGGCGCATCAATAAGCAGTCGAGCCATAGTTGGGCATCCTTTGGGCGTGTTGTACGGCACCGGTTCTCAAAAGGACGAAGCCGGCAATTTCATTTTAGATGAAAACGGCTTTCCACAACTCACAGCAAGCCCAGAAGTATTGGGCGACCCCAATCCTGACTGGCGATTGGGCGGTGGCTTTAACGTATCGTGGAAGGGCTTAACCCTCAACGCAGTCATCGAACATTCACATGGCGGCGAATTTTCACCACGCTCACTATGGGTACTCCGTCGCTTTGGTACTACCCAAGAAACCGCCAACCGCCTCACCCTCGATCAACCGCTCCTCAATTTTGATGGCGATGAAATTGCCGCCGGAACAACCGTGCGAGGCAACATAGAAGACTTTGGCGGCGGTCCTGTACTGTTAGATGAAACCTGGTATCGTCATGGTATTGGAGGCGGTTTTGGCGATAACCAAGTATATAATTTTTCCATAGCTGATGCTACCTTTACTAAAGTACGCGAGCTATCATTAAGCTATCAATTGGGCAGCCAATTGTTCAACGAAAAAATCAGTGGCATTAAGGTTGGCATAAGCACCCGTAACTGGATTTATTGGGACCGCATTGACGGCATTGACCCCGAAATTAGCCAAACCGGTGTGGGTAACGGGCAAGGTTTAGAGTACTTCACCAACCCTGCCACCAAATCATTCTTAGTTACATTCGGTGTAGATTTTTAATCAAAGCTTTCACCATAGGTTATTCAATATTAAAAATTCAAAATTATCATGAAAAAGAATCAATTAATTAAACATATAGAAAATTTAGTTTTATTTGTAGCGAAACGTTTGGGTCATCTAAAAACGCGCTCCCCGCTATCCACTCAAATGCCATTTTGCCAATACTACAAAACCAACGCTTCAAATGGCATAACCGCTACTATCGGGGCTAAACTTCCAACTTCATCCGTATTTAAAAACTTCGCCAAAGTCACAAAATCAATGCTCTTTGCAATGCTAATTATAATGGCATCTTGCACCAGCATTGTTGATGACATCAACGACAACCCCAATGATTTGGCAATTGACGAAGTAGATGCCGAACTCTTTTTAACCGGCGCACAACTCGCCAACGTAGTAGCTCAGGGTGGACATCTCAACCGCATTGCCGGCATGTATTCTGGTCAATTAGTAGGTATCACCTCACTATATTCCAACATTTATGGCTACGCTTTCTCCACGGCAGAATCCGTCTCTACCTGGAGTCGCATCTATATTGGAGTAGTGACCAACGCCCGCCATATAGTAAACGAAGCCCCCAACGACAAACTGTTAACCGGTATCGCCAAAGTATTAGAAGCCCATGCCATTGGCACCGCAGCTTCCATTTTCGGCGATGTACCCTATTCCGAAATTAACAACTTAGCAATTGACGACCCCAAATTTGACGACCAAATTTCGGTTTTCAATGCCACGCAAAGTCTGTTAGATAGTGCCATCGAAGACCTCGCAGTATCTAGCAGATCACTAAGTTGGGATATTCACTTTGGAGGTAATTCAGAAGCATGGCGAGAAGTAGCCTATACCCTCAAAGCCCGTTATTATTTACAATTGAAAGCATACGATTCTGCCTATGCTGCTGCTATCAACGGTATTAGTTCTGATGCTAACTCCATGAAATTTATACCGCGTGGTGATGCCAACAATTCAGAAGGAGACAAAAATTTATTTTGGGAAATCCTTGAAGGATCGCGTGCCGGTGACATTGGTACAGTAAACAGCTACCTGATGCAATTGTTAGATGCCTCTAGCGACATCAGTCGCAATAACGCCAAAACCAACGAAAGTGCACGTTTCGGTTACTACACTATTAATGAAGATGGCGGTTCTGACAACAAAGGAATCATAGAACAATTTGAACCACAAAACTTAGTCTCTTATGCCGAAAACCAATTAATTTTAGCCGAAACCGGCACGCGCACCCAAAGTATAGATAGCGGTTTGGAAGCCCTTAACAATCTCCGTGCATGGCTTAACACTGGGGCTGGCGTTAACACAACTTTTAGTGATTCAATATTTTTATATGAAGCATATGAATTAGCAGATTTTGAAGAAGGTGGCATAGAAAATACAGACGGCATCCCCACCGACAGAGCCTTACTACGAGAAATTATAGAGGAACGATACGTCTCTGGTTTTGGCATGTATCTTCCCTTTAATGATGCACGGAGGTTAAGAAAGAGCGATAGTGATATAGCAGTGCCCTATGTTTTAGTTGATGGACCTGCTGCACCATACCCGGAGCGCATGCCTTATTCCGATGATGAACTCAACGCCAACGAAAATGCCCCTGCCGAAGATCCGGGTATTTTTGTTAAGACGAAGGTTAATGAGTAAAGGCTTACAACTATTGTATTTGTTTAGGTTGGTGTTTCTGGTTAAAGGCGCAAACAATTATTTTGGCTACATCTTTCGCTATAATGCGCAGTAGCTACCGCTCGTTGCGAGGCTGCGCTTGTTGCTATACATACCACTGCTGATTTTTGTGGTGTTTAAAATACTTCATCAATGCCGTATAATTGCTATCAATGGTTTGCCATTTAAGGTCGCCAAATTTTCGGCTGGTTTTTAATACTAAATGGTCAATATACCTTTGCATGTGGTCGCGTAAACGTCGTGATTTTCAATTATTTATAGGAGAAATGATATTTTTCGACAAAAGTTTTAAACTAAAAGGATGACCTTTGTTTTGTTCATATATAAGTATCAGTTTTTTTTATACAATTGAAAATGAAAACAATTCTCGAAAATTTTCCAGGACGAAAAGGCTTGCCTATTGTAGGCGAATTTCTTAATATAGCAAAGCAAGGAATACGGTTTTTTGAAAATGAGAAAGAGAAATATGGTGAAGTGTATAAGTTTAGAATGCCTACCGGAATGGTAGTTGGCTTTTTTGGTGAAAAATCGGCAATAGAGTTGTTAAAAAACGATGGAAATATAGTGAACATTGGAAATGCCACCAAAGATTTAGTTGGTCCTATTTACCCAAATTCAATAATGTTAATGGATGGGGCTCAACATAAAAAGGATAGAAGTATTCTTATGGAGGCTTTTAAAAAACAGGCACTACAAGAATACATACAAAAGCTTCCAACAATTATACATAAAACCATCAATGAAATTAGGGGCAATAAAGTTGTTGAGGTGTACCCTTTATTTAAAACATTAACTTTACGCATTGCCGGTAAATTGTTTTTCGGTATTGAAGATGAAGCTTTTATTAAAAAAATAAATGAAGCCATCACACCAATGGGAAAGGCAATGGTAAGTATCCCGCTTAATATTCCTGGAATGGTTTATCATAAAGGATTAAAAGGACGAAAATATTTGTCAAAAGAATTTTTGAAGCTTGTTCCAGAAAAGAGAAAAAATCCTGGAGCAGATTTCTTTAGCAAACTTTGTTTAGCTTCTAATGAAGAAGGAGAAACATTTACGGATGAAGCTATTGTTGACCATTTACTGTTTTTATATCAAGCGGCTTATGATACTACTTCTTGGGCAATGAGCTATTTGGTTTATAATCTTTCTAAACATAAAGAATGGCAAGATAAAATGAGAGCAGAGCTTAACGATTTAGTGCTGGAGGAGCTGGACTTAAAAACAATATTAGGACTTGAGGTATCTATGATGATTTTTAATGAATCTATGCGGATGGCTCCATCTGTGCCACTTACTATAAGAGAAGCAAATGTTGACATTAAAGTTGATGAGAAAATTACGATTCCGAAAGGAACAAAGATTTGGGTGAGTATGGCAATGGGTATGAGAAATCCGAAACATTGGAAGAATCCTGAAATATTTGACCCTACCCGTTTTGATATTGAACGAGAAGAGCACAAAAAATGCCCTCATGCTTTCCTTCCATTTGGAGCAGGACCGCATCAATGCATGGGTCGTGTTTTTGCAGAAATAATTGTAAAAATGATGATGACTTCCATTCTACAGGAGTTTAAATTATCTGTTCCTAATGATTATGTGCTTCCTATTTCTGAATTTCCGATAATGAGACCAAAAGACGGGTTGCCAACCATATTTGAAAAAATATAACGGTTAGGAAAACAGAGCACGCTTATAAAAGTTGTTGATACTTGCTTGTTTTTGACTGCCATTGTTTTATAGGAATGCTACGAAGAACCGAAGTTTATAAACTAGCCCCGATTGCAGCGGTTATGCCATTTTGAGTGGCTTTTGCAGCGCAGGCAAATGGAATTTGAGCGGAAAGCGGGAACCAAGGTTATTATAATGCTACAAGGTTTCGCTTCAAAAAAAAATCAATGTAAAAGTATCAACTATTTTATGGTTTGGATAAACTTGTCGAAAAAATGTGATATAATCAGTAACTTTAAATAATGCAACACAGCAACAAAACCAAAGTTAATATTACTTTGCTTAATACTTTACTCAGCAATAGTATAGATAGTATTTTGACTGCTCAACAAGATAGTGGAGCTATTAACGGGTATTGTGAAAGCCGTGTTTTGGAGTCGACACTTGCTTTGCATTTATTAAGAAATTTATCCTTTCTGCAATTAAAACAACAGCGCATTGAGCATTATTTACTTGGTGAAATATCTAAAAAAAATCATAATTCTGCTTTGCATGGATTAGAAAAAATTATTTTGAAGATGGCTGAGCTTGTGCTTCATAATAATACCAATGCTTCAAAAGAAATGCTTCAGTTATTAAATTTGTTGCTGCATAATGAACAAGGAAGAAAAGGATTGTACTTCGGATGCCTTTTTGCTGAACTCGGTGTTTTGCAATTTTCAGAATTACCTTTTGACTTTAGTGCTTTTCAAAATTCTTTACAGCCCTTGCAAACGTGGGCAAGAGTAATGATTTGTAGCCTCAAAATTTTATATTGTTATGGTACCTCGAAAGAAAGTTTAATTACTTTGGAGGATAAAAATTTTCTTACAGAAAAACTTTTTGAAGTTGGTGTTTATGAAAACAATGTTTTAACACAAATTGTAGGCTTATTAGCCCTATCAAAAATGCTTGATAAAAAACGGCTTGAAGCACCAATACATAGCTTGATGAATTGGCAACAACCCAATGGTGGTTTACCTTTAATGACGGGTCTTGATAACTTTATTACTCCTTTAGCTGGCTTAGCTGCTATTGAGGCATTGCCTCATTTATCAATGCCATATCAACAAACCGTTCAAAATGCGTTACTTCGAATGACGAATTATATCGCTTCTGTGCAAGCAGAGAATGGTGGGTGGTCTTATATGTTAGGGACTACACAAACCGACGTAGATGATTCTGGTTTGTGTTGTGCTTTATTAGCAATGGTTAATCCTATTAAGTTTGATGCTCATCTTCTGAAAGTTGAACACTATATTAAAGTAATGCAGCATAAAGATGGAGGATTTCCGACTTATATAAAAGGTAATCCTTCTACTCCATCAATGGCGGCTGCAGCATTGCATGGCATAGCTGAATTGTTGTTGCACCATACTAAAATAGATTTGGCTTGGAAAAATTCAATACATCGAACTATGGATTATCTTACCAATAGCCAAAAGAAGGATGGTACATTTGAAAGGCGTTGGAGTAATGCCGAAACACATGCTATGTATAGAGTTGCTGCAGCTTTGCGGTCTGTTCAAAACCTAACTAATAATACAGATTTGAATAAAATGAATAGCACAATTATGCGTAAAATGCAACATTACTTTTACGAAAACCAAAACGCCGATGGAGGATGGGGGTTTACTTCAACAGATAATAGTGACATTATGAGTACTGCCTATGCTATGCTTTGCTTTACAAAAAATGAGCGTGATTTAGCAACAAAAGGAATGAATTTTTTAATTGCTCAACAAGAAAATAATGATATATTAAAGTTTAAACCTGATTTATTAGGACCACGTCCATTACCTTATAACATACCTGTTTTACCACTTGTTATGCAAACTTGTGCCTTTGCATACTTTATGAAAGTATTTTACTAAACTGTCTGTTATTTTGGCAAAATTAATTCAACACCATCAATTTGACTGACGACTTAGGAATGTGCAAAGAAATCTACAATTGTGTTTATAGTGACTTTTTGAGCGACTTGGCTTCTCAACGAAGTATATTGAAAATTGGTAAAGACAGCAAGTAGATTTATTTTTTCTCATTCCTTAAACAACAATTTATTTTTTATGATTGAAATTTCAAAAGAAAAAGAAATTGTTCAACTGTTAAATAAATGGAAAGACCGATTAGAAATTGTATTATCTGAAAGGCTGCCCTTTTCAGATACCATTCCAAACCACTTACATAAAGCCATCAGGTATTCTACCCTTAATGGAGGTAAACGAATTAGAGGATTACTAGTGTATGCAACCGGTTTTCTATTTGGTGCTGAAGAAAAATTGTTAGACATACCTGCCTGTGCAATAGAAGCTATACAAAGTTTTTCATTAATTCACGATGATTTACCGGCTTTGGATAATGATGATGTGCGGCGTGGAAAACCTTCTTGTCACCTTGCCTTTGATGAAGCTACAGCAATTTTGGCTGGAGATGCCTTACAAATGTTTGCCTTTGAGGAACTTAGTAAAAGTAATCATTCGGCAGAACAGCGGCTGCATATGATACGTATTTTAGCAGAAAATTCTGGTTCTTTAGGTATGATTGGAGGCGGAGCTATTGAATTACAAATGAGTGGAAAGGTCGCTTCTTTGAAAGAATTAGAAAAACTGCATTGGTTAAAATGTGGGAAACTAATTCATGCAAGTGTTTTACTGGGGGCTTATGGTGCTACAATTCCAAATCAAACCATTTTGGCTAAATTAAAAATGTTTGCATATAACTTGGGGGTAGCCTATCAAATTAGTAACGACCTTTTAGATGGTTTAGGAGCGTCTGTTTTTCTTAAGAAAAACCCTAAATCAGACCAAGCAGCAGGCAGAACAACTTTTTTTACTGCAGTTAAAATTGATAAAGCCAAACAACATATGATTGATTTGTTTGACGCTTCAGTTGCTGCTTTAGATGGACTGGAAAAAGCAGAACCTTTACGGCAAATTGCTTTACAAATTAAAGGACGTTCGCTTTCGGTGTTTTAGGATATTATACCAAATTGACCATAAAATGTAACACAAATTTCGGTTTAATATTGGGAGTTACTGAATCAAGTTCAGTACAAGCTCTTTGTTAAAAATACTTGCCATAGCCGTTGGCTATGTCTGTGTTTGAGCTCACCAAATTAATCCCAAAATTTTTGTGTCACTTTTTACAGTCAAATTGATATAACTGCTATGCGACTATGCCAATTATTATTTCTATTTTGATAACTTAATTACTGTACGTTTTTTTTGACTTTTTACGCTTATCCCGTTTAAGTTTTCTAATTTCTCTTTTGGTTCTTTTTACTGCTTTTTCGGTAACTTCTTCTACTTTTTCTATCACCTTTTCCTTTTCAGGCATTACTTCTTCAATAACGGGGATAGCTTGCGTAAAGACACTTTCGTCAATAATGGTATCGTCGCCCAAATAAGTCCAATCTATACCTTTTGAAGAATATTTTTTAAACGCCTGATTTAAATCTTTTATGGTTAAGGCATTTACATCATCTAAATAAGTTTTGGTATTCTCCCAACCTAAGCCCGACATTTCAGCCAAAGCTAAAGTCATAGCTTGGCTACCACCGCTCTCTTCACGCATAAAATGACGTGTTAAAAATCCGGCTTTTTTATCTTTTAATTCTTTTTCAGAAAAACCAACCGTTCTTAACTTATTAATTTCATCATACATTACCTGAATAGATTCATTAGGTTTATCGGTAGATACATACCAAACCACATATGGAGAACCGGCAATTACACTTGGTAAATAAGCTTGTGGAGCATACGATAAATTTCGTTTGGTTCTAATTTCTTCAAATAAACGATCTCTAACAATAGACATACCTACTTGCATAGCAACTCGATCACTCGCTGTAGCTTTCGGTGCATCCATATATCCTCTAACGTAGTTGGTTTTAATATCTCTTTTTTCTGGCGTAACTCTCGATTTTGTAATGTTCATTTTACCGTAATCAAACATTCTTTTTTCACCTTCTGGTAAACCACTGACTAAAGCCTCAACTTTTGCCGTAATATCTTCCACCTCAACATCTCCAACAATCACCATAAAAATATCGCTTTTGGTCATCACTTTTTTAAAGTGATTTTGAACATCTTCTAACGTTAAGTTGGTTAAGCTTTCTTCTGTTCCACCAGAAATATTGGCGTATGGTAAACCACTAAAACTATTTACCATGGCATTATTTCTCAACTTGGCATCCGGGTTCGAATCGGTTTGCTGAGCGGCTGCAATTAATCTGTTTTTTAATAGCTCAAATTCTTCTTCATTCATTAACGGGTTGTTAATTACTTCAACCAATAATTTCCACGATTCTTCAAAATTACGTTTTAAACTCACTAAGTTGAAACTACCATAATCATAAGAAGTGTTGGCAGAAATAGAACTCCCCATTTTTTCTAACATGGTGTTAAAGGTGGTTTTATCATAAGCTTTAGTTCCACCTTCGGCTGCTAAATTAAAGGCGAACTGTTCAACACCTTCTTTTTCTTTGGTATAGTTAGCCGTGCCTCCTTTTATAATTACACTGGTTGTTACTACTTTTTTATTGGTTTTTTTTATGATGACTTTTACTCCATTCACTTCTATCTCTTTCGTGTCATCTGCTATAGCTGTATTTATACTCACCAAAAAACCGAGCATCAATACAAAAATATATTTACTTAAATTCATGTTAATTTCTGTTTTTTTGATTCAATCTAATTATTAAATAATTCATCCACTTTTAGGGTCTCTCTCATCTCTTTATTCACCATAATTCCGGTAACGTTGTTTTGCCCTTTAATGTAGTTTTTTACATAAGCTTTAATATCATCACGGGTAACACCTTGCATGCCTTCAGCAAATTTGGTGTAGGTTTCAATATCTTTTAAACACCACCACCAACTAACAGATTTTACATAGTTAGATGTAGCTTCTTGCGCATACTCGTCTTCAATAATCAATAAATCTTTAGCAGTTTGTAGCTGCTCATCTGTAAAATAATCATCGCTGTCCCACATGTCAATATGTTTATCAATGGCAGCCATGGCTTCTTCAATTCGCTCCGGATCGGGCATTAAGGTAAGAGTAATGGGTCCTTTGGTGCGGTTAGTAAAGTAGCCAACATTCGCAAATCTTGCCAAACCGCTTTCAATTACCTCTTGATGAAATTTACTACTTTGCTGACCTAAAATGTAAGAAAAAACATCAGCCGCATAGGTAGCGTCTATATCATCAAAAGTGCCAGGACCAATATAACCGCGCATAATCATAGGAGCTTGGGCAATTTCATTTTCTAAAATAATATGTTCCGATTTTTCAATCGATTTAAAGGCTGGTACTGGATATTTTTCTGCCGGATCAAATCCACTACTTTCCCAATCTCCATAAATGGATTGAATCATCTCAACCACTTCTTCGCTGTTTACATCACCGGCAATAGAAATTAAGGTATTGTTCGGATGGTAATATTTTTCTTTAATGATCTCCATTTTTTCGGGAGTAGCCGTTAAAATGATGTCGTGATCGCCAATGGTATTTTTTCGGCTGTATAAATCACCATACATTTTGCGTTGAACATCCCAAAGCAATAACATTTGCGGGTTCGATTCGGCTCTTTTAAATTCAGCATCTACCACCGGATTTTCTTTACGCATTTCAATGGTATCAAACAAAGGATAACGAATGGCAGAATTCATAAATTCCAATCCTTCTTTTAACTTATCGTTGGTTAATGTAATGAAGTAATTCACCTTATCTACCGAAGTAGTACCATTAAAGCTAATGCCCAATTCTCGTACCCGTTCCATATATTTTTCTTGCGAAGGATAATCTTTATTAGCCTTGAAAAACATATGTTCATATAAATGACTTAAGCCATCAAACTCAGGGTCTTCGGTATAGGCACCATTTCTAACGGCAATTTCAATGGTAACTAATGGTACAGAGTTGTCTTCAATCACCAACACATCTAAACCATTGTCTAATTTACTTAAATGAAAGTTGTCGGGTAACTTTTGCGCCACTACTTGAAGCCCAAAAATTATACAGCAACCCAATACAATTTGTCTTATCATGATTTTATATTTTGAATTATGTAATGACTATTTTTGATGTCTGCAAAAATCGGTAATTAGAAATCAAAAAAGTGAGCTTGTTTATAAAAACACCCCCTTACTTCCATATTTTAACTTTTATTAATAAAAAAACTATTTATCTCTTATAAATTGATAACTGCTTTTGCAGAGAGCTTAAATTCATACCTCAGAATAGGGATTTTTATGTGAAATCCACAATGCTTTTGCATTGAAGCGAATTCATATATTTTTAAATTATTTGGGTTAAATGGAAGATCCCATTTTCAGCAAACCGTTTAATTAAAAGCGAAGCGCAATACGTCAATTTTTTTTTATTTCTAATTGATCATAGATTAATTAGAAATAAACTCAGTGCTTTGGATGGGTTATTTGTGTTGGAATTTGGTTATTCTATTTTTGGAATTTTAGACAAGTTTATCAAAATGGATGAAACTTTTCTGTTTTTTGATTGTTCGTATTTTTTGTCTTTCAACGAAGAACCGAAGTTTGCAAACTAGCCTCGATTTCCAAGCCAACAGCACTAAAGTGCATTGGGTTATTTAGCAGCTAAATGTTGTTTTTCGAATGGAAAAATTCGTCATTCAACATTCGGTGTTCGATATTCGATATTTTTTTGGATGACCATTTAATGAACAACGAATATCGATTAACGAATAATGAATGTTGAATTATTTTTAATGTATAAATAAATTACATTCAATATACCGAAAGACACTTAGGCTACCCGTCTAAGCCCGGACACCCACGTCATACTGAGACCTGTGCTGAACTTGATTCAGTATCTGGAGCGAAGCGGAATAAATGCTCAGTATCTCCCGGCTACTTCAATCAACGTTAATATAACCAATACGCTGTTTCAATATGACAGATTCTGAGCAAGCTACTTCACTTCGTTCAGCACCTTCTCAGAATGACGGTTTTTGTCCGGTGTTAGACGGGTAGCCGACACTTAGATAGAATTGCAGCGGTTATACCATTTTTGCTTGGGCTTCGAAGCGTTGGCAAAATGGTATTTGAGCGGAAAGCGGAACCAACTTTATTGTATTGTTGGAAGGTTTCGCTTCAAAAAAAATATTAGTGCAAAAGTATCAGCTACTTTTATTGTTTTGAGAAACTTGCGGAATTTTACTTTACTAAGTATCCAACTTTTCGGCATCGGCTAAAAACTTAGCTAAGCCTTTATCGGTAAGTGGATGATTTAATAAAGCCTCTATACTTTTTAAGGGGCAAGTAGCGACATCGGCACCTAATTTGGCACTTTCAACTATATGCAAAGGGTTTCGGATAGAAGCCGCTAATATTTCTGTGTCTAAAACCTGCTTTTCAAATATTTGATAAATTTCACTAATTAAACTCAAGCCATTCCAACCAATATCATCAATTCTGCCAATAAATGGGGATACGAAATTAGCCCCTGCATTAGAAGCCAGCAAAGCCTGCCCCGCTGAAAATATTAAGGTACAATTGGTGCGAATACCCTTAGTTCGAAAATAATTTAAGGCTTTTAATCCTTCTTTTATTAGTGGAACTTTTACAACAATGTTGTCAGCAATCGCAGCAAATGCTTCTCCTTCTTTCTTCATCCCCTCAAAGTCGGTTGCAATTACTTCGGCACTCACATCTCTGCCATCTACCAAACCGGCAATGGTTTTGTAATGATTCATTACGTTGGCTTTGCCTTTAATGCCTTCTTTAGCCATTAACGATGGGTTGGTGGTTACCCCACTAATAATACCCATTGCCATCGCTTCTTCAATTTGAGCCAAGTTTGCGGTATCTATAAAAAATCTCATAATAAATTTAGATCTCCATGGTTTAAATTCCAAATTCCAACTTGCGTACTACTGGTTTTGTTATTGGGTTATGAGATTTGGAATTTATTTTTGTTTACAAAATAAAAAAAGGCAAGGACCCCACGTCGACCGCTACAACCGTCTACCCTTGCTCGCTTCCGCGCCTGGGGGAGTTCAACAGGAGCTGGCCACATGAGGCTTGCCGAGCGCAAAAGTAATAACTTTTTTAGAACTCCTGCACTTTACTTATTTTAAATTCTAAATAATACCAAATTGACCATAAAATGTAACACAAGTTTTGGTTTAATATTAGGAGTTACTGAATCAAGTTCAGCACAAGCTCTTCGTTAAAAATACTCGCCGTAGCCGCTTGCTATGTCTGCGTTTTTTGCCTTAAGCTCACCAAATTAATGCTCATTTTGTGACGTAAAGCTTGTGGTATTATGCAACTTTTATATAATGGCTTTTCTAATTCTTAACAGTTTTTCCAATAAGTTTTCTAACTGATTTAACGGTAACATATTCGCACCATCGCTTTTAGCTTTGGTAGGTTTAGGATGTGTTTCAATAAACAAACCATCTGCTCCCACAGCGATTGCCGCTTTGGCGATAGTTTCAATCAGCTGAGGTTGCCCACCGGTCACTCCGCTACTTTGATTGGGCTGTTGCAAACTGTGAGTACAATCTACTATCACCGGAACGTTGAATTGTTGCATTTGAACAATTCCTCTAAAATCAACGACCAAATCCTGATAACCAAACATAGTGCCCCGTTCGGTTAGCCAAACAGTAGGATTATCAGATTGCATAACCTTATCAACAGCAAATTGCATTGCTTGTGGGGATAGAAATTGCCCTTTTTTAATGTTAACCGTTTTACCCGTGTTAGCAGCGGCTACCAACAATTCGGTTTGGCGACATAAAAACGCCGGAATTTGTAAAACATCCACAAATTGAGCAGCTTGCTTAGCTTCTGCTGCGGTGTGTACATCGGTGGTTACCGGAATCAACAATTTATTTTTAATATTTGATAAGATGGTCAAAGCTTTTTCATCGCCAATACCGGTAAAGGAATCTAAACGGCTACGATTCGCTTTTTTGTAAGAGCCTTTAAAAATGAATGGAATTTTTAAACGATTGGCAATTTCTTGAATGGTGCCAGCAATGTCGAAAGCCATTTGTTCGCCTTCTATAACACAAGGACCGGCAATTAAAAAGAAATTGTTTTCATCAAGATGTTTTAAATTTTCTAAGCCTTGCCCTATATCATTCATTTTAAAACTCATTATTTTATTAGCAAAATCATTCTCTTACTCATGCTCAAAATAACAGATATTTTATCGTACTTTTATATTGTTTGTGGAAATTTCAGTTTTAAAAAGCCCCGAATGTTTAAAAAGTTCGTTTATTTCAATATGAATTTTTATAGAGAAGAAAAATAGCCCTTAATTTTAACAGAAGAAAACTATAATATATTTTAAAAAACCGGGTTAAATCAAATTGGCAGTTAGTTGTTTTTTGTTAACTTTATAACTTTAAATTAAATGTAATGGAATCGATCATCTCTTATTTTTCATCAATCCCATCAGAAACAAGAACGGTATTGTTAGTTAGTGGTATTGCCCTATTTTGGGTATTAGAAGGTGTACTCCCTTTGTTTTCTTTTCAGTATAAAAAAATAAAACATGCGGGTATAAACTTATTATTCACTTTAATTCAATTGTTAATTGGTTTATTGCTTGCCGGTCTGCTATTAAAAGTTTCTGATTGGACGGTCGACAATAATTTTGGAGTACTTCGCCTATTTGCTATGCCTTTATGGTTAAAAGTCATTTTGGGTTTGATGATTTTAGATTTTATTGGAGCTTATTTTATCCATTGGTTAGAACATCAGGTAAAATGGATGTGGAAATTTCATATCGTTCATCATACCGACACCACAGTTGATGTGACAACCGGCTTACGCCACCACCCCGGCGAGACAATTTTTAGATTGAGCTTTACCATATTGGCTGTAGCTATTGCTGGAGCTCCCATTGGCATAGTCATGTTGTACCAAACCTGTTCCATATTTTTTGCTCATTTAACCCATGCTAATATCAATACCGAAAGTACCTTAGATGATGTTTTATCCTATGTTTTTGTTACGCCCAATATGCATAAAGTACACCATCATTATGTTCAACCTTTAACGGATACTAATTATGGTAATATCTTTTCGCTTTGGGATCGTTTGTTCGGCACTTTTGCTAAAATTAACAACAGTGATTTGGTGTATGGCTTAGATACCCATATGGAACCCGAAGCTAGCGAGCATATTGGTAACTTGTTTAAAATTCCGTTTCAGCCTTACCGCCCACCTATTGGTAAGTTTAGTGAGGAGTGAGCCAATTTTATTTAATATTTTTGATTGAGAATATTGGACAAGTTAATCTAAACAATAAAGTAGTTGACACTTTTTACTCAATTTTTTCAGCATTTGTTTTAAGAGTATATAACTGTAAACAAAGCAGTTTGACCGCAGAGGTCGCAATTTTTGCGACCGTAGAGATCGCAATTTTTGCGAACACTACTAAAGTGTCAACCACCTTGATAAACTTGTCTGATATTGCTATCTTTTCACACATAGACTAATTATTTTACTCATGCTTCGCAAGTTATTTTCCGTCTATAAAATGTTATTTACTTAAGTTTCGGTAGTAAAAATAATTGCTGTTCCAATGGAACCTGTTCCATTGTGTCAACAAAAGCATGACCACTTTACTAAAACAAGTGAACAGGTTCGCTTGAATGATTTTATGCTTGAAGTAGATCGGAAAATCTCAAAGGTAAAAATGGACAGTTATTTTTGAATTATTCCTGAGTAGTCTATTCTATTTTTAATTAAAGTTTAGTACATTACTTTCATAATTATGGATAGAAGACTTGCGGTTATAGATTTAGGCACCAATACGTTTCATTTATTAATTGTGGATTCGAGTTTGAATGCCGGTTTTAAAATCATACATAAAGAAAAAAAATTTGTAAAGCTGGGTGAATTTGGCTTAGCATCTTTTAAACCAGCAATTATAGAACGAGCTATAAAAACCTTAGTATCTTATAAAAAAATAGTAGTTGAATATGAAGTTGAAGAGGTATTAATTTTTGGAACAGCCGCACTTAGAAGTTCATCTAATACGCAAACACTAATTGAACAAATTAAAGCAAGCTGTGGATGGAAAGTACAGGTAATTTCAGGTGCTAAAGAAGCTATGTTAATTTATTATGGAGTGAAACAAACCATTGATTTCAAGCTATCGATACAAACACCCGATACTTTACAATTGCACGAAACACCCCTAACACCCCTAACACCCAAAACACCCTATTTAATTATGGATATTGGTGGAGGCAGTGTAGAGTTTATTTTAGCCAATAATCACGAGGTGTTGTGGAGCCAAAGTTTTGACATTGGGGCAGCTTTGTTACGCCGGCAATTCCATCAACAAGAACCAATAGCTAAGGTTGAAATACAACAACTTAACCGGTATTTAAATGAGGTGTTGTTGCCTTTACAAAAAGCGATTGATACCTTTCCAACTAAAACACTAATTGGTGCTTCAGGTTCTTTCGATACGGTTGCCGATTTAAGTTTACTAAAAAATGATCGCAAAATAGCCATACAACTACCCATTCATCAATTTAATGAAATTTATAATGATTTAATTAATAAAGACTTACAACAACGTTTAGAAACACCAAATTTGGTTGCACAGCGTGCTGATATGATTGTGGTATCGTTAATATTAATTCAATATGTATTAGATAAATTTAATATTGAGTTCTTATATAAATCAGATTATGCGCTGAAAGAAGGTGTTTTATGGGCATACCATCAACGTGGCGAGTTAATTTCGTAAGAGGTATTGATATGCCTTCTTTATTATACTTATTTAATAAAATGCCTTGAGCTCACCAAATTAATTCCAAAATTTGTGTGTCATATTTTACAGTCAAATTGGTATAAGACATTGTGTCGCTCCTCTGGAGCTTAATCTTTTTGTAACCTATCTGCTAACAAGGTTTTACTCCGCTGGAGTTTGTTTTAGTCATTGAAAAAATATTTACTACAAATTTAATAATGCTACTTTGAGAGATAATCTAACTATCTTGACCTTTTGTCGCGAAAGGCTTATCTACTGAGAGTAGTTATAATATCTTAACGGGTAATATAGATAATAGTCTGTTGACCTTTATATTGGTTTGTACTATTTCCATTAAAATGGTTGTAGAACCAATAAAAATTTGTTGGAACTACATCATAAATAGAAATTTAAATTTTTTGAATAGATAAACTATTGCTTAACCAATCGCTTAGTAAGCATTTGCCCATCATTACTTACTAATTGTAGCCAATACATACCTCTTGGTAAATTACTTACATCAATATTTAGTTGTTGACTGTTCGAAGTACTTGTTTTAAACTGCTGCAGAATACTTCCATGCATATCCATTAACAAAATATTGGCTGTGGCATTACTTGGTAAATTATAGGCTAATTGAACTACATTACGCACTAAATTAGATTGTAACTTCATAGAAATATTATCCACTTTATTAATTAAAGTTTCCTTTGTAGTTGATTGTATTTTTGGCGATGCGCCGCCATTAACACAAAAAGTTTGGCTTTGTGTAGCACCAAAACTGCCTCCACCAGAAACAAGCGGATTGCCGGAAGCATCACTTAAAGTATAGTTACCACATAAACCGGGTGTAGCCACCAAACTTAATGTACCCACAATGCTACCAGGACTTATTAGAGTACCCGGCGTTATAAAAGTGGAAACCCCAACTGCGCTACTTTGAAAAGGACACATTCCGTTACCCAACGCATCATAAAAATTTAGGGTGTAACAGCCATTTGGTAAACAAGCACTTTCTGTTGCAGAACTGTAATTAGGCAAACCGTTATACGAACTGCTGTTAGCCACAATATTACCATTGGCATCGGTAATGTCCCAACTACTTTGAGCTGGGAAGCCGTCAAACTGAATCGATAAATCAACCGGCGAACAACAAACTTGCGGTAAAACTTCTATGGTTTGTGGTGTACCTACAACATCAATGCAATTGGTTTCGGTTACTGTTAAAGATCCCGGTCCGCTGTTCCACTTTACGGTTACTTGATTGTTGTTGGTATTGGTAATTAATCCATTAGTTACACTCCAACAATAAATAGAACCCGGTGTTTCAGGCACCTCATACATTTCGGTAGCGCCTTCGCAAAAAGTTAGAGCACCACTTGGCAAAGGTGAATCATATCTTAAAGTTTTATCATATAAAAAAGTATGTCCTTGTGTAAAAATTGGTGCCCAATATTGATTAGGAAAAGTAACTACCCCGGTTGGAACACCATAAATTACATGCCCTTCACCAGGATATGGATAAAATTGATGACAAATGCTTTTAGCAGTCATTTCGGCAGCTAATGGAACGGCGCCATACATGGTTGGAAAAACGGGTACGTTAAAAGGTGCACCCGAAGTGTAAGGAACAATAAAATCTTCATCGCCGTGTATGATGACCATCGGAACATTTTCAGCTGCATCAATAAAATTTAAATCTAAAGTTGCTCCCCACAAATCAATAATACCTTTAATGCTGAAAGGTTGGTTATAGTTATTTCCTGAACAATCAATACAACCCAAATCAGAACTAAAGAAACCACCAAAAGTTTCTGAGGGTCTTTCACTTTCCTCTAGATAAGCAAGGTGTATGGCTGTAATTGCTCCAGCACTTTCTCCACCGGTATAAATATGATTGGGATCAATATTAAAGCCAAAACCATTAGGGTCTTCTAATAAATACCGGATGGCTGCCCTGCCATCTTGTATGGCGCGGTAAGCGGCACGCACCCCTTGGTCGGGTAAGGCAAAATTCACCGCATTATCTAAGCGGTATTCAACCGAAGCACAAGCATACCCGTAATGAGCTAAACTATCGCACCAAGCTCTCATATCTGCATCTGCTCTATCTCCAAGTATGTAGGCTCCGCCAAAAAACATCACCACTAATGGTCGTTTAGTTAAATATTCTTCGGTAGGAGCCGGTTCGTAAAAATCAAGCTCCAAACTCTGGTTAAAGCCAATTACATTTTGGGCATTTCCATAAGTAATATCGCTGGTTATTTGTATGTTGTTAAATACTTTTTGTTTGTAGCGGTTAGATTGACAATCGGTAGGTTGTGCCATTAAACCGCACGAAAGGCATAATGCAATAATTAGACAAAGTTGTATATTTTTCATATCTAGTTTATTTTATTTAAAGATTGACTAAATACACTCTTCTTAATTTTGTATGAAGTCATAATGGCAAATTTAACCAAAAAAAACAACATCAAAAATAACTATGATTTGTTTATATTTGTAATTGTTTTGACAAGAAAGGTTTATATTTTGAGGATTGACGTTTCAATTTTAAACGAAGCCGTAGCAATTGAGTAAATAGTATACCTTAGGAATGAAAAAAAAATAAATTTACATTCTGACTTTAGAATTTTTCGATATACTTCGTTGAAAAGCCTCGTCTTAGCCCCACTAAGACTGCGTTTTTCACCTCGTCTATCAAAAAATTGTTTTATCATAAATGGTAAATTTATTTTCTCATCATTCCTTAGCATTTTAAAAAAGAATCTTATTATGAAAACATGGTTCATTTTAATTTTTAATTTCGTTATAATAAGTGTTTGTTGGTCGTCTACCTGGCTGGGAGATTATTATATTAATTCTCTTGATGATGTGAAAGCTTTTCCAAAAACATGCAATTGCACTTCAATTGAGGGAGATTTGAAAATTACGTTTAACATTGCGGAAGATTTTACCCATTTAGATAGCTTATATACTTTAAAAGAAGTAAGCGGTTCAGTTTTAATAATTGCGAATAGATATTTGCAAAATTTAGATGGCTTAGATAACTTAATAAACATTGGTAAAGATTTAAAAATCACGCATAACAATGGGTTATCTAAAATTGATGGTTTCCATAATTTAGACAGTATTGGAAGAACGCTTTACATTGACGACAATCGAAGCATTAACCAAGTTGCAGGCTTCGAAAAGTTACAAAACATTAATGGTAATTGCCTTATTGGGCTTAATAAAAATTTAAATCAGATAAATGCATTTAATCAATTGCGAAACATCAATGGTAATATAGAAATTTATGAAAATGAAAATTTAACGGATATCGTAGGTTTTGAAAATTTACAAACTATTGATGGTAGCTATATTGTGACTAATAATACAAATTTAGAAGAGGTAATTGGCTTTAAGGAGTTACATACCGTTAATGGAGATATTGAAATTTACAAAAATGTTGGTTTACAAAAAATTAGTGGTTTCCAAAAACTGGAAAACCTTAATGGATCGCTTAACTTTAATAGAAATTACGTTTTAACAAACATAATATGCTTTGATAAGCTGAATAGAATTGGTGGTAATTTAAGTATCTATTATTCACCTTCGTTAATTAACATAAGTGCCTTAAATAAGATAAGTATAATTGATGGCAACTTAGGTTTCAATACTTTTGAAACTAATGCGCATGTTTTTTTATTTAACCAGCTAAAAAAAATAAATAAAACATTGTCGATTCGATATGATAATAACTTAGAAGAACTATCTGGTTTTGAGAATCTTGAAGTTATTAATACTTTGTTGGTTAAGAACAATGAAAATTTAGAAAGTATAAGTGGATTTGACCAAGTAGAATATGCTTACCGGATTATTATTGAACAAAATCAAAAATTAAAGACAATTCCTCCCTTTTCAAAACTAAAAAATTTAGGACAGTTGCACCTTAATAATAATTTTTCTTTATTAGAAATGTCTGATTTTAATCAATTGTTTAATGTTGATGAAATAATGGTAAGTAGCAACGTTAACATTAAACATACAATCGGCTTTGAAAACCTTCAAAAGGTTCGCCATAGTATTGAAATACACAGCAATAACAACTTGTTAACTATAAGTGGCTTTTCGAACTTAACTCATTTACCAAATTTGTTTATTGCTAATAGAAATTTACGTCAATTAGAGGCTTTTACAAACCTTAAAGTAATTGAAAATTTAAGTTTAACCGATAATATTCAACTTAGAAGTATAGACAATTTTTCAAATATAAGGTTGATTAGTGATTCACTACAATTGAGCAATAATTTGCAATTGAGTGCATGCTGTTTAGTCAATTGTTGGATAAATGAAGGAAGTATAGCACAGCACAAAGTCAATTTAGATATGAATGGAGAAAATTGTTCTGCCGTAAGTGAACTCGACAATCAATGCAATACCAACAATTGTAATATAAGCAAAGAAGAGATTACCGATTTAACTATACTAAGCAACCCATCCATTCAATCACTCAATTTTACTTTTATGGCTTTTAATGATGAATCAATCAATTATATCATTTATAATATGAATGGTCAATTATTTAAACAAGGTGCAGTAAGCGTAAATATTGGCTTCAATTCGAAAACCATTGATTTACAAGAAGCGCAAAAAGGCTTTTACCTACTATTGATTGATAATGAAGCAGCACAACAAATGGTTAAATTTGTGATGATGTAACCAAATCACATCGCAACACTTTCAAGGCTTTTAAAAAATCGTTTACTTCTAATTTTACTAAATCCTTGCTTTAATTTATCTAACGACATTAAGATGAAAAACGGTTGACCAACAATATGATTTTCTGGTACAAAACCCCAGTATCTTGAATCTAACGAATTATGCCGGTTATCGCCCATCATAAAATAATAATCCATTGTAAAAGTGTAAGAAGTAATTGGTTTGCCGTCAATTATAATTTGTTGTCCGTTTTGTGTCAATTTCAAACTTTCATTTTTAGTAACAATATCTTTATATAAAGCAATATTAGCAGGATTTAAATCAATGGTTTCTCCCTTTTTAGGAATGGTAATAGGTCCATAATTATCACGAGTAAATTTAAAGTTTACAGTATCAAAGGGGAAAATTCTATCATCTACCTTTTGTTCTAAGTCTGCCGAAGCTGTAATTTTCTCAACTACAGGTATCTGTTTAATTTTATCAGCGTTTTCTTTTGTTAATGTTAGCAAATAGGTGTCTTTTTCTATATTGACATTTTCATTAGGATTAGATGATATACCAAATCTTTCTCTTAGTTTATTGATGCTTAACGGAGCATTATTTTTTGTTTTAACCAGATATCGCTCTTGATAATGTTGTGGATTTTCTACTGCATTTCCATTAATAAATACTTGTCCATTTTTAAGCTCAAATTCATTTCCAGCTTTTGCTACACACCTTTTAATATAATGTGTATTGCCATCAACAGGAAATCTAAAAATGACGATATCATTTAAATTGATTTCAGCGCATAAGCCAACGCTTTTTAAAAAAGTGTTGTGGCACTGATTTGAATAAATATAATCACCAACTAATAAAGACTGTTCCATTGCCGGTGTTGGAATAGAATAAAACCGAAAAAAACAAACCCATATAAATAATACTGAAAATACAATTACAGCAAGTACGATAAGTATTTTTTTCATTCAGTTTAATTTTGGTTTTACATCGCAATACTATTCGGGCTACGCAACAACCTACTCCATCTAATTTTACTAAATCCTTTTTTAAATTTATCTAAGGACATCCAAATTAAAACGGGTTTACCCACCACATGATCTTCTGGTACAAAACCCCAAAATCTGGAATCTAATGAATTGTGCCGGTTATCGCCCATCATAAAATAATAATCCATTGCAAAAGTATATTCGGTTGCGGGCTTACCATCTATAAAAATTTGATCGTCTTTTTGTTCCAATTGATGCCCTTCATATAAAGTAATTAAACGTTTATACAAGGCAATGTTTGATGCCTCCAATGTAACTGTTTCTCCTTTTTTAGGAATGGTAATTGGTCCGAAATTATCAGCTGAAAATTTGAAATGAGCGGTATCTGATGGAAAAGCTCTTAGATTTACACCTTGTTTTAAACTTGCCGAAGCAGTAACTTTTTCTACCACCGGTAACTTTTGCATTTTTTCAACATTCTCGGGAGTTAAGGTAAGCGAATAAGTACCTGGTCCAAAAGGAATATTTTCATTTTCATTGGAAGATAATCCCATTTTTTCACGAAGTTTATTAATACTTAATGGACGACCATCCTTTGTCTGTACCATATATCTTTCTTCGTACTTCTCCGGATTTTTACCAATTGCTCCATTTATATAAATTTGCCCATCTTTTACTTCAATTTCATCACCTGCTATTGCTACACATCGCTTAATATAATTTTCTCTTTTGTCAACCGGTCTAAAATCTTCTATTGGATAATTAAACACGACAATATCATTGCGTTTAATGTCTTGAAATCCCCATAACCGTTTGTAGGGCCATTTTAACCATTCAACATAAGATTTGGTATTAATAAGCGGAATGGTATGATGCACCAGCGGGAAAGCCAAAGGCGTGTTTGGTACACGAGCTCCATAATTTACTTTGCTCACAAATAAATAATCACCCACTAATAAAGATTGCTCCATAGATGGAGTTGGTATAGTATAAGCCTCTATTAAAAACATACGAATAAAAGTAGCCGCAACAACCGCAAAAATGATGGCTTCTGTCCACTCGCGGGCAGTAGATTTACCTTCGCCTTTTTCAAACGCAATCTTCTTTTCTGGTGTCAAATATTGCGTTTCTTCCTGATGCGCCATTAGCGGTGTATATACCGGTGATGCCAACAAGCCAAAAAAAGTTTGATACCATTTAAATTTACCAAAACTTTTTAGCAATTCAGCTTGCATTAAAATAATATATAAAATATTAACCAAGGGGATAAACAACCAAATCATCCAGGTTTTTGGCTTACCCATCATTTCAATTCGCTCTTTCCAATTTAAAATAGGTACAAATGCCTTCCAGGCAGGTCTTCCGGCTTTTACAAACAAACGCGAAAGCCCATAATAAAAAAGTAGCAGACAAATAATAATAAATAAAAGAAAACCCATGAATTTTTATGTGAATTTTGTGCAAATGTAACCATTGCTAATTAATAAATGAATAATATAAACCTTAATACGATTAAAACTTAAATTGTTTACTTACTGCTAGGTAATAAAACCAACAGGCTCAATAAAATTGATGTCTTCAAAAAAATATTTTTAAATGGAAGCTTTCATATTTTTTTCAGAATACCTTACATTTGGTCAGTAAAGTTCATACCAATTATTTTATTTTCAGAAAGCTGTTTACAATCACTTTTAAATATTCGTTTACAACACTTAGTACGTTTATAAAAAAGTTAAATTGCACGCATTAAATTAGATTAAATTAATTTATGATCAATCATTAAATTTTGATAAAACTTAGAATTAGAATTGATTTTTTCAACAATATTTATTTTTTCAAACGAAAAATAAAGTTTTGATAATCAGGTTAATAACCATTTTTAAAACAAGAAATTTTCACTTTTGTACATTAATGTACATTTTCCATTATGTATACCTCAAAATAATCTTTACATTTATAAAAATTTTTAAATAAAATTATAATGAAAAATCGATTAGTCCAGTTGTTACTAAAAAACCTGCTTATAGCTATGTTGATTTGTTTTAGTTGTTTGGTGTTCGCTCAAACTTCGCGGAAAACTCAGAAAACTAAATCCAACACTATTCAACAAAAATCAAACAACTCTTCAAAAAGTAATTTATCAAAAGCAGAAAAGTATGCATTGGATGGTCAAAAGGACAAGGCAGATCTTTTAAATAAAAAGAAGAAAAGTGCTGCTGGAACTTCTGGTTCAAAAAATTCTAATGGAACTTCTGGTACAAAAAGTTCTAACGGAAATTCATCTCAATCTGCAAAAAAAGCGGATAGATGTCAAACTGATCAATATTATCAGCAGAGGCTTCAGGATCCAAGATATCTTGAACATTTAAAATTTATTCAAGATAAAGTTGATGAAAGTTTAAGCAGAGGCTATATACCCTGCGATGCAGCCAATACAGTTGTTGTTCCTATAGCTGTCCATTTTGATGCCTCTTATGATTGTAGTAATGTACAGTGCCTGATGGATGCGACTGAAGCGCAGATAAATTCATTAAATGATGATTTTGCCTCATTAAATGCCGATTTGCAATTGTACAATGATATTATAACTAATTGTGGTGGAACAAATGTCGCTTCAGATGGTGTTTGTGTTTCATTTTGTTTAGCCAATCAAAATCACCCTGCCGGTTCTGGTTTAACTGATGGCCAGCCAGCGATAACAATTGGGCAATATAATGGTGGTTTTGGTGCTGGTGGTACTGGTGCTCCCGAATGGCAAGGCTACTTAAATATGTTTGTAATTGATGGTTTAGGTTTTGGTGTTGCTGATGGAATTGGTGGAGCACTTAATGGTGACGGTGTTACGCAAGATGGCTCCTTTTTTGGTGGTCCTGGTTTTACCCCTTGTAGTTCTGGTGGTTTGTTAAACGATGATGCTGCTTGGAATCTTGGTAGAACAATGACACACGAAGTTGGTCACTATTTAGGTTTGTGGCACGTTTTTCAAGATGGATGTGGCGATGAACCAAACACTCCTTATGATGTAAATGATACGCCTGCACAGGTAAACCCAAGTGGTGGTGTAGTAGCATCAAGCAACTGTGCATCATTAGCAACAGGTTGTACAGCAGGAGAATTTGTTCAAAAAAATTATATGGATTACTTTGATGACCTAAGTTTGGTTATGTTCTCCAATGAGCAAGCTATTGCTATGAATACCTTTTCTAATGTTATGACTTGGGCTAACGATGCCGTTGATTTAGGATGCAGTGATTATACAGAAACTTCCATTGCTTCTTGCGTAGTAAATGCCGCTTTTTCTCCGCCAGATGGGTCAGACTTAATTCTTTGTGCTGATGATGGTAGCCCTTTATTTATAACAGATGGCTCTTCATTGGCTGTAAGTTGGAATTGGACTTTTACCGTTACCAGCGGTGATTTGGTTTTAAGTACTGCAAGTTCAACTATGCAAAACCCTTCTCCAATGATTACCGGCGGTACTTCAGGTACAGTAGAAGTAACTCAAGAAGCATGCGATAATGATGGTATTTGCGATTCTGTAACACATACCTACACTATTACCATTGCAAGTGGCGATGCTTGTCCTAATGAATGCGATTACACATTAGAATTAACCGATACTTTTGGCGATGGATGGAATGGCGCAACCTTAGATATTCAAGGAAACGGCTTTTCAATTTTAGGTAGTCCTTTTGGAACAAATTTTACTGCTGGAAGTTCAGAAATTATTACCATTACTTTAACTGATTCTGAGTTAATCACCTTCAATCAAACTAATGGTGGTTTTCCAGGTGAAGAAGGTTTTATATTAACCGATCCTTTTGGTAATGTAATTTTTGATACCTCTGCGGGTAATGTTGGTTCTGGTGAAGTATTTTCTTTTACTGCTTATTGCGATCCTCCGGTTTGTGATGATGGTATTCAAAATGGTTCTGAAGGTGGTGTCGATTGTGGCGGTACTTCTGCTTGCCCTGATTGTTGTAGCAATGGCGTTCAAGATGATGAAGAAACCGGAGTTGATTGTGGTGGCGCAACTTGTGCTCCATGTCCAGCTTGTCCAGATGGATTTGATGAGATTGTTAACGAAACTTTTGACAGTTGTACAATACCTGCCGGTTGGTCAGTTACTTCTACCGAAGGTGGTGAAGCAGATATTACTTTCACTGGCGGTCCATTAGATGTACCGGGTGGTCTAGATCCATCTCCTGATTTTTCCGGTTGTATTGCCATAATTAGTGATGATGCTAACGATGCGATTGGTATTGGTTGTGTTGTAACAGATATAATTAATATTGGTGCTTTTATCAATACCACGTTAACATTTGATTGGCAAAACAACGATTTTGCCGGTACCGGTGATTTTGTAGTAGAAGTTTATGACGGGGCAAATTGGGTTCAGGTGTTTATTGAAGAGGAAGATAATTTTGGTACCAATACAACTGTTGATTTAAGTAGTTTCACAAATGCAGACTTCCAAATAAGATTTTGTTACAACGATGAAGGAGGATTCGCTTGGGGAGCAGGTTTTGATAATGTTTCGGTATGTGGTGTGCCTAACAATATGTGCCCAACTACAGTTAGTGCAAATGATGTAAGCGGCGATTATTGTGATGGTTCAACTTTAAATCTTGTAGCAGATAATAATCCTAATTTAGTATATGCTTGGTCTAGCTCATCAGCAAGTGTAGTAATTGCCGACCCAACCGCTGCAAGTACAACAGCAAGTATTTCAACTACACAAATGTGCTTAGCAGAAACGGTTGATATCAGTGCCGTTATTACTTGCCCAATGGATAATGTTACTTTATTTGATGGCGTAGTAAGTACCGTTAATGTATTTCCTAACCCTCCTGCAAATGCAGATGATTTAGCTAATTATGTTGATTGTGCAACAGCATCACCTATTTCAGGTTGTCAAGATGTAATAACACTAACTCAAGAACCGGATGGTATGACCTATACCGTTACATTTGCTCACGCGAATGGACCAGATTGTTGTCCTGACGTTAGTGGTTCAACTACAGACATTATATTAGATGGAGATTTTGAAAGTGGTGGTCCGGGTAATGGATGGACAGAGTTTTCTGACTTACCCTATCCTGTAATTGACCCAACTTTTCCATTAAATGGAACGTTTGGTATTTGGTTAGGTGGTTTGGCACAAGGCACTACCTATGTACAACAAAATATTACCATACCTTCAACTTCTGTTTCTGCCGAATTGTTCTTCAACATAGCAGCCGGTCAGTGTGATTGTGCAGGTGGCGATGATATGCAAGTTCTAATAGATGGTGCAGTTGTTTGGAGTTTATGTAATCCTCTTGCTGGGCAAGTTGATGATCAAACTACTATTTGCGGAACAACAGATCCTTCAACAGGCATATTTGTTGCTGTGGGACCTGTAGATGTTTCAGCTTATGCGGATGGTAGTTCTTATGTATTAGAAATTAATTCTTTTGAAGCTGCAGATGATGGAACAAATACTTCTATTTTTGTTGATGATGTTCAATTATTAGCCGAAGAGCCACCGGGCGAAGATTTATGTTCAACAACCATTACTTGTAATCAAAACATACCTACCTTATCTCAATGGGGCTTAATTGTTTTAGCTTTATTATTGATGACTTTTGGTAGTTTAAGACTTGGATTCAGAACAGTTGCCTTCGAAAAGAAAAAGTAAATATTATTTTTATTGAATAAAAAAGTGAAAAAAGCCGCATACTTTAATAGTGTGCGGCTTTTTAATTGTTCCAATGAAATAGTTATTCAGGCTCAATTTCAATTAATATAATTACATTGTTTTTCATAGAAATACCTTTTGTTTGGTTCATAAATTAATATGTTTTTAATACCTACTCGCTTTGTTTGTCTCTCGACAGGATTTTTGGTTTCCTCCTATTATTTGTTATTTAATTGTTATAAATAATAATCCAAAAGTAGATGGATTCATTTTAAAATAAAAGGACAAAAAACAGCAGTTTTCTTAAAAAAAGATACAATTTTAACAACAAATTAAGAGGCACATTATTGATAATCAAGGAAATAACTGCAGTTAAAAATCATTTTTTTCTTGTATTTTTTAAGAATTCCAATACGAAATTAATTTCAACTTATTGGCTAAAGAATGATGAAAAAATAAATGTTCAAATTTTAACAAAGAGATTTTTTGATATACAAGTTAAAAAACGCAGGCTTAGTGGTGCTAAGACGAGTATTTTTAATGAAGTAGATCGGAAAATTTCAAAGGTAAAAATGAACAGTTATTTTTGAATTGTTCCTAAGCTGCTCAATTTAAATAATTGTATAACCCATCAATTAGATCATTAAAAGAACCCGATCTTTTATACCTTTACATTTTTGGCAAAAGCATGTTTAAGCAACTTAGTAGACTCATCATTAAAGAATTTCAATTGGAGTGGCGACAAAAGTATGCCCTCGGTGGAATTGTATTATATGTAGCGGCTTCTATGATGTTGGTTTTTTTATCAACCTATAGCTTACAACCCATTATGTGGATTACCTTTTTTTGGTTAATGATGTTGTTTGCAGCTATTAATGCCTTAGCAAAAAGTTTTATGCAAGATAGTGGTGAAAGACAATTGTACTTCTATCAATTGGTTAATCCATACATGTTGTTACTAAGTAAAATTATTTATAATTTTTTACTGCTATTACTAATGTCAGTAATTGGTTTGTTGGCATTTATTATTTTATTTAACAACCCTATTGTTGAATATACTATTTTTGTTACAGTGTTTTTTCTGGGCGTACTCAGTTTTAGTATTTTGTTTACGGTTATGTCATCTATTGCCACACAAAGTGGGGGTAGTTCAGTTATAATGCCCATTATCAGTTTTCCGGTAATTGTGCCTGTTTTTGTATTGTTGTTAAAATTATCAAAATATGCAGTAACTTCAACTGGTACTTTAAATTATGCGCAAGATGTTCTTTCGGTGTTAGCAATTAATGTCGCTATTTTATCAGTGGCATTCTTGTTATTTCCCTATATTTGGCGCAATTAATCAATAGTAGTAAATTGCGTGATTATTTTATAATTTAATTATGATGTAGTTGATGTTTATTAAAATACGTGATTAATCATTCAAGATTATTAACAATATATGCAAAACCGTTTATTGTATTTTAGTTGGAGAATTTTAGCAGTAGTTTTACTTGTATATACTATTGTTTATGGCTTCTTAAATGACGTACCGCGCCTGCCTATTTTAAATGAAACTATCCGAAACTTATATTTTCATGTACCTATGTGGTGGACGATGATGATCCTCTTTCTTATATCAATGGTTAACAGTGCCTTGTATCTAATTAAAAGTAATAGAAAATATGATTTACGAGCAGTAGAATATGTAAATACCGGTTATGCCTTTGGTATTGCCGGTATGCTTACCGGTATGCTGTGGGCAAAATATACTTGGGGGGCTTACTGGAGTGCAGACCCTATGCAAAATGGTTCTCTAATTACCCTTTTATTGTATTTTGCTTATGCCATTTTACGTAACTCAATAAACGATATGGAAAAGCGTGCTCGTATCGGTGCCGTTTATAATATTATTGCTTTTTTTGTAATGATACCCTTAATATGGGTAATTCCCAGAGTGGTTGATTCTCTGCACCCGGGTAAAGGAGGCAACCCTGGTTTTAGTACTTTTGATTTAAATAATTCGATGCGGGTTATATTTTATCCTGCAGGTGTAGGCTGGTTATTGCTCGGTTTGTGGATTAGCAATTTAAAATACCGGTGGAGAACACTAAAAGAACAAACTTTATTAAATGATGAATAATATTTTTTTTAAGATAGTAGGTACTATAGCTTTTTTAATGATGCATGGAATGCTTTTTGCTCAACAAGCAAAAGTAGAAATGGCAGATGTGTTTAGGGAAGAAGGAAAAATTTACGTTGTAATTGGTGTTTTTGTAATTATTATGATTGTACTATTTATTTATTTATTTATGATGGATAGAAAAATAAGGCAACTAGAAAACCAAATAAAAGAAGAAGACTAAGAAAGGCTAACAACATGGCTGATGAAAGGTGAATAGGTATAAACCTTACTAATAAAGTGTTGCTTAATAAAATTTACAATATAAATGATTTTAAAGTAATAATAGATTATGGCTTTAGTAAGTAATATGAAACTGGAAGGTTATTTATTTTTAACCCAAAAGGTTTTCCAACGTAAAATATAAATAATTAAAACAATAAACTTAAAGTATTTATTTGAATTATGTCACAATTCAGTTTTTTTCAAAGCGTCAGTAATTATTTTGACAATGCGGCGCAACATTTAAAATATCCAAAGGGCTTGTTAGATCAAATTAAGGTACCTAACAATGTTTTATCCTTAAAATTTCCAGTAAAAATAGGCAGTAAAATAGAAATTATTGAAGCCTACCGGGTGCAACACAGCCATCATAAAGTACCGTGTAAAGGAGGAATTCGCTATGCTATGGGGGTAAACCAAGATGAGGTGACCGCTTTAGCTGCCTTAATGACCTTTAAATGCGCTATTGTTGATGTTCCTTTTGGTGGGGCAAAGGGCGGTATTAGAATTGAAGCCAAAAATTATACTGATACACAACTACAACGAATTACCCGCCGGTACACTACTGAGCTAATCAAAAAGAACTTTATTGGACCGGGCATTGATGTACCGGCACCCGATTATGGAACCGGTGCAAAAGAAATGGCTTGGATTTTAGATACTTACTCTACCTTTAACCCTAACCAAATTGATGCTTATGGTTGCGTTACCGGTAAACCAGTTGCCTTAGGCGGTATTAGAGGTAGAACCGAAGCTACCGGACTTGGTGTGTTTTATGGCATTAGAGAATTTTGTCGCTTAAAAGATGAAATGAAAGCCTTAGGTTTAACTACCGGCGTTGAAGGTAAAACGGTAGTTATTCAGGGTTTTGGAAATGTAGGGTACTGGTCGGCAAAGTTTTTTCACGATGCAGGAGCCATTGTAACCGGTATTGCTGAATATGATGGAACAGTGTACAACGCAAAGGGTTTAGATATTGATGCTTTGCTAAAACACGTAAAAGCAACCGGATCTATTAAAAAATTTAAAGGTGCCAAAAATTTACCGAGTGCCGAAGGTTTAGAGTTAGAATGCGACATCTTAATACCGGCTGCTATTGAAAACGTTATTCATAAAGGCAATGCGAAAAACGTGAAAGCTAAAATAATAGGCGAAGCCGCAAATGGTCCCATTACTCCAGATGGTGAAAAAATTCTTTTAAAGAAAAAAGTGGTCATTCTACCAGATACTTTTTTAAATGCAGGTGGGGTAACCGTTTCTTATTTTGAGTGGCTGAAAAATTTATCACACGTCCGTTTTGGTAGAATGGATAAACGTTTTTATGAAAACAGTACCACTTTAATGTTAGATACGGTTGAACGGGTTACTAACAAAAAAGTAAATCAACGAGACCGGAAACAAATTGTTAAAGGTGCCGATGAAGTAGATTTAGTATATAGTGGTTTAGAAGAAACGATGATCTCTGCCTTCCACGCTATACGCGATACGCATAAACGCAAGAAAGATATTACCGATTTACGAACAGCCGCATTTGTAGTATCAATTGATAAAATTGCAACTTCTTATTTGAGTTTGGGTATATTTCCTTAAGCTAGTAGCGTGCGCAAAAATATTGGAAGGAGTGCTTTGGCACTCCTTTTTTATATCATTAATTCAATAACTCGTTAAATTAACACAAATATTAATATATTTTATTAAAAGACAAGCTGTGGTATCTTCCAACTACTTTTGCTAAAGTTAGCACAAACAATACTCTTTTTCAATCGGACAGATTTTGAGCAAGCCCTATTTACTGTGTTCTAGGATAGGTAATAAATATCAACTACCTCTTTTTAATTTGGCTTTGTAGAGGTCGCAATTTTTGCGATCTAATTTTTTGCTTGCAAAAAATATTTTTTATTTGGAAGGTCGCAAAAATTGCGATCTCTACGGTATTATAAAAAGGCAACTAGTTGTTTTTGGATATTTTACCGAAAATTGGAAACGTTTGCAACCTTTTCTTGCTTGCAAAAAATATTTATTGTTTGGAAAGACAAGTTTATCAAAGTGGTTGATACTTTCATGTTATCGAGTGTCCTTTTTTTATCTTTCTACGAAGAACCGAAGTTTGCAAACTAGCCCCGATTGCAGCGGTTATGCTGCCTGAAGCGCAGGGTTTTGCAGCGTTGGCGCAGCATTTGAGCGGAAAGCGGGACTACCTTATATGAAAAGCCTAATGGTCTCGCTTCAAAAAAAAATTATGCAAAAGTGTAAACTACTTTATGGTTTAGATAAACTTGTTTTTGGAAGGTCGCAAAAATTGTGACCTCTACGGTATTATGTAAAGGCAACTAGTTGTTTTTGGATATTTTTCATTAGGCTCAAAAAGCAGTGCCTAAACAGAGAGAATTAGGCATCCAAATCTCTTAAATAATTACGGCTACCCAAATAAAGAAATCCTAAAGCGATTAGGGTGCTTACAAAAACGGTACAAAATGCCCAACGCAAACTGAACTCACCAAATTGTGGAATTAAGGCATCGCTAACCATACCGATAACCAGTGGACCAAAACCAAGACCGATTAAGTTTAACACAAAAAACAAAATAGCAGAGGTAAAGGCACGCATTTTGGCATTCACCAAACTATGGCTAATGGCAATGGTTGGTCCAAGGTAAACCGCCGTTAACGCTGCTGATAAAAATGTTGCTACTAACACTACCGGTAAAGTATCGCTAAAAAACATAAACCCATTGACCAATACGCCCAACAGCCCGGCTACAATAGGCAGCCAAAGATACCAACGCATATCTCTTGTGCAAAAACGGTCTGCCAAATAACCGCCCAAAAAGGTGCCTAACCCTCCACCAATACCAGTTGATAAACCCAAAACAAGACCGGCAGTAGCAATATCTAAACCGTGAATCCGTTGCAAAAAAGAAGGCAAAAAGTTACCAACCCCATAGTTGCCAAATGCTTGAAAACCAGCTGCTAAAGCAATAAAAACAAAGGTCTTTTTTGTTAAGAGTGTTCTAATCACATTGCTCAAACTCGGATTCTCTGCACTTAAATCTATTTCATCTAGTTGACCTTTGATGGGTTCTCTTACAGCAAAATATAAAAACGCGGCAAACAATACGCCCGGAATACCAATAGCATAAAAAGCGATTCGCCAGCCGTAGGCTTTGGCAATTAAACCACCAACAATGTAACCAACAATAATACCGATATAAATGCCAGTAGAGTAAATAGACAATGCTGTTGCTCGTTTTTTTGGTGGAAAGTAATCGGAAATAATGGAGTGAGCAGGTGGACTGCAACCGGCTTCTCCAATGCCAACTCCAATTCTTGCTAACAATAAATGCACAAAATTGGTAGCCATGCCCGAAACTGCAGTCATGCCCGACCAAACGACCATACTTGTGGTAATAATATTTTTTCGATTACTCCTATCCGCTAATCTCGCAATGGGAATACCAAGTATAACATACAAAGCCGCAAAAGCTAAACCGGTGAGCAAACCCAGTTGCGTGTCGGTTAAACCCAATTCTGCTTTAATAGGTTCTTGAAGAATCACCAAAATTTGCCGGTCAATAAAATTGAAGGCATAAACTATAGTGAGAATAGCAAGGACGTACCATTTGTAGCGAGTTGATTTTGCTTGATTTTCATTCATGGTTTCGCCCTTTTATTGACTTGAGTTATACTTCATTGCGAAGTAATTTAGTGTAATATAAAGATTTTTATCTAATTGCAATCCGGTTTTGTTTCATAGGTAAAATTCGGCAAACTGTAGGTTGTTTTTAATTATAGGTAAGTAATCAACCCTTCATCATCCGCTTAATCCGCTCTGCCATAGTTTCATTACTAAATTTGGAGCGCAACCTGTCGGTCATAATTGGAAAGGCAAAAGGCGAAAATTTTTCGGTTTCGATATAATGGATTTGCTGTTTTTGTATCCGTTTAAATGCTACTCGTATCCGTACTTCGTCTACCTGATTTTCGTAAACTTCTTTAAAGGCTTGGGCTAACAACAGATTCTTTTCATCGTATTGTTGAAAGACATCAAATATTAATTGAGAAGAGGCTTGCAAATGCTTCCCCTTTTTATATTTACCCGGATAGCCTTGAAAAACCAAACCGGCTATAACGGCTATATCTCTAAAAGTGCGTTTTGCCATTTCAGTAGCATTAATACTTTTTTGAATGTCTTCAAACAAGTTTTCCGTAGTAAATAAATTATTGTCAAGTGCTTTCTCAATTGGAATGGGGCGATCAGTCAACAATTCAAAACCATAATCATTCATAGCAATAGAAAAAGTACGTGCTTTGTGTTTGGCAATCCGATAAGCGACCACCGCAGCCATCCCTTCATGAACCGTTCTACCTTCAAAGGGATAAAAAAAGTAATGATGCCCGTCTTTGGATTTGGAATATTCAATTAAGAATTCGTGTTCAGAAGGTATAATAGAACGGTCTTGTTGAATAGCCAATAAGGGTTCTAAAGTTTTCAGCTCAATGTCTGTATTGTTTCCTTGAACATACTCGGTCAATTTCATTCTAAACAATTCCGATAGTTGAGAGGAAAATGACATTCGCCCGCCTTTCCATTGGGGTACAACCCCTTTCGTTTTTTTTGATTTACGCACATACACTGTCATACCTTTTATGTGCACAAACTCTAAAGCTCTTCCGGCAAACCAAAATACATCGCCTTCTTTTAAACGCGACACAAAATATTCTTCAATATGACCCAATGAACTACCTCTTACATAACTTACTTTTAACATCACATCGCCAACTATAGTACCAATTTGTAAACGATGTTGCATGGCTTTTCGCCTATCAGCAATTGCAAAAGTATCCGCCACTTTTTTCACTCTCGAAAACTCATCATATTGAACTAAACTTTGCCCACCGGTAGTAATAAAGGTTAACACTTGCTGCCATTGTTCATCACTTAAACCAGCAAACGAAAAGGTGGATTTCACTTCCTGAAAAGTTTGTTCGGCATTCATCCCTTCTCCAACAGAAAGGGAAACGGCATATTGAACCAGCACATCAATTGGATTAATAACCGGCTCACGTTTTTCAAAATATTTAATATTTAATGCGTGTTTGAGTGCAGCGGCTTCAATCAATTCTAAAGAATGGGTGGGCAAAAAATAAATTTTACTAACCGCTCCTGGTTGATGTCCACTTCTACCGGCACGTTGTGAAAATCGAGCAATCCCTTTTGAGCCACCAATTTGAACCACCGTTTCAACGGGCCAAAAATCTACACCCAAATCTAAACTCGAAGTACAAACTACTGCCTTTAGGTCTCCGTTACCCAATGCACTTTCAACCCATTGGCGTTTTTCTAAATCAATAGACCCGTGATGCATGGCGATTACACCAGCTAAATAAGGAGCAACTTCCAATAAATTTTGATACCAGATCTCTGCTTGCGCACGCGTGTTGGTGAACAGTAAAGTTGAACGACTTTTGTCAATAATGGGTAACACTTTTTCTAATAGCTTTAAACCCAAATGACCTGCCCAAGGCATTTCATCTACATGATCTGGTAAGATGGAAATGACTTCGACAGGCTTGTATACATTGGCTACTACGGTAGTAACTTTATCTACAGAAAAGGTATCGCCCAACAACACTTGAAGGGCTTCATCCATATTGCCGATAGTTGCAGAAATACCCCAAATTTTGAGAGTAGGGGAGATGCCCTTCAACCTTGATAAAGCCAACTCAGCTTGTACCCCGCGTTTGCTGCCTAACAGTTCATGCCATTCATCTAATACAATAGTTTTTAAATGTTTAAAAAATTTTGGATAATTTTTAGAAGCTAATAGCAAATGCAAACTCTCTGGTGTGGTAATTAATACTTCGGGCATTTGCTTTTTTTGAGCCGTTCGTTGGGCTTGTTTGGTGTCACCGGTTCGGCATTCTATCCTCCATGGAATGCTCAACTCCTCACATACCTGTTGCATGGCTTTTTGGATATCTTTAGACAAAGCCCGCAAAGGTGTTATCCAAATGAGTTGTAAACCATTGTTTTTTTGACTTTGAAATTTTTTGGTGGAGTTCAACCATTCAATCAACACCGGCAAAAAGAGGGCATAAGTTTTTCCACTGCCGGTTGGGGCATTTAATAAACCAGATTTGCCGTTTAAATACTGCTCAGCCGTTTCTTCCTGAAAAGGAAAAGGCTCCCAATTGCGGGCTTTAAACCAATCGGTGATGATGTCTCTGCCTTTGGCTACCATTTGGGGTTAATGTAATGAAATTTGGGAAGTTATGTATCTAAAATCGATCTTATGGTCGTAGCTGATATGCCGTGAAGTAAATGCTTTCCAATCGCGAATAATATCGGACAATGGATTTTTGTTTGTTCCAATAATTAAATGAATATGACTTGTCATTATACAGTAGGTATACACTTGTAATCCTTTGTTTTTAATGCAATAATTGGTGCTTTCATAAAACATGTCTCTGAATTGTTTTCTAATGAAGACATCAATCCAATTACCCACCGTGAAGGTAACAAAGTAAAGTTGGCTGTTGTCGGCTATTTTGTATTTTAGTGCCATAGAGTTAAATTACTAAAATCATGTGGAAGCGAGACGCTTCAAGTAAAGGAACGTAGCGAGACGCTATGACCATAATGGAGGAGAATAATAAAATACCCAATCTTAATTATAAAATGACTGATAAAAAATCAACTCTAACAAATTGTCATTATATTGGTAGACAAATGGCAATTAAAGGTTAAAATTAAAAAGTTAGTTTTCGTCAGCTAAAAGAAATTTTAAAGTTTACTGGTATTTCAATGAAAGAGATCGCTAAAATAATTGCTTTATCAGATAGACAATTAGCCCGTTATACTGATGATAAAATTTTGAGAACTGATATTTCTGCCCATCTCATTCAAATTGTAGAATTGTATAAATTTGGTTACGAAGTATTTGAAGATGAAACGAATTTCAAAGTTTGGATGCATAGTGAAATAAGCGCTTTGGCTTATCAAAAACCAATTGATTTGTTAGATACACCTTTTGGAATCCATAATGTTAAGATTATTTTAGGCAGATTAGAGTATGGTGTGTATTCTTAAGGATGAAAGTGTTTAGAATCACGAAACGAAAACTATTTCTACAAAAAACAATTCAATCAGGCGAATTTTAATTAGATACCAGATTGTTGATTTGAAAAGGTACAAACTTGAAAACCTTATTGGAGTATTGCTCTTTATGGTTTCATAAAATTTCATTAACTTTGGAAAATGGAGCTAAATATTCAAAATGCAAAGATAGAACTAATTCAATGGCTCGCTTCCCTTGAGGATATCAATATCATTCAAAAACTCATTGCTCTAAAAAAGCAAGAAAATCAGGATTGGTGGAATAACCTATCTGATGCTGAAAAAAAATCTATTGATAAGGGTATATCAGATGCAGATAATGGTAACTTAAATCCACATACTGAGGCTAAAAAAGTTTATGAAAAGTGGTTATAAAATTGAGTGGACAGATCACGCATTACAAGAACTTCAACAAACACGGAAAAAGAACTAAACAAACTTGCTTATGAAATTGAGCAATTTGTTACTTTAATTTCTAACAATCCTAATATGTTTCCAGTCTCAGATACAAAAGATATCCGGAAAGTAGTTATTAAAAAATACAACACATTATATTATAGAATATTAACAGACAAGGTTGAAATATTATCTTTTTTTTCGAACCGGCAAAACCCTGATAAAAGAAAACTATTTTGAAGAAGTGGCTATATCAACGTCCGTATCCAATCATCTAAAATCTCCTGGTCTACTTGATCTAACTTAACCTCACTTTTCACCAATTGTTGAATGGCATTAGACAAGCCATTTTGTTTATGGTTTTGATGAATTTCGTCTAACTGTTTTTGTACTTCATCAATTAAACGGTCTTTATCATCTTCCCCTTTTAAGGATTTTAAATAATCAATCGCGGCTTTTTGATCATCGCCAATTTTCTGATCCATCAAATACACCTCTTTCTGTTTACTGGTGATCAAACCCAACACCACGCCTTTTAAGTAATGGACCCGCACGATGTCATTTTTATTACCCATTAAAATATTGTTAGGATACAGATCATTATCAATGGCATCAGCATACACATAAAAATCGTTTGGTGAAGGTGGCTTTCCATCACTATCAAATTGTTGTAGGCGCGTTCTGCATTCGTCTACCAAGGTTATTTTAAATGCAGGGAAACCTCTTTTTGCCCTAAAAATGCTGAGCTTATTTTTATCGTTGTTTTCTTCTTTGCTTTCGGCTTTAAAACCTTGCTCCAATAAAATATTAGCTAATTCCAAGCCATCTTTTTCGCCGACTTGATTAAAATACAAATCACACTTTTCTTCTGTTGGATCGCCGGTACCAAAATCTTTTAAATTCAAATAAACTTGCGAGGCTTCTGCCATCAACTTCATTCTGGTATTGGTGTTGGTTTTATTGTTGATGTAATTATCTCTAAACAAAAAATCATATAAATTTTTATTAGAAAGATGACGGTATTGCGTTCTGAAAAACTGATCTACTTCGGTTTCTAATTTCGAGATGTCGCCGTTTGCTTTGTAAGCATTGTAGTAGTTCACAATTTTTCGGTTTTCTTTATCAATAAAAAAATCGCTGGCGGTAGCGTGTTCTCTGTATTGCTCTAAATCTTTACGCTCAATAATATTGCTTTCAAACAAATTATTTTCAAAATGTAAACCATCAATTTTATGCGCGGTGTTTTCGTAACTTTGTATCACTTCACTTTTAAAACCGCCTAAACTTTTTTTGGTTTTCTGCACGGCTTGTATCACTTTTAAAATAGTTTCATAAGTATGCGCATATTTTAAATGCTTAAATCGAAGTTGATATTGCTCACTTTCTAAAGTTAAATACTGATTAATCAAACCCACCTTTTCCTTATTATGATCTTTCATTTGGAGGTTTAAAGCCTTCATGGGTTTACCAATTTGCTTACGATATTTCAAAAAAGCCCAAACAGCATAAACAATTAAAAGTAGGGTAAACAAGCCACCCCAAACTTCAAAAGCGTTAGTATCCGATTCTTGAAATAGTTTAGTTAAGACTACTGGAATTTTTATGTGTACGAACGTAACCAAGGCAGCCGGTACACCAAAAACAATTAAGGGATAAAAAATAAACAATCGCTTCAACAACTTATCCCGTTTTTCTTTTAGTTTATCTATCTTATCTAATACCAAAGTGCGCTTGCTATCATTGCCTTGCAGCTGCGTTCTAACCTCTTGTTGTTGAGTTTGCTGCTCTTTTAAATCGGCATCTCTAATTTCTTTTCTAAAGGCGGCACTTTCCAATTTTCGTTTGGTGTCTTCTAAAGTTTTTTGCAAGTCGGCATAAGTTAATTTGTCTTTGTCAACCTCTTCTCTAAGCCGGTTCAGTTCATCATTTTTTGATTTGAGTTCCGTTTCAATGTTTGATAAATCTATGGTGGTAGATTTTTCACCTTCGCCAATGTCGCCCATTTCTAACAACATTTTTTCTCGCAATTCTTCCACCTCTTCGGTTAAATAAGCCATGCGTTTTTCTTTGTTTTTTAAATCGATGGCAAGTTGTTCGGCTTCTTCTAATTGTTCA
>CALHDG010000107.1 GCA_938023075.1 uncultured Chitinophagales bacterium
ATATTTTGTGAATTGCTTTTCAAATTTACCTGAGGATTTTATTTTTAGATTATTTAATCCACAGTTATTTTCACCTATTCTGCAAATTCCAAAACAATCGGACTTTAAAAATTACTTTCATCTATTACAAAAAGAGTTTAATAATGTAAAATCATTCAATCAAAAAACTATAATTGAATCTTTGTTTATCATTCTTATTTCAAAAGCAGAAAATTTAAAACAAAACCAAACATTTCACATAAAGGAATCCTCAAAAATTAAAACATTTCAAAAATTCACATCATTAATTGAGAAATATTTATCCAAAAGCAGAAGTGCAGATTTTTATGCAACTGAACTGAATATTACCTACAAACATCTGAATATAATTTGTAAAGAGTTAGTAAATAAAACAGCCAAAAGCGTAATTGACGATTTTGTAATTCTTCAAGCTAAAAGAAATTTAATTAACTCAAATTTAAAAGTTTCAGAATTGGCTTTTAAATTAGGTTTTGATGACCCCACAAATTTTTCAAAATACTTCAAAAAACATACGAGTTTAACCCCAAAAACGTTCATTAAATCAATTTCTCAGTAAATTTAGTTCGCCTTTAACCCTTTTTACTCCATTTTTCACCTTTTGTTTACTGAAGAGTTTTTCACCTTTGTATCAAATAAAAATTCAAGAAATGAAACAACTTATACCAATTTGATTATAAAAAGTGACATTAAAATTTTGAATTTATTTTGGTGAGATTCAAACGCAGTCATAGCCAGGGGCTACGGCGAGTATTTTTAACGAAAATATCGCCAACAATAAAACAAAATTTGTGTTACATTTTATGGTCAATTTGGTATTAGATCATAAATCAATCCAGGATGTTCCATTATAATAACGTAACCCTATGTCGCCATCCGTGCGGTTAGTACCATCATCTAAATAAATATGGTGCGTAAGCGGATTAGCAGGTGGCGTATCTAATACTGGTAGTTTTTGTAAGCCTGCATCGCCATCAGCACCCTTATCACCTGCTGGTCCTGGTGGCGCGGGAGGTGGAGGAGCTCCTTGTATACAAGGCTGTCCAGGTACTCCAGGCGGTCCAGGATCGCCGGTTTCTCCTGGTGGACCAGGTGCGCCATTTTCACCTGGTGCTCCGGGTGGTCCCTTATCTCCTTTTGGTCCACCTCCTGGTCCTGGTGGTCCTGGTGGTCCCTCTGGTCCTCTTGGTCCAGGTGGACCAGCCAATCCAGGCGGTCCCGCTATACCTTCATCACCAGGTTCTCCTTCTGGTCCTGGTGGTCCTTCCGGTCCTTGTGGTCCTCTTGGTCCTTGCGGTCCGGCTTCCCCTGGTGGTCCTTGCGGTCCTTCTGGTCCTTGTGGTCCCAGTTCACCGGATGGTCCGGGTAATCCATCTGCCGGACCAGGTGGACCTGGTTGACCAGGTGGACCAGGAGGACCCTGTTGACCAGGTGGACCAATGCCCATCGAAGCTCCTGGTGGTCCTGGTGCGCCTGGTGCGCCCGGTGGTCCTGGTACGCCTGGTGCGCCAGCCGGACCGCTTGCTGCATTCAATGCATAAAAAGCATAAGGCACCGAAAGTAACTCTAAAGTACTTAAATATACATAATCATTTCCACCGGTTACATCAACTTCAACTTGTAAAAAATGCGAATTTATTCCCCAGTCAATATCCTCAAATGTTCCGGTCACCACTTCTCCTTGCCCAACGTTAACACTAAACAATCCTATTGCACTGCTTTCAGTCATATGTGTTTCGCAATAAAGGGCTTCACCCGCTGTACTACCCGCAAGTAAGGTTATTTTTAAAGCAAGCGCACTTTCTGAAATAATTTCTCCATCAGCATCTATAGCAATACCTTGGTAGCTGAATGCTTGAGGTACTTGGGCAAATAGCTGCCCAACTCCCATCATTAATATTATTGTTAAAAATATATTTTTCATGTTTCTTTTTTTAAAAATCTATCCAATTTGTTCCGGTATACACTCTAATGCCTGGTTTGCCATTTGAAGTATTGGTGCCATCATCTAGATATAGGTTACCAACTTCTGCAGTTTCTGGTACTACATTGGTCATAATTAAGGTAGGAAAGCCATTATCACCGACATTTCCTGGGTCACCTTTTGGTCCTGGAGGACCTGGATAATCAACTGGAAATCCAATAGGAGGTTTAGAAAAATCGGGACCTGGTGGTCCTGGTGGTCCTGGTTGCCCTGGAGGTCCTGGTTGCCCGGGCAAACCTGCAGCACCCGACTCACCGGGATCGCCTGGGTCACCTTGTGCACTTCCAACAGGACCTGGTGGACCAGGTAAACCTTGCAGACCTTTAGGACTAACTGATGGTCCGGGGGGACCTGGTGGTCCTTCCGTTCCAGGTGGTCCTTGCGGTCCCGGAATTCCGCGTATTCCCTTTATGCCGGGCGGACCGTCTGGACCTTGTTCTCCATCAGGTCCTCCTGGCGGACCCGGTGGACCTTCAGGACCTGGTGGACCTTTCATACCACCCGGAGGTGCTGCAGGTCCGGGTTCCCCTTCAGGACCTGGTGGACCAGGCGGACCCGGTGGCGGTGGTGCACCAACTTGACCAGCTGGACCTGGTGGACCTGGTACGCCCTGTACTCCAGCTGTTCCAGTTGGTCCTGCCGTACCTGGTTTTCCGCTTAAATCATTACCAGACTCTAAAGCAAATAAGGCATAGGGTACGGATAATAATTCTACTGTTCCAGCATATTCGTAGTTCGTGTTACCTGTTATATCTATAGCTGTTTTAACAAAATGCCGGTTAGCACCCCACAAAATGGTACTAAAATCACCTTGCTCAGGATTTCCTGTTCCTATAGAAAGGTTAAACAAACCTGTTTCGGCACTTTCAACCATATGCGTCTCGGTGTACACCTCTTCACCATCAGCACTATCTTGTATAATGGATATTTTTACCCCAATTAAAGTATTGCCAAGAGGATCTCCATTCGTATCGGTTGCCACACCCTGAAAGCTAAAAGCCATAGGAGATTGAGCATAAATGATGCCCGAAATGGCAATCAATACAGTTAATATTATATGTTTCATGTTTTTACTTGTTTTCAAATTAATTAATGTCAATCCATTCCGTTCCAGTATAATAGCGCAAACCTGCAATATTTTCGCCTCGGTTAGTACCATCATCTAAATAAATATCTCCTAATGCTGCATTGGCAGGTGGAGAGGATAACATAGTTTCAATTGGTGCACCGGTCATTCCCTTATCTCCCCGCTCTCCTTTTGGACCTGGTGGACCTTGTGTCTGTGGTGGACAAGGTTGCCCAGACGGTCCTGGAGCTCCTGGTGGACCCGGTGGACCTTTGACGCCCTGCTCGCCGGGCGCACCATTTTGTCCGGCTGGTCCTGGTGGACCGGGTTCTCCTTTTATTTCGCTTGGTGGACCGGGAGCTCCTTGCGGTCCAGCAGGTCCTTCATCCCCGGGTGGTCCCATTACCCCATCTTCACCTCTCGGACCTTGAGGACCGGGTGGACCTTTAATACCTGGTAAACCTTGATATCCAGGATCGCCTGGCGGACCTTCCGGACCTTCATTGCCCGGCGGTCCTTGATTTCCAGTACTTGGACCCGGCGGACCGGGTGGACCTGGATCACCTTGTGGACCACCGGCAGGACCTGGAGGTCCCGGTGGTCCCGGTGGACCTTGTGGACCTGGTGCGCCTGGTACTCCTGGTCCACCATCAATGCCCTTTTGACCAGGCTCTCCAGGTGGACCGGGAGGACCGGCTGGACCTGGAGGACCATCGGGTCCACTACCAGACTGCGCGGCATATAGTGCATAAGGTACCGATAATAATTCGACAGAACCAATAGATTGATAATTGGTTCCTCCACTTAAATCGGCATTCACCTTAATAAAATACGGATTTGCTCTCCAATGAATATCACTGAAGTTACCATAGGTTACATATCCTCTGCCGATGTTTAGTCGAAACAACCCATTGGCATCACTTTCAACCGAATGGATTTCCTTATAAACGATTCTACCGGAAGTGGCATCTTCATGCATTTGAATTTGTACACCAATAATACGGTTAGATACTACTTGACCTTCTCCGTCTGTGGCAACTGCCTGATATGGAATTGCTTGCGGTGTTTGCGCCACTATGATTGAGGAATACAAGAGCAATACCAACGTAAATAAATTTTTCATGTATTGTATTTATTATTTTAAAATTCTATTTTGTTTAATAAAGTAAAAATAGGTTTAATTTAGAATTACTTGAGTTTTGTACAAAAATAGAAGCTATTGAATACAAAAACGAATACAATTTTTTGGCTTTGTTTTTAAATAAATAAAAATAATCTTCTACTTATCGAATTAATCTATTAATAATCAACTTAATAGAGTAAAGTTTTTTTTGATTTTGTCGCGAAATCGCACAAAATTGAACATATAAGACGACACAAAAATTTGGAATTTAATTTGGTAAGATTCAAACCTAATCCTACCTGAAAGGTCTGATGGGTATTTTCACCAGCTACCCGTCAAACATCGGACAAAAGCCGTCATTCTGAGAAGATACTGAATGAAGTAAAATAGCTTGTTCACAATCTGTCAGATTGAAAATGAGTATTGGTTATGCTAACGTTGGTTGAAGTAGCTTGGAGATACTGAGCATTTATTCCACTTCGCTCCTGATACTAAATCAAGTTCAGCACAGGTCTCAGTATGACGTGGGTGTCCGGGCTTAGACCGGTAGCCCTTTCTGCGATATGGTCACTAATCAATAATACAGAATTTGTGTTACATTTTTATGGACATTTAGATATCAACTCAACTTTTTATTTGCATCATTTATTGACCTATTCAAAAACTTAATATCTTATTATATATCCGAATATATTGATTGTATGAACATAAGTATCATCTTAAAATTAAGATGACAATGATTGAGTTTGCACTTAAAATAAAAGCGGCATCCAACTAAACTGTTAAGATGCCGCTTGATGATCTATTGACTAAACAAATTTCATTATAAGTCTGTCCAAGCATTTCCATTATAATAGCGCAATCCAATTGCTCCATCAACTCGATTCGTGCCGTCATCTAAATAGATATGGTGTAGCAGTGGATCGATAGGTGGCGTATCTAATAAAGGCAATTTATGTAAGCCTGGATCACCATCTGGTCCTTTCTTTCCAAACGGTCCGGGTGGTCCTGGAGGTCCGGGTAGTCCTGGTGGACCAGGTGCTCCGGTTAAGCCAGGAGGACCTTGTGGACCAGGTTCGCCATCTGGACCATCTGGTCCGGAAGGACCTTGCTCACCCTTATCACCTGGTGGACCGGCTCCCGCGCCAGGCGGACCTGGTGGACCCTCGGGACCACGAGGACCTGGTGGTCCGGCAATTCCGGGTGGACCTTGTAAGCCTATATCTCCAGGTGGACCGGGTTCGCCAAGAGGTCCATCTGGTCCCGGTGGACCTTGTGGTCCTGGTGGACCGAAAGAACCTGGTGGACCTGGAGGTCCAGGTAATCCTTGTGCACCAGGCGGTCCTTCAGGTCCCGGCAGTCCGTCTGCTTGTCCAGGTGGACCTGGTGGTCCTGGAGGACCGGGTGGTCCAGGCTGCCCTGGTGTTCCAGGTGCACCTGGAACACCAGCAAGACCTGGCTTCCCGGGCGCTCCTGGCGGTCCTTCAACTCCTGGTGGACCAGCAGGACCTGTAGCCGCATTTAAAGCATAAAAAGCGTAGGGAACCGATTGTAATTCAAGTGTACTTAGATACACATAATTACTTCCGCCGTTTACATCAACTTCTACTTTTAAATAATGTGCAGCAGCACCCCAGTCAATATCTTCAAACACCCCATTAACTATTTCTCCTTGTCCAATATTAACACTGAACAAACCAATTTCACTACTTTCAGTAAGATGTGTTTCACAATAAACTACGGTTCCTTCTGTCTCACCTTCAAGCAAGGCTACTTTCAATGCCAAGGTTGATTCACTAAGTACCTCTCCATTGGTATCAATAGCAATACCCTGATAACTAAATGCCTGAGGTACTTGTGCTAAAATCACACTAATAGCAAACATCAATATTGTAGTTATTAAAATATTTTTCATTTTATTTATAATTTTATTTTTTTTGATAAATCTTAACTTGTTTTACTATACAATTAATAATACTAGTGTTGTGCAGTGTTTGGTTTTTAAAAATCAATCCAACTGCTTCCATCATACACTCTAATGCCTGGTTTTCCATTTGCAGTATTTGTACCATCATCTAAATATATATTACCCACTTCTGCATTGGCAGGTACAACAGCCGACATAATCATTCTTGGAAAGCCATTTACTCCAGTAAAACCTATTTCTCCTTTCCCTCCTTGTGGACCCGCTATTCCTGGTGCTCCTGGTGCACCAGGATAAACCATATCTGGTGCTGAAATACCTGGAGGACCTGGTGCACCGGGTGCTCCAGGGGCTCCAGGTGGACCTGGATCTCCTTGCTCTCCTTTGTTACCTTCGGAGGTGCCAGGAGTACCTGGCGGACCTGCTGGTCCGGGTGGTCCTTTTGGACTAACAATTGGTCCTGGAGGTCCCTCAGGACCTGGTGGACCATCTGGTCCTTTCGGTCCAAATAATCCCCAATATCCTTGTGAGCCCTTTGGTCCTGCAGGTCCTTGTTCTCCGTCAGCACCTCCAGGCGGACCCGGTGGTCCGGGTGGTCCTTGCGGTCCAGGCATGCCTCCAGGTGGTGCATCCTGCCCTGGCATGCCTTCCGGACCTGGTGGACCAGGCGGACCTGGTGGAGGCGGGGCACCTACTGGTGCTGTTGGACCTGGTGGTCCTGGCGCACCAGCAGGTCCTGGTTTTCCTCTTGGTCCTATTGGTCCTGGATTTTCGGTTAAATCATTGCCCGATTCTAAAGTAAACAAGGCATACGGTACAGATAATAATTCTACGGTTCCTGCATACTCATAGTTGGTATTTCCATTGATGTCAATAGCAGTTTTAACAAAATGACGGTTACCATTCCATAAAATACCGTTAAAATCTCCCAAAACCGGTTCTCCAGCACCAATCGATAAATTGAATAAACCATTATCTCCGCTTTCAACGTGATGGGTTTCTTTATATACCTCATTCCCATCGGCACTGCCTTGCAAAATAGATACCTCTATTCCAACTGAACTGTTGCTAAGCGGTAAACCATTTGCATCTGTTGCTACTGCTTGATAACTAAAAGCCATAGGAGGTTGAGCGCTTACAACACCAGATAAAGCAATTAATATAATTAATATTAAATTTTTCATTTTATTTTGTTTTATTGTTTAATTAAGATCTATCCAGTCTTCACCAGTGAAATAACGCAAACCTGCTTTGTTATTGGTCCGGTTTGTTCCGTCATCTAAATAAATATCACCCAACACCGGATTGGAAGGCGGATTGGATAACATCGGTTGAATAGGAGCACCTTGTAAGCCTTTGTCTCCTGGTGGTCCTGGTGGTCCCGGAGCACCTTCTTCTCCTGGTGATCCTGGTGGATTAGGTGGACCATGTAAACCAGGTGGACCTTGTGGACCGGGAACACCTGGTGCACCTTCGGGACCAGGAGGTCCGGGATCACCTTGTGGACCTTTTGGTCCGACAGGGGTTCCTGGAGGTGCAGGAAGTCCAGGTGGACCGGGTGGTCCTTGATCGCCAGGAGGTCCCATCACCCCATCTTCTCCTCTGGGACCTTCTGGACCTTGAGGTCCCTTATCTCCAGGTATTCCCTGCCAACCTGCTTGACCAGGATCGCCTGGAGGTCCTACTTCTCCGGGAGGACCTTGATTGCCGGTACGTGGACCCATTGGACCGGGAGGACCGGGTTCACCTTGTGGTCCACCAGCTGCACCAGGTGGACCTTGCGGACCAGGTGGACCGGACGGACCATATGCTCCAGGAGGACTAGGTGGACTAGGTGCTCCAGGTCTCCCTTGTGGACCTTGCGGACCGGGTAGACCGGGTGGACCTTGTTCGCCTTCTGGACCGGTAGCTGACTGTGCAGCATATAAAGCATATGGAACGGACAATAGTTCAACTATGCCAATTTCTTGATATGCTGTTCCACCGGCTATATCCAAATTTACTTTAATAAAATAAGGATGTGCTTTCCAATACACGTCGTTAAAGCTTCCTTGTGTTGCGTAACCTCTACCAATATCCAATTGAAATAAGCCATTTGCATCACTTTCTACCGAATGGATTTCGGTATAAACAATTCTACCAGAAGCAACTTCTTCGGCAAGTTGAATTTGCACACCAAGCACAGCATTGGACACCACTTGTCCTTGGGCATTTATAGCCATTGCTTGATATGGAATTGCTTGCGGTGCTTGCGCCATTAATATTGATGCATATAAGATCAATACCAGTGTTAATAAATTTCTCATATTTTTTGTTTATGATTATATAATTCTGTTTTGCTAAAGAATGAGAAAGAAATAAATTTACATTCTGACTTTGCAATTTTCCGATATACTTAGTTGAAAAGCCTCGTCTTAGCCTCACTAAGACTGTGTTTTTCAACTCGACTAACAAAATATTGCTTTATCATAATTGGTAAATTTATTTTCTCATTATTCTTAATTATAAATAGGTGTGATGTAGAATTTGTTAAATTTTTTACAAAAATAGAAGCTATTGTTTGGAAAAACGAATACAATTTTTGAATGTTGTCAATAATAATTTACTGATATTTTATTGAAAATTGACATTAAATTGTTGATAATGAGTAATTTGCAGTTTGCTTATTGCAACATCTGTCTGAAATTGTATAATATTCCTAGACAGTTGTATTAGAGAATTTTGGATATAGGGAAAGCATTGTTTAAGAATGAGCCGCATTTTAGAAAAGGTATTGAAGCGGGCAGTCGTTGGATTTTTAGCCGCGATTGCAGTGGTTATGCTGCCTGAAGCGTTGGTATTGCAGCGCAGGCGGCAGCATTTGAACGGAAAGCGCGCTGCACCTTTCCAAGTCAACATTATCTTTCGCTTCAAAAAAAAAATCGTAACATGTGAATATATTAAATAAAAAAGTGCCAAATACGAGGTAGTATTTGACACTCTACAATGATTTTAAGTTACAAGAACTTATGCGCTAACTCCAATTTTTGTAACTTTTTTTCATTGTTCTTATTACAATGAAATAAGTGGGACTTCATTGACAGCTATTTTTGGGCATAGATTTTTCTCTTTATTTCGTAAACAATTAAGTTTAGGCTTACAAACGTTTTGTCTTTTAAATTCATTCTTTCATTTTTTACTGCCATTGTTTTATACACAATGCCGTTGGTTAAATAAATATGTTTGCTTTGTATGGAAAAATTCAAAAATAAATTTACCCAACAAGTTTCCACTTTATGATTTACTTTGTTGAAGAGATTTGAAGTTATCCTTACATTTTTCTTTTCATCTATCATAAAAGGACATTGTCTAAAAGGTTGATTTATTTTCCCATATGTTCAGCAAGGGGAAACTGGGGATCGTTGTTTATTAGCATTTTTTATATATGTTTAGTTGTTTGTTATGCTACAAAAATAAATTTACCATTTGTACTGATTCTTTTTCTTCTTGACTTTACTGAAAAGCCTAGTGTTAGCTTGGTCTATACCTAGGTTTTTCGCCTCGTCTTGAAAAAAATAATCTACTACCGATTGGATAATTTATTTTCTTCGTATTCCTAAGGTTTTAATCGCTTTAGTTTAAAAGATCCATTCACGTAATTTTTGCTTATATGTTAATAAAAGTTTAATTGGGGTTTTTAGTGAAGTTTGATGATTTTAAATTGTTTATCAGAAACATCTGTACAAATTTAAACGTAAATAATTGTATATTTCAATAGAAAAAATTGCTTATTCTATAAATATTAATAATTAGTTTAAATTATTAAGTATTGATTAATCTATATTAAGCTTAAAATGTTGGAAAATAAGTCGCTAAGCTATCGAGTCTCCTTACCTTTTGTGTTACTTAAATCATTTACACTAAACGAGCTTCAGGACTTTGAAAAGTTAATTAGCAGTGGTTACTTGAGCAGTAAACAAGGTTTAGCCGTGTTGTTGAAAGCTTTGAAAAAACACGCTTTAGATCGAACCGATTTTACACCGGATGTACAATGTACCATTTATAATACTTTGTTTTCAAAAGAGGAAAAAGCAGCGGGCTCTTTAAACAATCAGCAAAAAAAGAGATTAAGCAAAGTAATGAATGAGCTCTTACAAGCTGCCGAAAAATTTTTAATGTTTGAAAAAATTAAGCGTACGGATAAACATGATGCTTTACTACTTTTCCCCGAATTGATTGATAGAAAGCAACTAATGTTGTATAGCAGACGAATAAAAGCAACCGAAAGAAAATTGAATATGGTAAAAAAACAAGGTATCGATTTTCATAATCAATGTTATCATATTCAAAGTGAGAAAGCGAGATTACTGTTCATCAATAATGTATTAACCAAAGAAGATAATTATGATGATTTACAATATCACGTAGACATAAAATATTTATTACAGAAATTACAATATCACCTGGCAAAAATTACCTTGCAACGCCGATATGCCCATAAAACATTTAACTTAAATCCATTTAAAGCCTTAGAAGCTTTGCTTAGCTTACCCGAATATCGAAGTAATCCTTTAATTCAATTATTCGTGTTGAATATTGAATTAGTAGAAACAGAAGAAGAAGCGATTTTTTTGGCTTTATCAAAACTACTAAAAGAAAAACATGAAACAATTCCACTTGATTTTTTGAAACCGTTTTATACTAATATAACTAATCACTGTATTTATCAAGTGTCAAAAGGTGATTTAAATTACTTTAATTATTTATTTGAAGTTTATAATAGCATGCACGAAGCCAACCTTTTAATAATGGATAATACAATTGAATTAGCCTTGTTAAAAAATATAATTACCAATGCATGTAGGGTACAGGCTTTTGAATGGGCACTCGATAAATTGCTTTATTATGTAAGCTATTTACCTCTAAATATACGAAATGCGGTATTTGAATACAATAGTGGTATAATCGCTTTTAGTCAACAAAAATATGAGACTGCATTAACTCATTTTAATAAAGTCGGAAAAATAGATGATGCGCACGAACTGAGTTTAAGAATAACTCAGTTACAATGCTTTTTTGAAATTGATGTTAGTTATGAAAATTATACCCAACAACTAATTGATAGTTTGAGAACTTTCATTCATCAAAATAAAAAATTGACTAAAAGACGGAAAACCGGATACTTTAACTTTATTCTGATTTTTAACAAGTTGTACAAACTTAAAAATATACTGGATCAACCAAGAAAAAAAAATACCTTAAAAAAAGAACTCCCAAAAATTAAAGTACGCTTGCTGCAATTTGAAATTATAATATTGAAACAATGGCTATTACGTAAGATTGAAGATTTGGAAAATGAGAACGATCTATGACATTTAAATCAATCACAAATTTCAAATTGACCCTCCGAAATTAAACTTCCATTAGTAAAGCTAATCGTGCTTGTAGCATTAAACATTCCATTAACAGCCCCTGGAGGTATAGTTAAGTTTTCCGGGCAACAAACACTGCCATCCGGTTCACTAATAAAGCTAATACTAAACTTTTTAGTAATTTGTTTATCTGTACTATCTTCTACTTTTAGTCTATATGTTCCTACCTCTAAGCCATAAAATTGGTGTATTGGACTTGAGATTTCTATCTGTTGAAGAATGATATCCCTTTCATCACTTAGTGAATAAGTGTAAGGTGGTAAACCAATCACATAATTATTTAATACTTCAATTGCTATGGTACCTAAAGCTATACAGTTTTTATGATTGAGTGTAAGACTTGTTTCCAACAAATTCTGGGGATTGTTTGTTATATCTTCGTAATCGAAACCAAAAGGCAAAGTAGTAGATTTAAAACTAATTATCTCATCAAATCCGGTTTTGGTATAACCAGAAATCACTATAGGTTCTATAGTAGCTGATTCTCCTTTCAATATTTCTGAAACAATGCAAACTCCAAATTGAATAATTGAACTTTTACTGGCAATTAAAGCGAAGTTTTCGCTTCTTTTTCCTGACCCTTGATTTTGCCGGTTGATACATATACTCATTTCACCATCTGTTTCAGACACCGTTAGTTCTTGTACGGTTAATGGTTGATAAGCGCCTTTAAGGTTAATATCTCTATAATTGGGTGGCAAGTGCAGTGTAAAACACAATTCATCGGCAGTTATATCTAAGCCAAGCGAATCGATGTTTAAATCAAATTCGATAGGCAAAACGGTCCCACTTGCCTGTATAGATACAGGATCAGTTTGAGAGGCATTAGTAATTCGAAATTCTATAGGATTATCGATGGGTTCAAAAACGCCAACGGCATCCCAAGCTTGCCTTGCTGAAGAAATTGTAGCAGATTGATTAGGATATAGTGATTGTGTAACCCTTATCGATCCATCTCTTACTTCCAAAAAGGTAGATTGTGGGTTTAAGTTGTTCAGCAAATTATCAAAGAGTATAGCAGTTGCCTTGTCAACGCCTATGCCATTTACATTAAAAGTATATCCATAATCGTTAATGCCAGACCCACCATTTGCCAATAAATAAAACCAATGACTATGTACTCCACTATTGGTATGGATACCACAATTATCGATATGAAAACAAGCATTGTCAATATGTATCCAATGCTCTCCTTTATAGGTGTCGGGTAGTTGATATTGCATAGTCGCATCTTTTGGATTAACCAGACTACGGATACCGTTTGGCGGATTAATCATTACCTGCGTTCCATAAATCCAATTATTATTATTTTCATAACAGTATTGTTCAACGAGTTCACCAAAAATATCGGCATATGATTCATTTAATGCACCAGATATCTTGTAATTCCCCAAATTATTAATAGCCCTGATAATGGCATGTGCATATTCATGTCCCACAATATCTGGTGCCGTCATCGAACTTCTTTCTATACCATCTCCCTTACCTAAATTTATAGTATTGTAAGTAGCATAGAATTTGGCACTATTTATATTTTCAGTATTATTTACAATAATATTTACGGGTGGTATAGTAATTTGAAAAGTCGATAAAAATTCAGCCGCCATGGTTACTGCCCAAATTGCTTCATTAGCCGCAAAGTTATTAAATCCTACTACCGGACTACAATTTGCAATATTGGTATAATCCGAACAGGTATTATAATTGTAAATTGTTGCTACATTATTACTCAATATATTTTGAGTATTATCTAACAGAATAGAAACATTACCTGAATAATTTGTTGAAACAACAACAGCTTGCTTAATTTCTTCACAAATACCTGCATTAGACGCACAAAAGTCTTCCCAAGAAGCATTAAAACTGTTACCTTGAGTAATTTGAAAAGTAACTGGTTTGCTGCAAAGTGCGTTTAAGTTTGGCGGATAACAGCCGCTAAGTTGATTTAAACTCAAATCTAAACTTCCTATATTGTTTAAGTTACCAAATTCGCCAGGTATTGTTCCACTCAAGTTATTACCAGACAATGATAGTTGCATTAGTAGAGTTAAACTACCTAATGATGCAGGTAGATAGCCAATTAAATTGTTTTGATCTAACAACAAAAATTCAAGTTGGGCAAGATTACCAAGCGAAGAAGGAATTTCACCAATAAGAAAGTTTACACCAAAATCTAAATATTCTAACTTCGTCAATTGACTCAATTCCTTAGGTATTTCTCCGATTAACTGGTTAGTTCTAACACTCAATAAAACTAAATTATTTAAATTTGCAAATGATTTAGGGATTTCACCGCGCAATTTGTTTTTGTTTAAATGTAGAGAAAACAACTTATTTAAATTACCGAACTCTACAGGTATATTACCTGTTAACCGGTTATCACTCAAATTAAGATTTTCAATATTATTCAAACCGCCCATCTCTATTGGAATTGACCCGCCAAGCAGATTGTTATTCAATCGCAAATCTTTAATCAATTTTAAATTACCAATTTGAATTGGTATTTCCCCATTTAAATTGTTGTTACTTAAATCAACGAGGTTTACTCTACCAAAAGCATTAACTTCTACCCCAAATACATTGTTTAAAGAGCAATTTGAAGGATTGGTAGCATATACAACATTGTTCCAATTGGTATTGTTCTGCCAGTTATCTCCTTTCGTGCTTTCATACAGGGCTTTCAATGCCGTCCAGTCATCCGCATGGCATTGAGCTTTACAAAATTGATGTTCTAAAATAATAAACGCAATACATAAAAAAATGGTAATTGACTTGTGCATAATAACTGTTGATTTAAAAAAAATTTAACTTAAAAATTAATAATGGATAAAAAACAATTTGAACATTATACACTTATTCCTTTGTTTTACAACGTATAAAAAGCCTATTAAAGCTTCAAGCTTTTCGATAAATTAAGACAAAAGAACCGTTTGTTAATGCACAACTTATTATTTAGTCATTACTTTAAATAATACTGCTGATTAATCTGTGGATAATAAAATGAACGATTTTTTAGAGGCGAGGCGATTAAGTTTTTATCAAAGTGTAGGCTGTTTTCGGTTCAAGTCTTGAGGCGATTGGACGACATTCCAAATTGGTTTTTTCAACTCATGTTTTAACTAACAAATGGAACATTTGCTAATAAACTATATGTAATGGCAGGCAAATATAAAAGAAGTTTACAAATTCATAGTGTGATTGGTTTTCTATTTTAAACATTTAATCACTTTAATTACTACGCTCTTCTGCTACGCTTTAACTGATGATAATGAAAATGATCTTATTGCAAAACAACCAATATGACTACATGTTTTTTGTGGGATGCTAATGCATATTCTAAAAACAAACTTTAATTTCTGGCGGACACCTTGTCTCCCAACTCATTTACCCAATAGGGATGCCATACTAAAATAGACGTATCTATTTTAACATCTGTTCTTCGAGGTTTAATTATTTTTTGATGAATGCCATTAGCAACCTCTTCCCATTTTTTGGTAATATCTGCTAACTTGCTTTTTAAGGTAGCTTCTAAGGTGTCATAGTCTTCGTTTAAATCCATCAAATCATCTTTTACGGCTGCTACTTTTTCGGCAGCTTTCCGGCGCATTCTTCTTTTAGTTGCTGCAGCGCTAAAAGAACGCGACCGTCCTTTGGCAAAAACTGAAAATAAGGTTTCGGCAACTGACACTACTTCTGCTGTTCTTCTATCTCTTTTATCAGCTTTTGCTTCATCTAAACTGTGCTCTTTTTTTCGTATTTTATCTTTTAATCGCTCAAACTTGGCTTCATATTGTTCTTGCAATTCATCCAAAGCAAGATCTCGTTTTTCTCTTGCGGTTTGTTGAACCCTCATAGTAAAAGATTCAACACTTTCATCTTTCTTTTGAAAAAGATCAAAGGTATCATGTTCTAAAATATGATGTGCTTGATGTTGATACAACCAGTTAGAAAATTCCTTTTCAATAGCCGAAAAATCTTTAAGGCTGTTCATCCCGTCGGGTATGCCTGCATACTGAATAGCAACCGTATCAGGATGGTCAGATTTACTTTGTACAACACGATCCCAATTTTTTATGACCACTAAATTATCCCAGGGGATACGTCCAAATTCATCAGGCGTGGTACTCAAATAACTCAACTCGGCAATTTCATCTACTCCTCGTTTGCTATCATAAAAGCGTACTTTTGCCAGCAGTAAAATTTCGGGTTGGTAAGTTAAACTTACCGGACTGCTACTTTGCAAAGCTTGTTGCGCTTCGCTTGCCGATTTCCAAACCGCAAAAAAACGTTGCTGAATTTTAGGGTCTAATGCCGGTGGTAAATTATGTTGGGCTGCCGGCTCGACAACCGCTTGCAACTTTTCTTTAGGAGGTGCAATAGCTGTATCTACTTTTGGTTCAACTTTTTCAATTTTTGTTTGATTTGCCGCTTTTTTAAACCGCATCAACTCTTTAACTTGTGGTCGAGTTAAGGGACCACGCAAATAACTCATTGCCCACCGGGTATGATATACAATCGGTTCTGTATTGTGTACATTATGTAACAAAAAAACTCTGGAAGATAATGCTGAAATTAAATCGCTAAAGTTGGTGGCATTGGCATTACCTACTTCGGCAATAGCACCTTCTAAGCCTTCTAATACGCGTTGTTTATCGCGCTCAGTTTGTAATTTACCAATAAACCAAGTACCTGCATTTGATAAGCCTTTGTAATCAATATCTACCGGATTTTGTGTAACCAACACCGCTCCTACACCAAAGGCACGGGCTTGTTTTAAAATAGTTAGCAAGGGTTTTTTGGAAGGTGGTTGCGCTGTAGGTGGAAAGTATCCAAAAATTTCATCGAAGTACAGTAAGCTGCGTAAACTAGTAGTACCGGATTGCCGGCGCATCCATGTAATTAAACTGTTGAGCAATAGGGTTACAAAAAACATCCGTTCACTTTCTGATAAATGTGCTATGTAAAAAATGCTGTGACGTGGTTTTCCTTCTGCAGTAAAATACAGTTTTTCAATATCTAAAGCCTCTCCTTTTAACCAGTAGCTAAACTGTGGCGATGCCATTAAGGTGTTAAATTCCATTGCCAAATCGAAGCGGTCTCTTTCAGGAAAAAAGGTATCTACATCAAACACCCCGAGTTGTTTAACCGGTGGTTTTTGAATGTTCTTGATTATTTTGGCGAGGTCTAAATCTTCTTGTTTGCGCCAATAATGTTCAAACAAGGTAGATAGTAAAATACCTTCTCTGCTCCTAACAGGGTCGGCTTTACTTTCTATCATCCCCAACAAAGCGGCTACCGTTCCTTGTATACGTTCGCGCAACATTTCGGCATCCGAATCAAAATCTACTTTGGGCGCGGCAAAAGAACCGAGAATGTTTACGGGAATTCCAGCATCAGAACCTGGAGTGTAAATGGTATAATCTACCGCTTGTTTTAAATTTTCGATGCGGCAGTTATCTTGCCCCCATTCGGCTAAGCCCTTTTTCCATTTTTCAGCCATTGAAGCGGCGTAGGCTTCTTTGGTTAAACCTTTTCGGGCAGCATCGTCGGCGTTTATCCATTTTTCAAAATCGGTGGCTTCTAAATTTTCAAATTGTAAGAGTAGATTGGTCATGTCGCCTTTTGGGTCGATGATTAACGCCGGCACTTTATCTAAAGCTGCTTCTTCTAATAAACCAATACACAAGCCGGTTTTGCCACTGCCCGTCATACCTACACAAACGGCGTGTGTGGTTAAATCTCTGGCATCGTAATTTACTGTTTCGGGTTGTATAGTTTTGTTGGTATCATCATATTTTGCGCCCAAATAAAAAGAGCCTAATTTTTCTGGTGGAAGTTGTATCATTTTGATCTATTCAATTTGCCTCGAAATATAGTTGATTTTGAAAAATTTCAATAATGGGGATTCCATATTTTACTAAGTTAGGTTGTTTTGCAGCTTGTTTGGCTTCATCTTTTAAACAGGATACCATGAATTTCAATAGTACGCTATAACGAATATTAAGATGCTGGATGTCTGTTGGTTTTGCCTTGTAATTGAATTGCCTCAGCAAGTACAACCGACGTTTGCCAACTAGCCCCGATTGCAGCGGTTATAGCATTTTGCATAGCTTTTGCAGCGCAAGCAAATGGTATTTGAGCGAAAAGCGGGACGGGTGTTATTATAATGCTCAAAAGTTTCGCTTCAAAAAAATAATTTTCATGATTTTGTGATTGTAATTATACTGGCTGTTGCTTAAAGGCTTTTACTAACCAAGTAAAATCTAAAGGAGAAAGTTTGGATTTATACTTATTTAAATCTACGGCTTCTTTTTTCATTTTTTTTCTCATCACTAAATTGATAATTTTTGCGAAGTTTCTAATGTTTGTTTGATTGGCTTTGCTTACCGTTTCTTCCTTATCTAATTTTCGCCGCAGAGCAATTAATTGGTTTTAAAAGCTGCTTTATCGTTATCGAGAAAAAACAATTTTAAGTATATTTTATCTAATATGAAATTATATATTTTGTCTGTAGTGTGAAATTGGTCGATAATTTGCCAGCATTTAGCCGTATTTAATTTAGATAAATGATACCTTAGTAAACTTAAAATTTCTGCTTGTTTAGCTTCTTCTTTTGGACTGATGAGATGACTGTATTTATTGATGATATCGAGTACTTTTTCTAAGTCGTTTTGAATTAGACAAATAGTAATGTAATTATTGTAATGATGTACACTTATCAATTTTTTGTCATCTAATAAATAATCATGTTGTTCCAAAAAATTAATATGTTTTCTGTATTCAACAATAAAGGCTGTTTGATGTTGATTTACTTTTCTGATGCAGTAATTCATTAATAATTGAGCGGCTTCTAAAATAATGTCGCTCGAAAACTTTGTCTCACTTTGAATAAGGTTAGAGGCTTTATTGTACCACATGTTATTTTGAGGATTTTTTAGTAACTGATAAATATTGAAGTATAACTGAACGGCTGACGTATCAGGTAATTTGTTAGATAAAATATTGATGAGCGTTTCATCGGCACCGGTATGTTTCCCTTGTTTAATCAATGCTTTTCTATTGAGTTGCTCGCATGCCATTCTTAATTTTTGTAAAGCATAAAAGGTATCTAAGTTTTGTTCGGACAGTTGTAAATAGTCTTTTCTCTTAGCACTTCTATCGCTTTTGTTGAGGTTAGTTTTAAGTTCATACAGTAGAAATAGTTGTATTTTTTCTTTAGAGGTTTTGCTAATGGTTTGCTTGGCTCTTTTTTCGCATTTTGTCCATAGTAAATTAAAATTTTTTTGTAGATCATTTGCTTGGTAAAAGCTTAGCAGGGCATAGTCTCCCCAAAAATCTTTGTGTCGTAAATCAGTCAATAAAAAGCGATCAACAATTTGTTGGAAGATGCTTTTGTCTTTGTTCCACGCTTTTAGTGCATCTTTCCAAATAGTCGATTTTGCCCATTGCACTTGTAGCACTCGCCCATTTTTACGTTCATTAATTAAGGCAACAAATCGCTCCTTTTGTTCATCTTTTAAGTTGCTGGCAAACGAATCGACAAAGCGTTCCAATTCGGTCAATTGCTGTCCTTCCAAGCAATTAAAAACTTCTAAAAATTTACTGGCTGTGGGTAGTTTACCTTTGTTTGTTACCGGCACGGTGGGAACTTAATCATTTTTAGTTAAAAATACTACTTTATAAGAAAAGTAGATTTATTGCTTATTTGAAAATAATATCTCAAAACATTTAACCCCTCACCTATTCAACATACAAGCTATAAATACGTAACTTTGCTGCCTTAATAATTTTAGTAATGACAAGCAAGCAGATACGCCAAACCTTTATTGATTTCTTTCAATCGAAAAATCACTATGATGCCGGCTCAGCACCGATAGTGGTTAAAAACGACCCGACCTTAATGTTTACCAATGCTGGCATGAATCAGTTTAAAGATATTTTTCTGGGTAACAAAACGGTTACGGATAAACGGGCAGTTAATCTGCAAAAATGTTTACGGGTTTCTGGTAAGCATAATGATTTGGAGGAAGTGGGCGTAGACCATTATCATCATACCATGTTTGAAATGATGGGCAATTGGTCGTTTGGTGATTATTTTAAAAAAGAAGCTATTGCTTGGGCTTGGGAACTCATTACCGAACAATATAAAATACCGGAAGCCGACATTTATGTGTCTATTTTTGAAGGTGATGAAAAATTGGGTGTTGGTTTAGATGAAGAAGCCAAAAAGCATTGGTCAGCCATTTTACCGGCGGAAAGAATTTTAGCTTTTGATGCTAAAGATAATTTTTGGGAAATGGGCGACACTGGACCTTGCGGACCTTGCTCCGAAATTCATGTGGATTTACGCAGTGCCGAAGATAAAGCCAAAACACCCGGTGCCGATTTGGTCAATGCCGATCATCCCGACGTAATTGAAATATGGAACTTGGTTTTTATTCAATTCAATAGAAAAAAAGATGGCAGCTTAGAACCGTTAAAAGAAAAACACATTGATACGGGCATGGGCTTTGAGCGTTTGGTACGCATCTTACAACAAAAAAATTCTAATTATGATACGGATATTTTTATGCCTATTATTGAAGCCATTGAAAAAGTTGCCGCTTTAACTTATGAAGGTACCGATAGTAAAAAAGATATTGCCTTTAGGGTAATTGCCGATCATATAAGAACCATTACTTTTACTATTGCTGATGGGCAGTTGCCATCAAACACCGGAGCGGGTTATGTAATTAGAAGAGTGTTGCGTAGAGCGGTACGTTATGCGTATAGTTTTTTAAATGTAAAAGAAGCTTTTCTGGGGAAATTGGTTACTGTTTTGGTTGCCGAGTTCGATGGAATTTATCCTGAATTAAAACAAAATGAACAACTGATTGCCAAGGTGATTACCGAAGAAGAACAGTCTTTTTTAAGAACCTTAGCCTCTGGATTAAAGCGTTTCGCAGCGATAGAATCTTCGTTAATCGAAACCAAAACCATTGATGGGCAAGCAGCTTTTGAATTGTTTGATACCTATGGTTTTCCAATTGACTTAACCCGTTTGCTGGCAAGCGAAAAAGGTTTTCAAATTGATGAAGCTGGTTTTGAAAAAGCCTTAAACGAACAAAAGGAACGAGCCCGCGCAGCCTCAAAAATTGATGCCTCGGATTGGACGGTTTTAATTGACACCAAAGAACCGACCGAATTTACGGGCTATACCTCTTTGGAAGAAAGCGCGAAAATACTGCGTTACCGTTTGGTAGAAAGCAAAAAGAAAAAGTTGTATCAGGTGGTGTTAGATAAAACGCCTTTTTATGCAGAAGCCGGTGGGCAAGTTGGCGATAAAGGTTTGTTTATTTGTGGGGAAGAAAAAATTGGAGTGATTGATACGCAAAAAGAGAATGACCTCATCCTTCATTTTGTTGAGCAATTACCTACCAAAGTAAACGAAACCATTATTGCTAAAGTAGATGCTAAGCGAAGAAATGCCATCATAAAAAATCATACCGCTACTCATATTTTGCAGGCAGCTTTACAACAAACGCTTGGCAATCATATTCAACAAAAAGGAAGTATGGTTGGTCCGGACGGTTTCCGCTTTGATTTTTCTCATTTTGCTAAAATGGAAGAAGAAGCCTTACAACAAGCCGAGCGGATAATTAATGAAAAAATTAGGGAGAACATTGCAGTGTTGATAGAAACCGGCGTACCCATTGAAGAAGCCAAAGCCAAAGGTGCGATGGCTTTGTTTGGTGAAAAATATGATGACACAGTGCGCGTAGTAACTATTGATCCTGAATTTTCGATCGAATTGTGTGGCGGCACGCACGTTAAAGCCACTGGCGAAATTGGCTATTGTAAATTAACGGTTGAAACTTCGGTAGCGGCGGGCGTTAGACGTATTGAAGCTATTACCGGAAAAAAAGCCGTAGAACATATTATAAAGCAAGATGCGGAACTCAGCCAAATTAAACTGCAGTTAAAAAGTTCTGGTGGTGTTGCCAAAGCCGTTGAAAAATTGATGGCAGACAATCAACAATTGAAGAAAGATATCGATCGTTTACAAATGCAACAAGCCGGGCAACTGAAAGACCAACTCAAAACTCAATTTGAGCAAGTGGATGGCATTAATTTTGCCGCCTTAAAAATTGATGCCGGCAATGCAGACGTCGTTAAAAAAATAGCCTTTGATTTAAAAAACGAAATTGATCATATGTTTTTAGTTTTAGGAGCCAACATCAACGGCAAAGCCAATTTAACCGTAATGATCGATGAAGAAGTGTCAAAGACAAAAGATTGGAATGCCGGCAAACTCATTAGAGATTGGTCGAAACACATACAAGGCGGCGGCGGCGGACAAGCACACTATGCAACCGCCGGCGGTAAATCGGTTGAGGGGATACCGGCAGCTTTGGCGGCGGCTAAGGCTTTTGTGTTGGAGTAGGTTTTAATTTAGATAGCAAATTACCCAACAACCACCTGCTAAAAAGTAGGTGGGTTTGTAGGCAAACGACTTGAAGTAGTTATTGTAACAAAGAATCCCCATTGAAAACTTTAGGTTAAACTGTCTTGCTGCCAAACCACATAGCGAAACGGAACGGATTGTTCAGTATCTCTTGTTCAGTTACAACCAAAGCTTCTTGCCACAGCAAACTTTTAGCAATCGGAAGTTAAAACAGAAGGGGATGTTGAATAAATGATTGCGTTTTGTGATCTGAATTTCCGGCACGAGGTGGTTCAATTTTTAGTATGTTTTGTTTTTGATTAAAGATCGAGCCCAACATTTACAAATCCAAAACGATTCACATCAAACAAACCCAAATCGGTAATTTTTAAAGCGGGAATAACGGGCAATGCCAAAAAAGACAACAACATAAAGGGTGCTTTTAAAACGCAACCTAATTCAGCTTTTGCCCAAGCATCAACTTCAGCGTATTGCCGGGCAAGTTTATAACCATTTAAAGGGCTCATTAAACCGGCAATTGGTAAAGCCAACATTTTATGTTTGCCTTTATTGTTAACAGCCACCACGCCACCTTTATGTTGTATAACATGATTTATGGCAGCACAAATGGTTTCATCAGAAGTGCCAACCGTTACGATATTATGTGAATCGTGTGCTACACTCGAAGCCAATGCCCCTTGTTGTAAACCAAAGCCTTTAACAAAAGCTACCGAAGGTTTTTCGTTTTTAACATAACGATTTACTACGGCAATTTTTAAAATGTCTTTTTTCAAATCAGGTTCATAGTTTCCGTCGATGATGGAAAGTTCATCCACTGCTGCTTTTGTCACGATTTCACCATCTAAGGCTTTAATAATTCTACCTTGTTTTGAAGTAGCTTTTAAAATAAAATCACCGGGTTGTTTATTTGATACTTTAAACAGGTTAGGTGTTTGTGAAGGTACATGGTCAATTAAGGTTTTGCCATTTTTAGCCACACAATTCCCATCAATATAGGTTTCCAAAACATCAAAAGATTTTAAATTGTTAACGCGGATAAAATCAGCAGCATCACCTTCTTGTAATAAACCAACATTTAAATTGTAATGCTCAACCGGATGTATACATGCTGCCCGAAGCACATCAAATAAATCATAGCCAAGTGCAAGCGATTGAGCTACTAATAAATTAATATGTCCTTCAATTAAATCATCGGGATGTTTGTCATCGCTACAAAACATAATTAAATCAGGGTGCGATTTGATGAGTGGATGCAAGGCATCATAATTACGAGCGGCACTACCCTCTCTAATTAAAATTTTTATTCCGAGTTTAGCTTTTTCTAATCCTTCTTCATAAGTGAAACATTCGTGGTCTGTTGAAATACCGGCAGCAAAGTATTGTTCAGCATCTGCTCCGAGTAAACCTGGGGCATGCCCATCAATAGGTTTACCTATACTTTTGGCTGCTTCCATTTTTGCCATCACCTCTGCATTTTTCGCTAATACACCAGGAAAATTCATCATTTCTGATAAATATCCTATTTCTTGAAGTTTCAGTAATTCTGTTACATCTTGAACAGTAAGCCGGGCTCCGGCTGTTTCAAAGGTAGTTGCCGGCACACAAGATGGGGCACCAAAACAATACTTAAAGGGAACCCGTTTCGCTTCTTCTAACATATAGTACACACCATTTTTACCTAATACATTCGCAATTTCGTGAGGATCGGAAACAGTAGCAACGGTGCCATGTACTACTGCCAAGCGGGCAAATTCTGTTGGAGGCATCATACTACTTTCAATATGAATATGTGCATCGACAAAGCCCGGTAACAGATAGCCCGACTCTAATGGAACCTCCTCAACTTCCTGAATTTGCTGTATCCGTCCATCTGCTACCTCAACCATAGCCGGGTAAATTCGCCGGTTAATTATGTCTACTAATTTTGAATAAAGCTTCATTCTTTCTATTTTGATTGTTAAAACCTTGCTTCAAATATATACATTATACTGGAAGCTGAGGTTTATGAGTATGTTTAAATGAAAACTGCTTGGTAGTAAACTTTTGCTTAATATATGCGGAGCACCGAAGGTGCGATACACCGGAATGTAACCAAAGAGGAATGCGGTTGGAAGTTTAGCCCCGATTTCCAAGCCAACAGCACTAAAGTGCATTGGGTTGTTTAGCAGCTAAGTGTTGTTTTTCGAATGGAAATATTCGTCATTCAAAATTGGATGTTCGGTGTTCGATATTCGATATTTTTTGGTTGACCATTTAATGAATAACGAATATTGATTAACGAATAATGAATGTTGAATTATTTTTAATGTATAAATAAATAACATTCAATATGCCGAAAGATACTTAGATAGAATTGCAGTAGTTATGCTACCTGAAGCGTTGGCTTTTTGAAGCAATGCTGTAACATATTAACGGAAAGCGGGACCACTTTTTGAAAGTACCCCATCCGTGTCGCTTCAAATAAAAAGGAATTGCTATAGATTAATAACTCCATTTTAAACGCAAAAAAACGGAACTGCTAAAATGATCAAATTGGTCCACTTCGCTAAAAAAACTTTGTATGAACAGATTCAAATCCCAATTGTCGGCAATGGAATATGAAAAACCGGGTGTTAAAATGAGGGTATTAACTCCCGGCGAATAGACCATAGCAATAGTAGCTGTGCTTAAGGGGCTAATGGTAAACACCGAACTGATTAAGGCACTGTAGCGGAAGGGAAATAAATTTTTAGGACTTAGTTCAGCAGCAGCCAAGTTAAACAATCCGAGTGGATCGACCTTAGCGATGCCTCTTAAATTATACAAAGCAGCCGCCTGAAAATATGTTTTGCCAAAAACATTATCATAAGTTAAGGATAAATTTAGGTTGCTCTCTAATAGCGAGTCAGTTGGAACAAAGTACATGATTTCACCTTTAAAACCCCCATTTTTGATATTGCCCGCCCAACCAAAACCAAGCGCTATATCACTTTTATAGTAACCTCCAATTAGCTGGAAATCGTATTGCCATTTGTTAAACCCATATTTTAAAGCGGCTATACTTTGTCCTGCAGTGTCTGGTCTAATAGCAAATTCAAAAGAAGTGCTATAGGTTTTGTTGTAGGTTATTTTGAGTGCATCGGTGCCCGGTCTTTCTTCATAATCAAAGTCTAAAAAATTATAGGTATTGAATAAATCGTTTGGATTGAAAGCCAAGTTTAAGCCCCAGTTAATGCGTTGTCTGCCTACTTTAACCGCCCATTTCTTTTTTTCCCAACTTAACCAAAGGCGATCAATTTGGGTGTTGAAAATTACGGAAGGTTTATTAATCCAGTTAAACGATAAATCAACCAAACCATTATCTTTTCCAATCGTTTCTCCAAATTGAGGATTCGCTCTAAATTGCTCGCCAATAAATAATTGGTTTCTGAACTCAGCGGCAAAACGAATGTCATCATTTAGAAACCATTTAAAATTAAAACGGTTATGAATGGTATTGCCGGTAACTATGGAGGTGTCTTGCAAAAAGAAAACATCAATTGTGTTGAAAGTGACATTTTGTAAATTTTTTAGGTAACCTTTTATTTGATAGTCTTTCGGTTTGTTTTGTGCAATTGAAGATTGGTTTAAAAAAATGCCAAGCAACATCAACTGGATTATTAATAGCTTCTTTTGTATTTTATCAAATTGCACCTTTTCTATTTTATGCGCTTAAAGTATTCAAAAATAAAACATCAACCAATCTTTTGTTAACTTAAAATCTTCACTTTGAGGTACATTAATGATTTCTTTTGTCCAATTCATATCACGGCTTTGTAAGGCAAGTCGAATGTATTCTTGAGTTAACTTATTTTTAGCAATTTGAAACTCCATTGCAGTATAGGGTAGATAAACTTTCTTTTCCCGGTCTTTATGCATTGTATTGGCTGTCTAGTTGTTGATGTAGCCCCAATTAAATGGCGGTTCTTCATCCGTCCATTCTTTACCGGTTAATATGCGTTCACCCAATTGTTGCGAAGCATGAAGATTTAGCAAAGTATCCTTACCTAAATCAAAAAATATATCACAATAATAATTGCTTAGGAATGATGAAAAAATAAATGTTCAAATTTTAGCAAAGAGATTTTTTGATATACAAGTTAAAAAACGCAGGCTTAGTAAAGCGGAGGAAATAAATCTACTTTTTATGTCAAAGACATTTTTTGATAGACGAGGCGAAAAACGTAGTCATAGTGGGGCTAAGACGAGGCTTTTCAACGAAGTATATCGAAAAATGACAAAGTCAGAAATGTAGATTTGTTTTTGTAGCATTACTTAGAAGAGTAGCTCTTCGATAAAACTTTTTTTAACTTGCCAATAGCCTAAACCTAAAATTTTAATTTGTTAAACACTAAGATAAACTTCTCCAAAGATGACACCTGTATTGAAAGGTCTCACCTTTTGTAAAATGGTAAACTACACAAGACAGCTTTTATCGCTTTGCCCCGCACTTCCACATAAACTGCATCGTTGTTTTGTAAAGTTAAATCGGTCAGGTAAGCCATGCCAATGCCTTCATTTAAACTGGGCGATTGTGTGCCCGTGGTAACATTGCCAATGGTTTCCCCTTTGTCGTTTAACAAGGCATAATCTTTTCTGGGAATGCCCCGCTCTACCATTTTAAAACCCATCAATTTTCGTTGAACGCCGTTTTTTTTCTGATCTTTTAAAAAGGCTTTTCCTATAAAATCGTCTTTAGTTTTTAGTTTGGTAATCCAACCTAAATTGGCTTATAATGGCGAGGTTGTTTCGTTAATGTCATTACCATATAAGGCATAACCCATTTCTAAACGCAAGGTATCTCTGGCGGCTAATCCACATGGCGTAACGCCTTTTTCTAAAAGTGTATCCCATAAGGTTACTGCAAATTCATTTTTTATATACAACTCAAAACCGCGTTCGCCGGTATAGCCGATAGCCGAAATAATTACTTCACTTGCTCCACTAATAGTACCACTAACAAAAGTGTAGTATTGTATAGCAGACAAATCAACCTTGGTTAATTTTTGTAAGATAGCCTCGCTTTCCATGCCTTGAACGGCTAACAAACTCCATGCATCAGAAACGTTGTTTACCTCGGCTTCAAATTGATTATGTTGGCTTATCCAATCAAAATCTTTTTGAATGTTAGAAGCGTTAACTACCAACAAGTAGAGTTGTTCGTTTAAACAATAAACCAGCAAATCATCTACAATGCCTCCATTGGGCCTGGGCAAGCAACTGTATTGTGCGTCGCCGGGTTTTAGTTTTTTAGCATTGTTAGAAGTCACATATTAAACCAGCTCAACGGCTTCTTTTCCACTCACTAAAAATTCGCCCATATGCGAAACATCAAAAACGCCTGCTTTGCTGCGTACCGCCAAGTGTTCTGCTTTTACGCCTTCATAAGAAACGGGCATTCCGTATCTGGCAAAGCTGACCATTTTAGCGCCTGCCGTTTTATGCTGTTGATATAATACCGTTTGTTTCATTTTATTTTGCTTTATGATTATGGTTTGATAGCCGGGACAAATATACAGTTTGTGTGGTTAACTAAACTATTTGTTGTTATCCGCCACTATATTATTTAACTAATGTTTCGCATGTAATTTCAAATCCACAAGGCAATGATTAATTGATTGTTACTTAAATTTAACTCAGTTATGCCGCCTAGTTCTGGAGGTATGCTACCGCTTAATTGATTAGCACTTAAATCTAAATCAAACAATCTGGTTATACTACCTATTTCAGGGGGGATATTTCCGCTTAAGTTATTATTGCCTAAGTATAAATTATTACAACTTGAATTGCCTAACTCAGCAGGGATGCTACCACTTAGTTGATTATACCTAAAATCCATGTCGAATAAATTATTTAGATTTCCCAATTCAGGCGGAATACTACCACTTAGTTGATTTGATCTTAATTCAAAAAATTTCAAGTTTTCCAAGTTTCCGATTTCAGCAGGTATACTACCAGTAAGTTGATTGTTGGTTAACAATAATCGAACTAAATTGCTAAGGTTGCCTATTTCTGAAGGAATACTACCACTCAATTGGTTAGATTTGATACTTATCTGTTGTATACTATGTAAGTTGCCGAAGGTGCTCGGGATATTGCCACTCAATTTATTGGATCCTAAAAACAAAAATTCCAAACTAGCTAAATTACCCAACTCAGCTGGAAGTTCACCGGTTATATTATTGCCTCCTAAACTTAACCATTTCAAATTACTTAAATTACCTAACGTTGCTGGTATGCTCCCTGATATTTCATTACCGCCTAACCTTAATTCTGTCAACATACTTAAATTGCCTAATGCCGCCGGAATTTCACCTTTTAAAGAATATTCATTGTTGTATATATGCAATATTTTCAATTGAGTTAGACTACCCAATTCAGCAGGTAGAGCGCCTCTTAAATTATTATCAGATAAGATAAGTTGCTCCACCCTTCCATTTTCATTTAACACTACATTGCACGAGTAGCTATTATGAATACCACATAAGTAATTAAGATCACAATCTATGGGTGGTTCATCATTTTTAACAAGCTCCCATCCGTCATTGTCATACCAATTATGCCCATTGGTAGATTCATACAAAGCTTTTAAAGCCGTCCAATCATCGATATGGCATTGAGCGATTATTAGTTGATGACTGCACAACAGGCAACATAAAATGAATAGGTTTACGGTTTTGTTGGTTGATATTTTTTTCATTGTTTTTGTTATTTACAATTTCAAAAGTAAGTGTTAGAATGCCCATTTTTTTTTACAAAAAACAACTTAAATTGCAATGATTTGGAAAACAAAAATTGCACAAATGATTAGTCGTCAACATTTTTTAGTGCAAAAAGAATTACAATAGTTTTAGGTTTTCCACTTAATATGGTATTTTATTTAGCAAAATATGACAAGTTTATCAAAGTGCTTGATATTTTCTTGTTTTGGATTGTCTCTATTTTTTCTTTCTACGAAGAACCAAAGTTTGCAAACTAGCCCCGATTGCAGCGGTTATGTTGCCTGAAGCGCAGGATTTTGCAGCGTTGGCGCAGCATTTGAGCGGAAAGCGGGACGGGTGTTATTATAAAGTAAAATGGTTTTGCTCCATAAAATATTAAAAAAAGTGTCAACTACTTTCTTGTTTAGATAAACTTGTCTAAAATATCAACAAATATTCGACAAGTTGTCCATTCAGCACCATTGGTATGGTAATAATTAAGTTGCCCAAGCCAATAATTAATAAAGATTCTAACCAGCTTAAACCGCCCAAAATCATTAAAGAAGCCAACATATAAGTAGGTATACAAACGGCCATCCCAACCCAAAGCGAGGCCAACGACCACATAGACCAAGTTCTTTCTTTAGGGGGCACCGGTGCTAAATCTTCACTGTACAAATCAGAGCTTGACACATCTTCATTTAACAAAACAATATCCTTGTGTAAATTTTCTTCCCTCATTGCACACAAATATATTAAAAAATAGGTGATTGATTAATTTTTGGGTGTTTGGGTGTTTGGGTGTTTGGGTGTTTAGCGGTTTGGTCTTTGAAGTCTTTAGAAGCAGAAACTCAAGGGCTCGTATAAAGGGGCTACCTGCTATCCGCTAAATCTTTTTGCCAGGCTTCAATAAGCCACGCTGCATAAAAAGGATACCGCTCCTATCAGGGCTAAACTAGCAGCCTTGTTCTGTCGTAATTTAAAAACTAAAAAGCCTCCCCAAAAATTGAGAAGGCTTTCTAATGATAAGATGTCTTTACTGCAAGATGTTTTTATATAATCTTTTAGAGCTTCATCAACTTTAACATTTGATGATGATCTGCCGTGGATAAGTGAATGAAATATACCCCTTCAGCCAACTCCGTATCATAAACACTTTGTAATTGATCGCCTGCCTCTTGCAGTTTACGATCAACAACTGTTTTTACTTTTTTTCCGTGTATATTGAAAATTTCTAAAGTAACCTTTGACTCTGCCGGAAGTTGATATTCAATCTGGAAGGTATGTGCAAACGGATTTGGAAATACTTCAAAACCTAAATTATCCAAACCATCTTTTGAGGCTAATTTATTGGTATTGCAATTCCACAACACCACCGGATTGCTTAAATTATAGGCGGAAACACAATCAAAATTTTGATTGCTGAAACTTTCACAATAAGGTTGACCACTTGCGCTGAATAATTTACCATCGTGGCAACCAGAAGCACTTTCTATAAAAATATATGGGTAGCCATTGGCTGAAACATACTCAGTAATGATTCCATTTTTGCAACAGTCGTTAAAGTTTAAATCATTAAGCCAAGGGTAATCATCAAAAGAGTCGGGTGTGGGTGTGGGCGTTGGGTTCGGGTCGGGTCCAGGATTGGGATTTACTGGAGAACCGTTACAATTAAATAATACAACCGGATTGCTTAAGTTATAAGCCGATACACAATCAAAATTTTGGCTGTTAAAACTCTCACAATAAGCTTGACCACTTGCGCTGAATAATTTCCCATCATGACAACCCGAGGCACTTTCTATAAAAATGTACGGGTATCCATTGGCTGAAACATATTCAGTAATGATGCCGTTGGCACAACAGTCGTTTAAGTCTAAATTGTTCAACCATGGATAGTCGTCGAAGGTAATTGGGTCTGGATTGGGATTCGGATTGGGATTTGGATTTGGATTGGGATTTGGGTCAGGATCAGGATTAGGATTTCCAGGAGTATCTGTACAATTCCATAACACTACCGGATTGCTTAAACCATAATTGGAAACACAGTTAAAATTTTGGCTATTGAAATTTTCGCAATAAGGTTGTCCGCTGGCATTAAACAATTTCCCATCGTGGCAACCAGCAGCACTTTCTATAAAAATGTATGGATAGCCATTGGCAGAAATATATTCTGTGATGATACCGATTTCGCAACAGTCCGTAAAGTTTAAATCATTAAGCCAAGGGTAATCATCAAAATTTGCAGGGTTCGGATTTGGATTAGGGTCAGGATTTGGGT
>CALHDG010000108.1 GCA_938023075.1 uncultured Chitinophagales bacterium
GGTTTTTGTCCGGTGTTAAACGGATAGCCTAAAATGCTATAATTTGTAAACTTATCATAAACCCCACATAAAAACTATTCTTAATATAATTAAATTGTTAATTTATTTTAAGATATGTTAAAAAGTTGCAAGTCCCCCCCCTCTTTTATCTTTGAAATAAATCTGCAGGTTTTGAAACGTATAAAACACACCAATTTTGAGACAATTTATTTCCCGACAACACTCGTTAAATAGAAAGGTAGGGAATCACTAAAAATTTAACTATTTAAGTTTGAAGCGAAAAATCATAATCCAATCATTTGATAATAATCTTTAGAAGGTTATTTGAGAAAAGCTTGTTCGGCTTAGTAGAACATTATCGAAAAAAGAAGGAGTAAAACGTAAACCTGGAAAGTATAAAACGCTTTACTCCCATTATTTAAATAATAATTATAACAGTAAAATGAAAAATTTATTTTTAAAAAGTATAAAACAAGTTTCAACGAGTGCTCTGATTTTTATGGCACTTTCAATTTTTCTTTTAACCTCCTGCTCAAAAGATGAACATCCGATATCTACCGAGAATTTAAATCATATTTATACTATTGATGTTAAAAGAAAAGTAGTTAATGGAGTACTTACTTTTGAAACTATGGAAGATTTAAGAAAATACCATGCTGAATTAACAAGACTAACGAATGAATCAGACGATTCAGATGACGTATTTAAGAGTTTTGAAATAGGATATAATTCTTTAAGACCAATTATTGAAGCTAAAAGATTAGAATTTTTAGGTAACAGTAGCAACGCCAACAAATCAAGTGGTGACTACACCGAAGTACCTGGAGGTTTTATAGTTGAGGAAGTAAGAGAATCCATGTTAAATGAATATTATGAAATTGGGGTAGGCGACAGCTTATATGTTTATATGTCTTTAAATCAAATTTATAGAACTACTTTGGAATGTGTAACCGATGCCGAAGTATTAAGAGGAATAGAAAAGGGTAATGATGAAACATTTAGTTCAGAAATTTTTAACACAAGTGCAGTACTGATGCCAAACCCAACACACACTTTAACACGAGCTATAGAAACTACGGTGCTTGGTTGCACGGGTAATGGATCTGGAGGTAATGATAATGATAATAATACAGCGATCTGCATAGATGACAATCCAATTTTTGGATCAACCGTTGAAAGTTGTGAACCATTTAATAGGGCATTTGTAATGAATACTTTCCACATTTTAAAAGATTGTTTAACCGGCGAAATATTAGGTGAATCTCCTGTTGTTTCAGTAACATATGACATAGATTTTGGTGATGGCACCTCAACAATTATCTCGGGCTTAGGAGAACAAACGTTCGATAAGGCTTATTCAACGTCCGGTGATTTACCTTTAACAGCAGTAGTTACTTCTGTTGATATCGATGGTTTTGTTCACGTATTTACTATTTCACAAACAATTAATATAGATTCAAGTGCAGCTTGTGCAGATGAAAATGCTACAAAATGGACGGGCTTTTTTGATGATACAAATAATAGAGCCATGAATTGTAAGATATACTATCTTGATGATTTTTGGGGAACACACGCAGGTGCAAAAACTATTGGATTAAAACGGAATGATGATGATACTGAATGGGTAAAAGAAAAGGGATATATTTGGGTAGAAATAGATCTTGACTGGATGAATAATGATTGTACTTTTAATAAAGCCGCAGATGAATCAGATGATTGTGATAACTGCAAAGAAGAACGAGCACAAAAAACAAGAAGCAAAAAAAGATCAATAACAGCAGATGGTTCAATGTTTTCAAGACACCGTTTTGATGATAATAATGCAAGTTTTGACGAAACAATTTTCTTAGAAATTTGTCCTTAAATAAATAAAATTTAATAAATTATGGATAAAATTCCACTTCTTATAGGTATCATTTTCATATTATTTGGCAATAAATTATATGGTCAAAAAATATATGTTTTTAGCGGTGAAATTCACTACTTAATAAAACCTTTTAATAAGTATAATTTTGCTGCGAAAGAGGTGGATTTTTATCCTTTTAAATTGGAAAATGAACTCAACTACCAAATTGGTTTGAGGTGTGGAAGGATAAAAAATAACAACCACTGGTTTTTACAAGCCTACTTTACACATCTAAGTGCCCGGTGGGATTATGGACTTTACAATTATGATCCGATATATGATTTTATTAATTTTGAAAGAAGCCTCATAGCTAATGGATTTGATGTTGGTGCTGGGTATGCTCGAAAATTCAATAAATTTGAAATTTCAAGTGCGGTTGTATTTCATGCTATGGTAGATTACAAAATATTTGCCGCATATAATGCTGAAATTGGCTTGTATGATGTTTTTATACCAGATGATAGCTTTCGCTTCAATAAAATGGAATATACGATTCGAGAAAAAGTTTATGGACCCAGATACAATATTAATTATGAATTTGCAATAGCTTACAGTTATACTGACCGCTTTGCCCTGCACTTTAGGCTAAATTATGCCCCATGGAACAAAGAGCTGAGATATTATTTTTTGAATATTACGGCTTGGGGAGAACAGTGGGATTTTAAACCAGAAGTTACTACATTAGTAAACAGAAATTTAGTTGCCAATTGGATTTACCCTAAAATAGGAATTAGCTATGAATTTTAAACTTACTTTAGTAAGTAAGCAAATCATTGCTTTGATATGCTGCTTTTTATTAACTCATAACCTTAGTGCTCAAAGTAAATGGGAGATTGATGTGTATGCAGGTGTCATCATTAATCCGTTTAATCACTTTAATCATCAACAATTTTACTATCCAACACTATATGCTGGCAGACATTTAAAGTATAAAAATTTTAATACAGGCTTGCAATTTAGAAAAGAAATTAAATTAGGCAATTTAGCATTGGTGAGTAATATATATCACAAAAAAATTAGTTGGGAGTATCATCAATCGAGACCAAATGAAGCTTTACACGACGTTGTACTTCAAAGAGAAAGAAAGCTAATACTCGTTGGAAGTCAATTAGGGCTGCAATACTCTAAACAGTTTAAACGATTTAGAATTGGCTTGAATGTTAGCTTAAATTATTTTATCAAAAACAATCTTGAGCCAGTTAAAGGATATTTTAAACTTGGTGAAACTACCCACCCGCTATATGAGATTACTGGCACTACCTATGTTGAAAATGGCAATAAACACATATCGGAACAATACGAAATTAAAAAAACAAGCCTAATACCTGATCTTTTTCTACGTTATTACTATGGTTCAAATTATTACTTTGAAGTAGGAGCAACATTTAAATTCTGGGGCAATTACTCTATTTATCAAAAGAAGGTAACGGTTGAAGGACAAATAGATACCGACTGGTATACAGAAAATGAAACAGAGGTCTTAAACATTTCTATTATAAATCGTTGGGTTTACCCAAAAGTAAGTTTGGGTTATACTTTTATCAGATAAAAAGAAAAGGCTCCACATTCGGCAAGATTTTAACCTTAAATCCGTGAGGTCTGTCGCCCACAAACACAGTGAATTTTTTATTATTCAAATTTGACTTAATCTAATGGTTTTTTGGTGGACTAAAGCTACACATAGGCCTAATTGCTTTAATTGCTTATTTTATATTATACAATAATTTCAGACGTGCTAATTAATTCTTTAAAACCATCTATCGCAAGTCTTTTGACTTGTGGATCTCTTATCACCCGCAAGTCTTTTTGACTTGTGGTTTCTTTTCAATCAAGTCTTTTTTGACTTACTCATCTTGTTGGTTTTTTCAACGGCAATCCATTTCAGTCAAGCTTTTATATGAAAGATATTGGAATAAGCACCCAAA
>CALHDG010000109.1 GCA_938023075.1 uncultured Chitinophagales bacterium
ATTGACACTCAATAAAGGTAAGCCAAACAAACGTCATGCCGGAAATCTAAACGTCATGCCGGAAATCTGTGTAGCTTGCGGAGCAGATTATCCGGCATCTCGCCTAAACATCCACCAAGTCTTTTACCTTAGTCGGACAAAGCTTTAGGAGAGATCTCGGATAAATGTTCCGTTGCTCTCCACATTTTCCGAGATGACGCCGGTGGGTTTTGGAGTAAGTTGCACCTAATTTGTAACGCACTCGTATCAAATTAATCAATTTCAATAAGTTCCAAATCATCTGATTGATAAGTCGCAATCAATCCTTGTTTATTTTTATAGATAAAGTAAGCCATTAAATCGGTATTATTTTCTATTAATCGTTTGGCTTTATCAAAACCCATCACCATACAAGCCGTAGCATAAGCATCAGCAACTGCGCAAGAGGCTGCTAGAATAGTTGCACTAATAATTTCTTTTTCTTCAGGAAAACCAGTTTTTGGATTGATAATATGTCCATACTCTTTAGTGCCAAGTTTACGATAATTGCGATAATTTCCAGAAGTAGCAACCGATTGATTCTTTATGGGTACAATAGCTTTTAAGGTTCTTTGAGACAGATTTTTTTGTGGTTGATCAATACCAATTCGCCAATATTCATTAGCTGCATTTTTACCTTTTGCCCGCAACTCCCCTCCTATTTCTATTAAATAATGGTCAATATGATGCGCGTTTAACCATGCAGCAATTTGATCGACACCATAACCTTTGGCAATCGCACTAAAGTCTACTTGTTGGGCTTTATATTTTTTGGTCAGATGCGTTTGATGATATTCAAAGTCATAAAAATTAGTTAATAATAACAAGCGGTTGACTTCATTGCTATCTATTGTATGCCTGTTTTTATCGCCATAACCAAAGCCCCAATAATTAACCAAAGGCATTAAAGCAGGATTGAAATAACCATCGGTCTCTTCAAATATTGCTTTACTTAATTCAAAATTTTCTGTAAAAAAAATATCGATATCAATTTCCTTACAATGCTCAGGTGCAGCTTGATTTATTTTTGAAATGATCGATTCAGGCATGTAAGTTGAAACCGATTGATTAATTTGAACCAATAATTCATCGATAGCAGTTTTTGAGATGGTGTTTTCTGATACATATTTGATGGTGTAGGTTGTTCCCATCGTTTCGCCGGTAATTATTGTGGTTTGCGATTTAATGGGTAAGCAAGCCGTAATTAGAAATAGAGGAAAGACCAAAAAAATATTACTAAGGCTTAGATGGTTAGTCGAAGATTTGATTGTTGGTAACATCCCAATTAATTAATCAATTATAAATCATTGAATTAATAGTTTAATTATTATACTCCACAAAACAAAACTCCAATGCCTGTGTCAAATCATAATCGTTATACTCATTAATATAAGCGACTGATAAATTACAAAAATGTAAAAATTCGGTAATGTCTTGTTTAGTTTCATAACCGGTTACCGATTCAGCTAAATGAAACAGAAATTTATTATAGGCTTCGTATTTATCTAAGCGGTTTTGAGCTTCGGCTAACATCCGTTGGTGTTTGTTAAATTTTTGATACAATGCCGTTATAGGACCTTTAATAGTATAGGTTGGCAATTGAGTTTCATTATTAAATTGGAAAGCGGATTGTTTGGGAAGATCCGGCAAATCAATCTCTTCATAATATTTGGGTACTTCCAACTCTAAAAAAGCCTCTTTAAATTCTTCTGGCGAAGGCACATTGTAAATACTAATTTCCTCTAATTCATATACTTTCCGAGTTAACTGAATATTTGCAAAGCCTTCTTCATCAATTAAGTTAGCGACAACATCACGCAGCACTTGATAACCAATAATTGAAATGTGTATGGAATCTTCTAAGGATGCATTGATGTTAAAATTTCCATTCAAGTTACTAATGGTCCCAAGCTCTTTGCTTAAATTTACAATATGCACATTTTTGATCGCAATGCCATTTGTTGTATCGGTAATTTTACCTTTTAAGATATTATTATTTTGACCAAATGCCATTAAAAACATTCCGCAACATAAAACACAGCCGATAACTTTTCTAATTTGCATATTGTTAACAAAATAACCGCTTTACAAACGATTTATTACTTTACAGAAATAAAATACCTGTCATTCATCAGGTAGAAAAACTAGTACCGCAACCACAGGTATCGGCAGCATTCGGATTGTTAAAAATAAAGCCTCTGTTTTGTAAACCGTTATGATAATCCACTTCCATGCCTGCCAAGTACATGCCGTGAGCTTTGTTAATCAACAGTTTAATACCTTCTAACTCAAAGGTCATATCCATATCCTGAGGCTCATCAAAACCTAAAATATAGGTCAATCCAGAGCAACCTCCACCCTCTACTCCAATGCGTAAACCTTGATTATCAGGCACTTCTTTTTCGTAAATTAATTGCTTAATTTCTGTAATTGCTCCCTTCGTTAATTGTATGGGGCATTTTGTTTTGGTTTCTGCTGTTATTTCCATTATTTAAATTTATGTGTTTTTCTCGATGAAAAATACATCCTCTACAAAGTTAGCAAACAAAATACGCAATCGCTAAGTTCCTTTTATTAAAAATTCATACTTTTATAAAATCATAAACGTTATACAACACATAACATATACAGCATCAATAACATATGGAGCAACTTTTGGAGATACTAAAATACATCTTACCTTCTTTGGTGGTTTTTGTAACGGCATTTTATATTTTAAATGCTTTTATGAAGAACCAAGTACTTCAAAAACAAATAGATTACCGCAGCAAAGCAGTTAAAGAAACGTTACCATTGCGTTTACAAGCTTATGAAAGGCTGTCGCTATTAATTGAAAGAATTTCACCAACTAGTATGATACCAAGAGTAAAAGTGGCTCAAATGAGTGCAAAGGAGTTGCAAGTGGCTTTACTAAATAACATCAGGCAAGAGTATGAATACAATTTAACTCAGCAGATTTATGTTAGCAGTCAACTTTGGGCTTTGGTAACTAACTTAAAAGAAGAAACCGTAAACATGGTTGCCAGCATTAGTTCTAATATGCCCGAAGATGCTTCAGCAAGTGAGTTGGCTCGCGAAATTTTCCAATCTATGTTAAATACTAAGGGTGGTTTTCCTACTACAAAAATTTTGGAGGTGTTGAAAGAAGAGGTGAAAGAATTGTACTAACAATTGGTCGCAAAAATTGACAAGTTTATCTAAACCATCAAGTAGTTTACACGGTTGCATTCATTTTTTTTTTGAAGCGAAACCATTAGGCATTATATAGAGGGTAGTCCCGCTTTCCGCTCAAATGCAATTGCTATGCTTCAAAATCTGCGCTGCAAAATTGCATAACCGCTGCAATCGGGGCTAGTTTAAAAACGTCGGTTCTTCGTAGAAAGAAAAAAACAATGGCAATCTAAAACAAGCAAGTATCAGCCACTTTGATAAATTGGTCGCAAAAATTGCGACCACTACTGCCCCCTGATATAACATTCTCGAAAGAAACCTCAACTCAATACCAAAAACATCGGTGCATGATCGCTCAATTTATCTTCACGGGCTTGTTGATCGTAAAAGCAATCTTTCACCAACGGTTGTAAAGCCGCTGATATGTAGGTATGATCATAACGGTAACCATTTCCTTGATGACTAAACCACGAGTATTCTTTTTTATCGTTGTGTATTAACCGGAAAGCATCTATATAATCCAACTCTTCTAATTTAAACAAATAATTATCGTACCAAAAACTATTGCCTTTTTGATCAATAAAATTCTTACCCGAATTATAATCGCCCGTAATAATTGCCTGACGGTTTTGCTGTTGTAATGCTTCAATTAAAACCTCAAAACAATTATGTTTCTTTTTGTGCGGAAAATAAACGCCATACACATCAAAAACTTCCAATGAAAGCCGCAGCATACTTTGAGGAAACACCAACTCCTCTATGCTAAACAACTGACTATTGCCCGGTAATTTAGAAGCAATCAATACCGAGTTTAAGTCGGGAGTAGCAGCACTTACTACTTGGTGTAGGTAACCCTGTTGTAATAGTTTTGTTCTAATAGTTAATCCATTAGCATTGTTTTTAAATTCATTTAAAACTACCAATTGCGGTTTTTTGGCAACTATATATTTTATAATGGCATGTACTCTGCTGCCTCCGCCTTGCTGTATATTCCATGAAAGAATCTTGAACATAAAATTATTAATTGATTGATTAATTAATAATTATTTTTCTTGAATGAGTTTTAAAAATTCTAAAGCTTCAGGACAGTTTTTAGTTACTTTTTCATAAAACAATTTACGGGGTGTTGTCGGAATTTTATCTTTCCAATCATCTACTTCAAAAGCTGTTTTCTGTTGAAAATCCGCTCTTGCCAGGCAGTCTAAAAAGAGTTGTTTTCTTCTTTCCGTTGCCAAGGTAGTTTTTTCTCCGGGCTTTCCAATATCATCTTCCACACTTAAGGTTTGAGGTACGCAATTGCAAATTACCGAGATAGGCATATCAAACTCTTTGGGTACAAAACAACTTTGTATTAAAATAACCATAAAGAAAAACCAACCTATGCTAATTGTTGTGTATGAAACGAGAATTCTCATAGCTGTAAAAGTATTAATTATTATGCATTTTGTAAAGCCTGTAGAAAAGGTTAAATTTGAAGATATAAATTACAAGCTTGAAATTTGCTATTGTTGACATAGAAACGACCGGTGCTTTTTCGCATTTTAATGCCATTACTGAAATTGGTATTATCATTACAGATGGAGAAAAGATATTAGATCGTTATGAAACTTTAGTGCAACCCGATGCTACTATTCCCGGTTTTATAACCGCTTTAACCGGCATTGATGATGCGATGGTAAAAGATGCCCCTACTTTCGAAAGTGTCGCACAAGAAATCTTGGCAATTACAGAAGGCTGTATTTTTGTGGCGCACAGTGTAGGCTTTGATTATGGATTTATTAGAAAAGCGTTTAAAAATTACGAACTGCATTTTTATAGAAAAAAGATTTGTACGGTTCGTATGGCAAAGGCTTTGTTACCTAATTTAAGCTCTTATAGTTTAAGCAGAATTTCGCATCAATTGGGCTTGCCGCATTTTAATAAGCATCGTGCTATGGGTGATGCAGAGGCTACGTTTCATCTGCTAAAATTATTATTAAAAAATGATAAAGGAAGGGATTACATTAACAAAGCATTACAGAGGCAAAGTGTGTTAGGCAAACTACCACCAAACCTACCCGAACAAGATTTTACTCAGCTACCGGAAGAACCCGGCGTGTATAATTTCTTAAATGAAAAAGGACAAATTTTGTACACCGGAAAAGCCAAAAACATCAAACAGCGGATTATTACTCACTTAAATAGTAAAAGCAAAAAACAGCAAAAATTACAGCGTTGGGTGTATCATTTATCGTTTGAAGTAACGGGTAGCGATTTAATTGCAGAGCTGTTAGAATCGGAGTTGATTAAAAAACACTTACCCTTATTAAATACGGCTCAGCGAAGAAACACCAGTAATTGTGGCATTATTGAGTATGAAGATTTTAATGGATACCGGCGTCTCGCAGTAAGCAACAATTGTTTGAACATTAAGCCTTTGGTATGGTTTAGTAACCCGCTTCAAGCCAGAGGGCATTTACAAGAAATTTGTCAGGAATACAATTTGTGTCCGAAGTTGTGTGGTTTGCAAAAAACTAATGCGGCATGTTTTGCCTATAGTGAAGCAAAATGTTATGGGGCATGTATTCAAAAAGAAAGCAACACCTTGTATAATAAAAAAGTAAAGCATGCCATTAAAGAAATTGGACAACAAAGTATGAGTATGCTCATTTTTGATAAAGGTCGTCATGCAGGAGAACGTTCATTAGTAGTCATAAAAAAAGGAAAGTATGTGGGTTACGGTTACATTCCAAAAAATAAAAAAATAGCGACCATAAATACTGCCGAAAAATTTATTGAACCAAGAATTGATAACCGGGATGTTCAAAGAATTTTACATAGCCATATCAATAAAGGAAAATTAGAAATGAAGATTTTTTAGACATACAATTGATAAGAACAAATTTCACCTCACAAAAATTTCGGAATTATTTGTGTTATCCATTAAGAAAAAAACAATTTATTTTATTAGGTTGAGCTGATGCCAGAGGATAAAACTGCACATAATATTTATGATAGAATTTTTAGAGAAAATGCAAACCATATTTTCATTGCATTGATTCAACATTTTTATCAGCTTGATGTAAAAAGCTTTCAGGTAATAGACCCAAAGTTTCCGAGTACTTCCGATAATGAGGTCGATCATTTGTATCGAATCATTCCAAATATAGGATATGAACACATTGTACACGTTGAATTTCAAGCTACTAATGATCCAGAAATGTTAGCTCGCATGCAAGAATATCATGCAAAAATTTATAAAAAATTTAAATTACCTGTAAAGCCATTGGTGATTAATCTGGGTGATCGACCTTTTACAGTAGCCAGCAAATTAAAAGACCCTGAAATTTTTAGAGGATACGATATTATTGATTTGTTCAGTTTGTCAACAGAAATGTTATTGAACCTCCAAATGCCCGGAGCCGTTATTTTGGCTATTTTAGGCAATTATGAAAAAGAGCAATTAGAAACCGTACTTGGCGCAATTGTAGAAAAACTACGAAAATTAGTGACAACAGAAAAAGAAATGACCCGTTTTGTAAATCAGTTGTTTTATTTATCAAGATTGCGTAAATTTGAAAAAGAAACCAAAGAAAAATTAGAAGAAATGCTAATTGAAATTGACATAAAAAATGATTTTTATTACCAGCAAGGAAATAGAGAAGGTAAAGCAGAGGGAAGAGTAGAAGGCAAAGAAGAGGGAAGAGCAGAAGGTAAGGAAATTGGTATTGATTTAGGTGCTCAAATAATAATATTGTATAACAAAGGGGAATCAGCAGAAGCTATAGCCAAAAAGTTAGGGATAAGTGTTTTGCAAGTTCAATCTATTATTAAAAGGTATTCTGAAGATTAAAACAGGTAATAAATATGTAGATTACTTTAGTGTTATTATGTACTCTAATAAATTTATAACCAATATTTACTATGGAATTTTAATGAGTTCAAAACGAACTCCTCAAAGCCAAAATAAAATTTCGCCCAGATCCGCTAATGCCTGACGAAAACGGTTTGTAATGGGTATCCAATATATTTTCAACACCTCCCGAAACACTAATATACTTCGAAACCGGATAATTGAATTTGAAGTTTAGGGTATTCCAAGCGGGCGTATACAATTCATTTAAGGCTTCGCTTTCTTTGTCTTCACCAAAAGGGCTGTAGAATTCTTCTGGTTTTGTACCATTATATCTTATATATGCAGAAGCTTCTACTTTCGGATGCTTCCATCTAAAACCAACTTCCCCAAATTGTGGTGGTATGTGTCCGAGTGGTACTTCTTCGGTTAAGTCTCTGCCTTTGGTAAAATTGTGGTTAACATAGCCCAACAGATACTTGCTAAAGTTGATATCGACTTGAGCAGAAAAACCAAATACCACAGCTTTGCCCGCATTTTGATTGCTAAATACTTTGCTGTTTAAACCATCAAAAACCAAGCTGTCTTTTCCGTTTAAAGTCGTAGCTCTTCTTACAATAGCATTAAACAAATAATTGTAAAAAGCATCTACTTGTATTTGGGCAATATGAGCAATTTTATGTTGAATACCCAAATCGGCATTTAATACATATTCGGGTTTGATATTAAAGTTAGGAACGACTAACATCCCATCTTGCGGATCGAAAAATTTACCACTGTCATCAATATTAGGAGCTCTAAAACCGGTACCGGTGTTGGCAGTCAACCGGGTATCTTTAGTCAATCGATAAGTTAAACCAACTGCACCGGTTAAGGCATTAAAATTTCCTCTAAATGATTTTTCCGGAATATTAACTTCATCAGAAAAGTCAGCAGTTAAACGGTTAAAGCTAAACCGTAAGCCATCGGAAAAACTGAGTTTACCATTCCAAGTCATTTTGTGTCTTACATAAGCCGAAGCGGTAGTCATCGTTCCGCCTTCATCAGGATATCGGGTTAACACATAAGGTTCTAATCGCAATCCTTCTTGGGTTGAATAGGCATCGGAGCCAACTATATTATGGGTATATTCTATACCATATTGTATTTGATTTTTTTCGTTGAGGCTTTTTTGCGCATCACTATTTAAACTAAACACCGATACATCTTCTTCATTATGCACCGTTTGGTCGCCGGCAAATTTACGTTTAATCCGGTCTTCATCAATTTTTTGATAAGCAAGCGTTGTGGTCAAGTTGTTAAATGCCAAATGATCATTTGAAGTAAAGCGATGTTGCAGTGAAGCCAATAAACGGTTTTGTGGTCCATAACTCCATCTTGTCCACTTAGGTTGTGGTCGTGTAGCGGCATCGCCTTCAACTAAATCGTTCAGTCTGTCAAATCGAGGAATTTCGCTGGAGGTGGAATATTGCGCATTTAAAGTAAAACGGTGTTGCTCGTTAGGCTTATAAATTATTTTTTGTAAGATGTCTAACTGATGATAAGCCGTTCCCCGCAATACATTCGGATTGGTGTTTTCAATGCTTTCGTCGTAGCCATTTTGAGTAGTTACCCAATACGGTAATTGCCCCCAAGTACCTTCTTCATCGCTGCGTTTTTTGCCAATCATTAAATCATCAAAATCGCTGAATGAAATGCTGGATAAAGAAGCCCATTTTCCAAAAGAAGAACTCACATCAATATGCGCTGTTTTTTCATTGTTAGCAGAAGCCATCCGTAGCATCGCATTTCCTTCAATACTAAATCCACCATCTTTGCTAAATCTTGGATTTTTAGTGACAAAATGCATGACTCCACCAATGGCATCACTCCCATAAATTAATGAACCTGGTCCGTAAACTACTTCTGCTCGTTCTAAAATACCGGGATCTATAGTGATTACATTTTGTAAATGACCGCCCCGGTAAATCGCATTGTTGAGTTTTACCCCATCAACCGCAATTAACACTTTGTTCGCTTCAAAACCTCTAATTACCGGGCTGCCGCCACCCATTTGGCTTTTTTGAATGTACACATTACCTGTTTGTGTCAATAAATCGGCACTCGTTTGTGGATTATTCAATTGTATTTCTTCGGGCTTAATCAAATCAATTTGGTTCGATATCTCTGCTCTTCTTTCTTCCGTTTTTGAAACGCCAATCACCAATTCTTCTAACTCAATAGCTTTAGGTATTAAAACAAACTGTTGTTGTTTTTGAAGGTCTTTAAATAAGATGGTCTCTTCCAAAAAACTGATATGCTGAATTAACAGGATTTCCTCTTCTTTCAAATTGGCATCAATGGTGCATATGCCTTCTACATCACTTACCGTTGAAAATCGCTTATCCTCAGAAAAAATTACGACTTTTTCAATGGGTTGATAGTCTTCACTACTAACAAACTGAATTGTGACTTGAGCATCTGCCCAAAAACTAATGGATAAGCACAAAGCCATTAATACAAAACATCGAACAATATCTTTTAAATAGATCAACAATTTTTTAAACGTTATCGGGCAATATTATCATTAAAGAAGTGCCTCTTTTTGCATAACTACTTTTCACAAAAATTTTGCCTCTATGATAATGTTCAATAATACGCTTTGATAAGGACAATCGCAAACTTGACGGATAATTTATTTCAATTTATGCTGGTATTTTACACCTATTTTACAAATAGTCTAAGTGGAATCTACTTACCCTAAAATGAACATTACGATAAATTCGGCTTTCCATTTAAAAATAAATAACTTTGTAATATTGTGCAAATAACAAAAATACAACTAACGAATTTTAAACGGTATACCGATTTGACAATTGAGCAAATACCGGCAACTTCCAAATTGGTGTTGCTCATTGGAGCTAATGGAAGTGGAAAATCTTGTGTGTTTGATGCGTTTAATTTTTGCTACATTCTCAGTGCAGTTTATGAAATTGGGATATCACCAGACACTAGAGATAATTACTACATAAAATCTAACAAAAATGAAGCTTCAATATTAATGATTAATTCATTAGAAGAAAATATTTTTAGTGGTACGTTTCGCAGAAACTCTAATGCAAATTACACTGGTCTTTTTCAAAAAAGAGAAAGTTTCTATGGCAGAACAAGTTTTAGACAGCTATCGGAATTAACAAATACTATAATTGGAGAATCAAATGAAAGTAAAAAACCTGACATCCCAATATTTTTCATCAACAAAGACAACCGTATTGAAAATGACTTAGCACTTATATATAAATCCATTACAAAAGAAATTTTTAGAGATGATCAAGGGAGCAAAGAAATAAAAGAAAAATATATTCATCCAATAAATCTAGCTTTAGAAAACGTTTTAGGTAACTCAAATGGAACTAAACTGAGACTTCTAGAAATAATTCCGCCATTTGATGGAGAAATTCCACAAATCACTTTTCAAAAAGGGGCACATCAAATTCATTATAATTACTTAAGTGCCGGCGAAAAAGAAGTGTTCAATATTTTAATCAACCTCTTAAGCAGAAGCCCACAATATCAAGATACCATATATTACATTGATGAATTGGATTTACATCTAAACACAAAACTACAGTTTAATCTTTTAAAAGAAATTACTGAAAATTGGATACCGGAAAATTGTCAGCTATGGACGGCAAGTCATTCTTTAGGTTTTATTGAATATGCTCGACAATCGGACCACGCCAGTATTATTGATTTGATGATTTAGATTTTGACTTACCACAAGTGCTTACTCCTGTACCTAAAGAAAACCCTGAAGTATATGAAATAGCGGTTGGAAAAGAATTTTTGCCGGCATTGTTCAAAAATATGAACATCATTTTTGTGGAGAATAAAGACAGGGATTATTACAGTACGATCGGCATAGATAAAACAGTTTTTGTTTCTGAAAATGATAAGAACAGCGTTTTTTACAAAACCCTCAATACCGAATTTTATGGGTTGGTTGACAGAGATTGGTTGAGTGATGATGACGTCTTGCAAATTAAAGAACATTATCCACGTTTATTTATTTTAGATTTATATAGCATCGAAAATTATTTATATCATCCTGAAAATCTTTTAGAATATTACATTGCTAAAAATGATCCGTTTGATAAAGCAAAGTACATTCAACAGATTATTGAAGAAAAAAATAAAATTGTTGACGATTTAGTTTTACGATTAAGCTCTGTAAGAACTAGTTACCATTTTTTCAGGGAACCCGTATTTAACGGCAAACCGCTTCAAAACCGTTTTAAAAATAAAGAAGAGAATTTTGAGCAATCTAAAATCATCACCAATAATTTAAGGAGCCAAACATTTGATATATGCTATCCCTTTTTACCCATGAAAATGTATTGCAGAGGTATAGCCGAAAGGCAACATATTGCCAAGAGCACTCTTGCTAAAACCAAATGGTTTAAAACTCAAATAGAAAAAATATTAAATTAAAAGTTAGTGATCAATCAATTGGGCAACATAATTCTAAAAGTTGTTCCTCTTTTACCATGGCTACTATTTACAAAAATTTTGCCTTTATGATACTGTTCAATAATGCGTTTAGATAAAGACAAACCCAAACCCCAACCTCTTTTTTTGGTAGAGTAGCCGGGCTGAAAAATGGTCTTCCATTTTGACTTGGGTAGCGGTTTGCCAGAATTATACAAGTCAACTATAGTATATTTTCCATTTTTATGAATGTCTACAGATACCTCACCTTTACCGTCCATCGCATCTAAAGCATTTTTTAAAATATTTTCAACTACCCAATCAAATAGAGGAGGCGAAATTTTTACATCGTCGTGATTGGTGGCACTTTCCAAATCAAAGGTAATTTTAGTGGATGCCCGTTTTTGAACATATTGCATAGTTTTTTTTAATTCATTATATAAATTAACTGGTTCTAATTTTGGTTGAGAACCTATTTTCGAAAACCGGTTGGTAATTAAATTTAGGCGTTGAACATCCTTCTCTAATTCATCTGCAATTTTTGACGTACCATTTTCTTCTTTTGCTCTCAAATATTCTACCCAACCAATTATTGACGATAATGGAGTGCCCAATTGATGAGCGGTTTCTTTTGCCATACCCACCCAAACCTGGTTTTGCTCTGACCGCCGTGCTGCACTAAATGCCAAATAGCTTAACATTAAAAATATGCCGATGGTAGCAAGTTGAATAAAAGGGTAATATTTAAGCTGAGCTAGTAGAGTTGAATCTTTATAATAATAGGTTTGTTTTAACTCGTGTTCATAAACTTCATTATTTTCTACAGGAATTTCAATAACCGTATTAATTTCGATTGCTTTGCTACTTTGCTTCTCAATTTCTCCTAATTGATCTTTTAAAAAAAGATTGTTGGCTTCAACTTTCAAAGTATCATTAGATGCCCAACCCCTGCATACTTTTAAAGAATCAAAATTTCGGCTACCCGTAATAATGCCCCGCTCATCAACCATAATTACAGGTATCGTATTATTACCGGTTATTATTTCTTGTACAAATTGGAAACTTTCAGATTCGGTATCTAAATTAGCAACCAACGACTGTGCCTTTGCCCATATTTCGATTTTACGTTCCTCTTCTATAGCAATTTTCTTCGCTAGATCATTAGTATACCAAAGTGTTAAACCTGCTATCACTAAAGCAATTAGTAATAGCAAAATTTTCCAACGAAATTTCCGTTCGTAAATATTCATACAAATTTTTCTTACTCTTAAAGTATATAATCAACGTTTAAATTTCAGTTTTTATATAATTGTCAGGTATTTTTATGAAGACCTAATGGTCTTTATTCTAAACTATTGGCTGTTCAAATATCTTTCAATTAATAAAAATAACATAATAACTAACCAGCAATAAAGCATCCATGAAGTTTGCTGTTTAACATGATAACTTTTCGAAGTATTTTCATAGGAATGCTGCTTGTTGAAAAAGGAAGCGTGAATGGGTCTATTGTCAAGCTTTGTTAGTTGAGCGGCAACAGTGGCTTTGTAAAAAAGCATGTTATTTAACAAATTGGGCAACTTTTGAGGTTCTAAACTTGCGTTCCATTCTATTTGTTTTGAGCTAATCGGTACAAAAGTTTCATTAGGCAAATTGTTGTTTAAGACATACACTTTAGACATAGCCATTGGTTCAGGTATCAGTTTGGTGCTTAACCAAAACAGATCATTTCCTTTAAATTTTTCATTATATTCTTTACTTTTTAACACATTGATTTTGAATGGAATATCATAATATGTTTCAAGTGATTTTAAAGATGCCCAAATAGATTTTTGAAGCTCAGTCTGTTCTTCATCATACACAATTGTAATGGTTTTACTTTGTAGTATTAACGTATCCAAATGGGTATCTTTAGACGGTAAAAATTTACTTTTTTCAATTTGAGTAAGATGCTTTTGTTCTTTTAAATAAAGCACTTGAAGTGAACCTTCAGTTTGAAGTAAGCCGAAAGCGTCTTGTTGATTATCATTCGGAAGTGAAACCCAATCAACAGGAAAAGAATGAGTTGATTTTTTTTCCCCAAAATCAAACGCATTAAAATAACCCACTATTTTAACACTTAAAGGTTTTTGTTTATCTTCTTCAATTAATTTTAATACATCGTTTACCTTTGTTTGATGAGTCAGTGGATTTTCAATATTTTTAAAATCAACAGGTGTAAAATTATAAGTCATCCATTGAACATCCCATTGTTGAATATCTAAAGTATCTTTTATTTGTTCAAGTAGGCTTGGCTGTACATTTGGTTGTATTAATAGCAAATGTTTGTTATTAACCGATATAGTCTCTTCAAAAAATGGATTAGCAATTAAACAAGCGACTAATGCAAATAGTAAACTTCTACTTAACCATAACCATTTTTGGTTTAACTGTATTTGCTGGCTCAGCTTTTTGTTTTGTTTAGGCAACCAAAGTAAACTACCAAAGGGAAGTGCTTTACGCTTTCCCCGGTTAAACAAATGAATGAACAAAGGAATGAGCAAAGTCAACATTGCCCACAACCATATGGCATTAACAAATTTCAACTGACGTATTGGTTTCTATAGGTTAAATATTGTATTAAGGCATCTTGTACCGGTTTGTTCATTATCATTTCAACATAATGAATGTTTAATTGACTCAATTGTTGTTTTAACCGCTGCTGTTGAATCAAAAAATTTGCTTTCCCTTCTTGTATAATCGTCTTGTCCAAACGTTGCGTTTCTTTTGTTTCTAAATCTACCAAAATTGTATTTTTAGAAAAACTCATTTCTTTTTCCTGATGTCCAACTACATGAAAAGCAATAACTTCGTTGCCTTTTTTTGTATGGGCAGCAAGCCAAGTCATCATCTCATCATGGTATTCATAAAAATCACTACAGTAAATCAACAAGTTTTTATGTTTGTTCATTAAGCTAGTAGCATACAGTTTTTCATAGTCTATCCAAAAATTTGCTGCCGTTAAATTAGTGAGCGCGATAAGGGCATCCAAAATTTGTTGATATGGTTTTTGATGAAGAATTTGAACAGTATCACCTTGCCGAAAAGCTAAATTGGCTAAACAAGCAAAGAGATATTTACTGTAGTTTAATTTAGAGATGCCTGCTTCTTCATACTGCATAGACGCGCTCAAATCAGGAATGAGAGAAACCATAATTTGTTGTTGAGCGATAGATTGTTTGATATAGAGTTTTTGAGTTTTCCCGTATACCTTCCAATCAATTAAACGTACATCATCGCCGGGCGTATAATTTCTAAATTGACTGAATTGATAATCAGTAGTATTTTTTTTGGTTTGATGATAACCCTGCCGAAAAGCCTGTAGGGTTTTTTGAGCCAACAATTGCAGTTGATGGGGCAGTATAAATGTTTCAGGATTTTGTATGAGTTTAGATAAGATAGCTTTAGCAGTTTAGTTGCACGTGCAGTTATCAAATTCTAAATCGCTGATCGCCTCATTAAATTCATCAATGGTGTCAAAATCCGATTCGCAATAGGTTTTATTATTATAATCTAATAAACAGTTTTCGCATAGTACACAAACATCTTCTTCTTCGGGGTCGCAAGCTATAGCTGTTCCCAAAATAATTAAAACCGTTATCAATTCTAACACCAGATATTTTTTGATTATTCTCATGGTTTAAAGTTACCATGTTTAGCATTAATTTTCAAATGAAGGTCTGTTGAACAATAAATTAGAATTCACATTTTAGTTTTATTAAACCGGGACGAAGTTGGCAAACTAACCCTGATAGTAGCGGTTATGCTGCCAGAAGCGTTGGTTTCTGACGCGTTATGCCGCAGCATTTGAGCGGATAGCAGGCTGCCCCATTTTAAATAGGATTTCTGTTTCGTTTCTATAATTTAATTTTTTAGTTGATTTAAGAGCAAAGCGATTAACACCACTAACATACAACCAATAATATTTAACCACAAATAAGCCAAACTAATCATACCCAATTTATCTAACACAAAAAGACTAATAACCAAAGCTTCGCCGAGTAAAGCTGCCAAAAATATGGCATTGCCTTTTACCTGTTTAAAGAAAAAAGCCACTACAAATATACCGAGTATGGCACCATAAAAAACTGAGCCAACAATGTTGACCGCTTCAATCAGGTTGTCGAATAAAGAAGCACCCATTGCAAAGGCGAGCGCAATTACGCCCCACAAAACGGTAAACAATTTTGACATGTTGAGGTAATGTTTGTCTGCTTTATCGGGAACTAAGGAGCGTTTATACACATCAATTACGGAGGTGGTTGCCAGAGCATTTAATTCGGAGGCGGTGGTAGACATGGCTGCAGAAAAGATGACTGCCAGCAACAGACCAATTAAGCCAACGGGCAAATGTTTCATTACAAAAGAGATGAATACGTAGTCCGTATCTTCAGCATCTAAACGGGTATGGTTGGTTTGGTTATAGGTTTGAATTAAAGCCTTCGATTGTTGACGAATATTATTTTCTTTAGAGAGTAGTTGGTTTAATTGCTTGGTTTCAGCATCACTAATATTGGCATTGGGTTGCTCAATTGCTTTGAAAATGGCTTGTTGTTTTTCTTGTTGAACCGCTTGTAATTGATTTTCTAAATCAGAGTATTGTGTTGACAGCGTTGATTGCCTCAATTGTTCAACGTTCGATTGGTTGAAATGCAAAGGCGATGGGTTGAACTGATAAAACATAAACACCATCAAACCGACAAACAAAATTCCAAACTGCATGGGTACTTTAAACAGCCCGTTAAAGAGTAAACCCAAGCGACTTTCGGTTAGTGATTTGCCTGATAGATACCGTTGCACTTGTGATTGATCAGTACCAAAATAAGATAAAAACAAAAACGTGCCGCCCAATAAGGCTGACCAAATATTGTATTTATTGGAGAGATCAAACTCAAAATCTACTACATTGAGTTTGCCCATTTTACCGGCTACCGAAACGGCATCGGATAAACTGACGCTTTCAGGCAGTTTAAAAATGATAACCAGCAAAGCCACAAACATACCTGAAAGAATCACGATCATCTGTTGTTTTTGGGTTTGGCTTACGGCTTCCGAACCTCCGGTTACTGTGTAGGCAATTACCAATAAGCCAATTAAAATGGTGGTGCTGCCTAAACTCCAACCGAGCATAGTAGATAATATAATAGAGGGTGCATAAATGGTAATGCCGGCAGCCAAGCCACGTTGCAACAAAAATAAAAAAGCGGTTAAGGTGCGGGTTTTTAAATCGAAGCGGTCTTCCAAATATTCGTAGGCGGTGAATACATTGAGCCGGTAAAAAATAGGTAATACAAAAATACAAAGTATGACCATAGCAATAGGCAAACCAAAATAAAACTGGGCGAAACCCATACCTTCTTCATAAGCCTGCCCGGGTGTAGATAAAAAAGTAATGGCACTGGCTTGGGTAGCCATAACTGATAAACCGATGGTATACCATTTTAAGTTTTTTTCGCCTTGCAGGTAACCACGGGTGTCTTTAATGCCTCTTGCCTTCCAAACGCCATAGCCTACAATTAAGCCGATGATGCCGAATAAAATGAACCAATCTATACTGTGCATTTACGAATAGGCTTTGGTTAATACCGTGAAAAAGGTAATTAATATGATGTGGACTATTATTACTATCCAGTATAGCGTTTTCCAGGAGTTGAAGATTGGGGGTTGGTCTTTATCTATTGATTTCTTTTCAATCATTTTGGATTTGTATTCTATGAATCAAGATGTAATTTATTGTTTTATAAATTTAATTAAAGTCTAATAATATTGAGCGTACCTTCTATCCATTCTGAAGCATGTACTTCTCTTTCAATATCTTCTGACATAGCTTTATAACCTAATTCAAGTTCTGTTAAATCATTCTTCGAGTTTTTTTGAATTTTAGATTGAAGTAGATTTAGCCAATCTAATAACACCACACCTTCCTGGCTGTCAATTATTCTTATTAATTGTAGTTTTATTTCTGCATCATTCATTTAAAAATTATTTTTAGTTACCGACAATTATTATTTAAAGCTTGACTTATGGGTAAAGATATCTGTTAACAACTTGTTTTGCAAATTCATCACTATTATGAATTGAAAAGCTCATCAATCACAGCAATCAAGGCATGCGATATTTTATTTCTGTTCATAATGGCAGCCTCATTGGTAATTAATCCTTTATTAGAATCACCTTCGTTTTTGTTGTGTCTGCTTAATAGAAGCACTAAAGTATTGTAAGCCTCTTGTTTAGAACCCTCGTTTTCCTTCATCAATTCTTTAATCACTTGCTTAATCTGACCTTCTGCAACTCTTTCTTTATAAGATTTTTTTTCCTCAGTGGTTGATTCGTTTCTATTGGTATGGGTACTTTGATTTTTGTTTTCCTCTTTTGCTTGCTTTAGCTTTAAACTTTCAGCAAGCCGGCGTATTTGTCTAACAACATCTAACCAGGCAGCATCCCGGTCTTCCCAAGTAGAAACAGGCTTGGCGCTTTTAGGTAATGCCTGATATTGACTGATTGGTAAGGATGAAAAATCACAGGTTCGAATGATCACCGGAAGCAAAATGCAGTCACCCTTTTCATTCCGTTCAATTGCTCTCTTCATTTCAACATCGTTTATATATGTTGATGCCATAAAATCAGAACTAACAAGAAAGAGAATAATGTCAGATTTTTGTATGTTCGATTTAATTGTATCATCCCAATCAGCTCCTGCCATAATTGCACTGTCACTCCAGTCTTCAATAATGCCTTCTCTTCTTAACTGACTCAAATGCTTTTGAAGTTCTCTTGAATAATCTTCATCTTCGTGGGCATAGGAGATAAATATTTTTAATGTCTTGGTTGCGGTCATATATTTTTAATTATTTTTGTATTTATTATCTATATAAAAGTCATTAATCAAAATATTGTTCAAGATCATTCCTCAATTCAGCATTTTTTTTAACTATCCATCTATTGAAAGCAGTGAAGTTGGAGGATCGGCTCAAATGATTTTTTACTTTCATTAAGTGGAATTCTTTGACTTCATCTTTGTTCGATTTTTTATAATGTTCTTTTAAATGCTCTTTGAAGTCTAATAAGTCTTCAAGCAAAGCTGCTCTAATATTGGCAGCCTCAAGTGTTTTAAGTTCTGTGGTTCCATTATAAACTTTTAATAATAACTCTTTTGTAGATACAGCTTTTTCACTTTGTTTTATAATCTCAATATAGACTTTTTCTTTTGGTGTCGATTCCATAAAATAGGATAGAGCATTTTCAACATCATCTTTTTTATCAATACAATTTAACAGATTATTGTACATATCTAGTTTTGTGTTATTACAATGCGAACAAGACCAAAACAAATTATTCCAATCAAATTTCAGTCTCTTATTTCCCTTGTGAGGTCTGAAATGTTCAACATTAATGGCAGTTAGTCCTGCTCTTTCACAGAGGTAACATTTGCTTTTAAAGTCTGCTTCCAATCTTTTTAATACTGAACCACATTTATAATCTCCATTTGGTTTTTGCTTTTCAATTTCTAAGCATTCTGGAGCGGGTTGGCTTTTCTCAAAATAAACCATTAATCAGCTACAGTTTTAGATTTGATTGATCTCAATTCAATTTCCAATAATTTAGATCTTAATTCCGGTGCCTTATAGGTTGGTACATTGTCAAAATAATATTTTAGCTGGCGAAATTGATGAATTTGTTCCGGTGTTTTATCCTTTATTGATAACAATTCATCGTACTCTTTCATTTTCTTATTCATTTCTATTGAATATTTATCCAAATCAAAATAACTTTCAATAATGGCATCATAGGAATATAGCGATAGGTCTTCAATAAGTGATTTGTTTTCTAAATCAAAAATAACCGCATTTGATATAGAGGAAAGGATGAAAGGAGAGTGCGTTGAAACAATGAACTGAATTTTTGGGAA
>CALHDG010000110.1 GCA_938023075.1 uncultured Chitinophagales bacterium
ATGCGATTAAACCCAATTTTACCCTTAGTTCAACATCGGGAAAATAGCTTAAAACCAACTGATACTTTTTTTTTGCCGAAAGGAAGGACCAACCTTTTGAAAACTCATCTATAAAGCTCAGCATTTCTTCGGCTAACAAGCGGGCAAAGTTGCCAAAGGCAGGAAAGTCAGCAATTAATTTTTGATAGTTGCTGTAGCTGATGCGATATAATTCGCAATCTTCTAAAGTTTCAATTATTTCAAAACTTGGTTTTTGTTGATAAAACCCTGACCAAGCGGTTACAAAATGGTGTTCGGCGTAAAACCATGAGGTTACTTTTCTACCATCTTCTAAAAAATAATAATTATGCAGCAAGCCTTGGTTGATGAAGTATAAATAATGGGGTCTGCTATCTTCTTGCAAAACAATTTTACCTTTCGCCACACTTATCAATTCAAAATCGCTTTCAATGCGTTGCTTTAGCCTATGGTTTAAAAATGCCCTTTGCGCTATGTATTGATGTAGTTGTTGCATTTTATCAATTTGTAATTAGCCAACATTTGCACCTTTTAAATTAAGCCGGTAATCATTTTTTCAGTTGGTAAGTTGAAATATTTGAGCAAACATCATTGATATAAAAAAAAGATTACTAATTTATAGTTTAAAATATTATCTTAAAATTTTCAACACAAAATAAAGTAATTTCTTACCAATAAACAAGTTGATGAATTTAAAATAAAAAGTTCACTTTTTAATGAATGCTGTAAACAGCCAAATATTTATTGTGAATTTACAGGAGCAACCTCTATGGTCGCAAAAATTGCAACCTCTATGGTCAAAATGCTGTGTTTACTGTTAAAACAAATGCTGGAAAAATTGAGTAAAAAGTGTCAATTACTTAATTGTATAGATAAACTTGTCAAAAAAAGTGATTGGATTTATAAGCACTGCAACAAAAAAATTGCGCAATAGTATGAAGCTTAACTAACTCTTTTAGATGATAAACCAACTAAGAAAAGAGATGTGTAGGTGAAAATATTTAAGCCCAAAACTTTGGAAAAAAAGCAGAGGTACTCTCCACATAAGCTTCATACTTTGAATTGTTTCGGTATTTCCGTTCTAACATTGGCACACCTGAAACTTTTAAAATCAAAAAAGTAATCATCGCCGGGCTAATAATAGCCGGGAAAAACCAACCACCTGCCATTGCCATAAAAAAGATTCCCCACCAAAGTACTACCTCACCAAAATAATTGGGATGCCGGCTGTACTTCCATAAACCGGTTTGCAAAATTTTGCCTTTGTTGCTTGGTTTTCTTTTAAAAGTGGCAAGTTGTTTATCTGCTTTTGCTTCAAAATAAAAACCGATCATAAATAAAACAATACCTATTACATCCATAAAATTTAAAGATTTGCCAGATTGATAGTTTACTAAAAATACCGGACAAGCAATCAAAATCATAATCAACCCTTGTAATCCATATACCTGAAAAAAACTTCTTACAATAAACCAACTCCCCCACTCTCTTCGCCAATTGGCATATCTAAAATCTTCCGGTTTGTTTTTGTTGCGATTATATAAATGTATAGCCAAACGAGTGCCCCATAAAAATGTACATAAGGTAATCACCAATTGTCGTAAAGTGGGTTGCGCATAATGTGCAAAACTGTATAGGGCAATAAAACAAAAGCCGAGCCCCCAAGCAATATCCATAATACCGTTATCTGCTTTGCTAATGCCAATTACAAATAATATTAATACATAAACGATAATGAGTAGAGTTACTTCATACCAGATTTCCATAGATTGGTAAATTTAATGATTCTACAAAAGCGTTTTGAAATAGCTGTAAAGTTGAAACAATATCTTTAGTTTTCAAAATAATGAGTTTCTGAAATAATCAATGATACATACAAGATATAGTTATATTATTTTCCAAGAAAAGGTTTGTTCTTTAAGGTATGATATTGCAGTGCCATTGCAATACAATCTTTCAATTCTTTGTGTGGAATTTTGTCTTCTAAGCTAAACACAATCGCTCTGTTTTTTACGTATTTAAACAAACTACCATAAACAGTTTTAAAGGTTTCCACCAAGCTAGTATTACAGTTAAAATACATCGCATATTGGTTGGGCATTTTTGTTTTCCAATCCATTCTAATGGTACTTCCCTTTTTAGAAATATAGCTTGGTTCGCCCCATTTTAAGGTCTCTTCTATTTCAGTGATGGTTTCAATTTCGCTAGCTGTTTCCAAAATCAACGCTTTCAAAGCATCCATTTTTTTTCGGATTTCTATTGGATAAGATTCAAACTTTGCCTTCACCTTTAGATTTTGTTTTATAATTATTTCATTACTCATTGCTCCGTATTTTATCGTAATATAAAAATCAAAGCCGGCTGTAAATTGCCTGTCAAATTTTAAACAAGTTTATCTAAGGAATGATGAAAAAATAAATGTTCAAATTTTAGCAAAGAGATTTTTTGATATACAAGTTAAAAAACGCAGGCTTAGTGGTGCTAAAACGAGTATTTTTAATGAAGTAGATCGGAAAATCTCAAAGGTAAAAATGGACAGTTAATTTTGAATTATTCCTAAACCTTAAAATAGTTGAAACTTTTGTAATAATTTTTTGAAGCGAACCTTTAGTGCTTTGTAGATAGGGTTGTCCCGCTTTCCGCTCAAATGCAATTGCTATGCTTCAAAATCTGCGCTGCAAAATTGCATAACCGCTGCAATCGGGGCTAGTTTAAAAACTTCGCTGCTTTGTAGAAAGAAAAAAAACGATGGCAGTCGAAAACAGAAAAGTTTCTTGACGGAATACTTTATCATCAGAACTTCTAACCCCACGTAAAATAAACCGCACGGTAAATTGAAAGTTTGTCGTATGATTTGGCAAGTCCTCTCCCTTCGGTCAACATGTCAGAAACCTTGTCATTTCGACCAAAGGGAGAAATCTTCTATAAAAAAAACAGCTAAAGCAGAATGCTGAATTAACAGGAATTGAATACCAAAACTGTGCATTATCATTTTTCGAATCCGACAAAGCGGAAGTACTGAATTTAGGAATTGGAGTCAGGAGATCTGAACATATAGCGTTTATAAATACCATAAAAAAACCACCCGATAGCCATACCCAAAAATGCACCCGCAATTACATCGCTAGGAAAATGTGCCGCTACATACACTTGAGCAAAACAAATGCTGGCAGCCCAAAAATACAAACCAGTTTTCCAACGCCAACCCAAGGGTAGCAATAAGCCAAAAATGGTAGCCATACAAAAATGGTTAGCGGCATGGCTCGAGGTAAAACTATAAGCGCTGCCACAACCCAATATTGGTCTTATTTTTTCTTTTAATTCTGGTTGTTTACAAGGGCGTAAACGTTTAACATTTTTTTTTATCAAATGACTACTAATCGCATCGGCAGAACCAATACAACAACTTAGCACTACTATCGGAACAATTGCCCGTTTTCCATAATTAATAATCAAAAACATCAACACAAAAAAATAAAGTGGAAACCATACATAGGGATTTCTGATGAACAGCATCAACACATCTAAAACCGGATGTTGTAATTGAAGGTGTATCCATTCAAATAACTGATAATCTAGTTGTAGTACTTTCTCAAACATGCTATACCAAATGTTTAACTACCATAATCAAACGATCACTCTTTTCAAGTTCAAAAGGTGCTAACTGATAATTTCCAAAAAGTGAGGCTACTTGCAAACCTGTCTTGTTAAAATAATGTTCAAAATCAGTGAGGCTTAACAATTGAACCTTTTCTTCAAACTGATAGTTTGAACCATCTGCCTTAAATTCAATTTGTTTAATTACTCGTTCATCAACAATTTTGCGGTTTATCTTAAAAGTTAGATTATCAACAATCTTGCTTTCTGTTTCAACTAGCTTGGCTTTTACGTGGGCAGCATTTAAAAAGTCAATAACGGCAATACCTTGTTTATTTAAAGAATGATGCATAGCCTTAATCACTTTTAGATTATCTTCTTCCTTATCAAAATACCCAAAACTGCTAAACAAATTGAACACATAATCAAATTGCAAACCAAGCGCATCTCTCATATCCCATCTTTTAAAAATAACATTGTTTAATTGCTGAGTGGATGCCGATTGTATGGCATGCGCAATACTGTTTGCTGCCAAATCAAAACCCGTAACCTGATAACCTAAGTTGGCAAGATGAATAGCATGCCTGCCATTACCACAACCTATATCTAACATCGTAGCCTTTTCTGGTGGAGATAAATAATGTACTAACTGATCTAAAAAATCAGCTGCTTCGGTATAACTTCTGTTTTTATATAATATATGATAATACGGTGAATCGAACCACGATTCGAACCAAGGCTGTGTTGCCATAAATATTTTAAAATTAATTTGTTTCGAAAAATAGATGAAATTGATCAATAATACTAATTCAATTTAAATTTGAACCATGTTGAACCATTTTTTGTATATTTGTTAAAAGAAAAGAAATGAAGTCGTTAACCATTCACAATATCGATGTTAGTCTGATGCAAATTATCGAAAGAAAAGCGGCTGAATGGGATTTAAGTCTCAATAAAACCATTAAGAGATTGTTGCGTCAACAACTTTTAAACGAACCGGAAATAAAAGATGAAAATCCTTTTAATGCCATTGCCGGAAAATGGTCATCTACTGAACACCAAACTTTTACTGAAAACACTGCCTACTTCAATCAAATAGATGATTCATTGTGGCAATAAGTAAAATTGTTATTGATACAAATGTTTATAGCGGAATTTTAAAAGGAGCAATTGACCATCAGTCTATTTTTGAAAAATTTGATCATATTATCATACCCACCATTGTAATTGGCGAGCTTCGAGCAGGATTTGCCTTAGGCAAAAAATCCAAACAAAACGAAGCAGACCTTCAACAAATATTGAACAATAACAATATAAAAGTGTTGGCACCCGAAATTTCTACAACAAGCTACTATGCAGCAATATATAAAGCACTTAGAAAAAAAGGGAAGCCCATACCAACCAACGACATATGGATTGCTGCTATTTGTTTAGAACAAGATGCTCAAATGGCTACTTTAGATAGACATTTTAACTTTGTAGCAGATTTGAAAATATATGGATTTGAATAACTTAGCGGATGGTTACCTTGCTAAAGCATTTAAAGATATAATACCAAATTGACAATAAAATGTAACACAAATTTCGTTTTATTGTTGGCGATATTTTCGTTAAAAATACTCGCCTTAGCCGCTAACTATGACTGCGTTTGAATCTCACCAAAATAAATTCAAAATTTTAGTGTCA
>CALHDG010000111.1 GCA_938023075.1 uncultured Chitinophagales bacterium
TATGATTGTAAGTGAAGTGCAGAAAAAATTAAAAGAAGAAGCACAAAAAAGAAAGCAGTTTTATGAAACCATTACCGAACAAGAAAAAGCCGAATTTATTAATGGAGAAGTAATTGTGCATTCGCCTGTAATTTTAGCGCATAATAAAGTTTGTGGTAATTTATATTCTATTTTAAAGTCGTATGTTGTTGAAAAAAGTATAGGTTTAGTTGGTATTGAAAAATTGATGATTAAACTAACCCGAAATGATTATGAACCCGATATCTGTTATTTTAGCAAAGCAAAGGCAGATACTTTTTCTAACGACCAAATGTTTTTTCCCGCACCGGATATGATTGTAGAAGTGCTTTCAAAAAGTACGGAAAAAAGAGATAGAGGCATAAAGTATGATGATTATGAAAAACACGGTGTAAAAGAATACTGGATAGTTGACCCTAAAAAACAAACCGTTGAGCAATACGTTTTAGAAAATGCCATCTACAAACTGATGCTAAAATCAAACTCGGGCAATGTTACGGTACAAGTAATCGAAAATTTAACGATACCGGTTGAAGCTATTTTTGATAATACCTTAGCCCATCAATTAGTTAAGAGTTGGTAATTTTTTGTTTTTAATCAGTCGCATAAATAACCATATTTTTTTTAGAAGCGAAACAGTAGAAACCATGTAGAAAGGGGCTCCCCGCTATCCGCTCAAATGCCATTTTGCCAACGCTTCAAATCATCGCTGCAAATGGCATAACCGCTACTATCGGGGCTAAACTTCCAACATCATCACTATTTAAATACATTCCAAATATATATCTACTCGGTTAATAAGTTAGGCAATTTAAATTACTGTGGCTATGTTGCAACTGTTGTAAAAGTGAAGTAGTCAACTCCGCTTGGCAGTCAATTTCTATACCATTAGGCAGTAGTATGCTTAGCCTGGCAGAAGTATACAGCTGTTCAGGCAGCTTAACAAAGTTTGCTGAGCTACTGGTATTGGAAAAACAGACTTGACAATTTTGTATCCATTTACAAAAAGTACAATAGCCAATGTTTTGTTTGAGGCAGTATTGTTTTATACCTAGTGTGCCTTGCTGCCAAGCCTTAATGTGCCCTTGCCGTTGACTGTTGGTTAATTCTCAAAATAACTATTTTTGGTAGGCAAAGGTGGGTCAGTAGAAAATACTAGGCAAGATGTTTTGGCGTTTGTGGATACACTTGAAATTAGGGGAAACCCATAGGAGAGATCGCCGATAAATGCTCCGCTACTCTCCACATTTTCGGCGATGACAGTAGTTGGTATATGAAATTTTTGGGCTTTCAATAGTGTCTTCATATCGAAAAAATCAAAAAAGGGTCAACCATATTTATTATTTGGATAAACTTGTTACTATTGGCTACTATTTCTATTAACAATTTAAGACAAGTTTATCAAAGTGCTTGGTACTTTTCTGTTTTCGAGTGCCGGCATTTTTCTTTCAACGAAGCACCGAAGTTTGCAAACTAGCCCCGATTGCAGCGGTTATGCTGCCTGAAGCACAGGCTTTTGCAGCGTTGGCGCAGCATTTGAGCGGAAAGCGGGACCAAAGTTATTATGATGCTATAAGGTTTTGCTTCAAAAAAATCATTGCAAAAATGTAAACTACTTAATGGTTTGGATAAACTTGTCTAATTTAACTATCCTGATTTTTTTTATGAAAAGCACATTAAGTAACCAATTTGCTTTAACTATAATTTATACAATTGTATTAAATCATGCACATCTTGCATTTTTTCAAGGGCAGGATTAATTTCAAACAATTGGTGATTGCTGTTATAATCTATACTCAACGCTTCTGCCAAATAACTTAAGGCTTGTTGTTTTTTGCCCAATTCAAAACTATAAGCTGCCAAATGATAGAATTTTAAAGCTTCATTTCCAACGCTAATAGTGGCATTGTTCAATAATTCAATGGCAATTTCTACTTCATCATTTTGAAACAACACCTCTGTAAGGGTAACCCAATCTTCGGCACTTTGCGGTTTTGTTTTTAAAGCCAACTCAATTTGAGTGTGTGCTTTGTCAACCTCTTGCAAATGAAATAAAATGTTAGCAGCAGTTAAGCGATAATCAAAATCATTCGCATTTTCTTCTAAACCTTTGTTGATGTGTTTTAAGGCTAATTGAAAATTACTTAATTGAACATGGCAACAAGCTAACTCAAAATTCGCTTCAAAATAGGTGTTATCCATATTTAACACCTTGTTAAAATGATAGATAGCTTGATGATAATCTTCTAATTCGCTATAGCATTTACCCAACAGAAAATAGGTGCTTTCTAAACCCAACATTTTGTTGCGCTTAATGGCTTCGGTTAAAATTTCTATGGCTAATGGGTATTGTTGCATTTTGTAATACACGGCACCCAACTCTTCATAAGCCAAATCAAAATCTTCATCAATAGCAATGGCTAACTCGTAGGCTTCTGCGGCATGTTCAAATTGTTCTAAATTGCAGTAGGCATTGCCAAGGTTAAGCCAAATGCTTTTGGCGTAGGGGTCTTTATCGGATAGTTTATTTAAAAATAGGATAGCCTCATTATCCCAACCATTTATCTCGGTGGTAAATTGAAAACGTCCTTGTGCTTCTATATGTCGAGGTGCTTTCCATAATGATTTTTTGAGATACTCGAGTACCATTTTAGGCTTTTCCATTTCTTCGTATACATCAGCTATTTCCAAGTACACATCAGGTAACTCATTTTTATCTGACATCGTAGCGGCTTCGTGTAAAACTTCTAAGGCACGATCGTATTCTTCTAATTCAATATAAGCATCTGATGTAATAAAATAAACTCTTAAATCAGCTGGATCAAAAATGAGGGCTTTTTCTAAATAAGCCAGCGCCTGATTGGGCTTTTTCATCTCTAATAAATATTCTCCTTTTTTTAAGAGAAAGAAAGCTGAAAAAGGATGTTGCTCTAAAGCACAGTTAGCTGCCTTCATCGCTTTCGCAAAATTTACTTTGCTTTCATAGTATTCCATAATTCTTTCGTAGGCATAGGTATCAAAAAAGTAGTTGTTTTTATCGTGGAGCATTCTTTCAAATTGTCGAGCAAACTGTTGACGTTCTCGCGCAATATTTTTTCTCTTCATAAGTATTTACCTTTACTGTAAGAATTTGTAAACAAGTCAATTACAAAACTACTGCATTTTTAAGGGAACTGTTTTTGAGTAATGCTACAATAGTAAGTTTACCATCTGCACTAATTCTTATTCTTCCTGTCTTCCTTAAAAAACCTTGTTTAGGCTTTCGTTAAGTTTACGTTTTATAACTTTGCCAGAAAAAAATAATCAACTGCAAATTAATAAATTTATGTTAACCTCATTCCCTACAAAAGTATTCAATATTACTAACAGGCGCAAATATTGTTTTTGTAAGATGATATATTTTTTAAGAAAAAAGATTTTCAACAAAGTCTTTAAATTGCAGTAAAATATTAATTTTGGAAAATATTTGGCTTAAAACATTGACAATCAATTTATTGAGAATATTATGAAGCGCACTACAACAGTTCATTCTTTAACCTACTCATGCTTTCTAAGTTGCTTTTTAAATACAGGGCTTTTTCTATAGCTCGCTTTTCTTTTTCCATTAAACGCAAACTCATACTTACTTTTTCAGCATTTTTTGTAGGATTGTATTGCAGGCTAATAATTTCTAATTTATCATCTAATATTTCATTGAGCAAACCAGCGAAATTGTCGTGTGCATAATCTTGTACAAAACCCCAATTATCGTATACGGAAACCGGGGTAAATATCTTTTGTAACAATCTTTTTATCCGGTGATCTTCTATTATTTCTTTTTTATTATAACTACGGATATCTATTATAATTACTTTACTAACATGCTCTTTTATCCAATTACGCATATGATATAAAAATCGATGTGTAATTTCATAGCCATTATTGTCAACCAAACCTGCATCCATAATTTCAATAACTGGTTCAGAAGGCAAAAACACACTGGGAAAGATCAATGGAAAAGTACCATTCATTCTAACAGCAGTTGACGTTAACAAGCCTTTGGCATTTTGTGCTTTAAATAAACTATTAAACTCTACTGCATCTAACTCGGCAAATTTATTTTTAAAGGCGTGGGCAGGTCGGGTTAAGTAGGCAATAGGTTGTGCGGCAAACAACATCCGTCTTTTATCATTCATAATTGTTGAAGCCATAAACATCATCGGGATGGTTGCCTCTGCTTCGTAAGTTTGGTAAGCTGAAATGGGTTTGTTGAGTAAATGATAAGTTTGTTGATTAAATTTTTGTTCCCAAGAGTAGCCCCTATCTTTAATGTAACTATGCTGCCCTACTTGATGGCGTTGCCAGGGGAAAAATATATCATTTACCACAAAAGTAAATACCATGGGATTTAAATAATCAGCCGCTATAGAAATAGCATGAGCTCTGTCATAATAATTTGTACTATCGGCAATTTGATTTTGTAAATACAACTCTCTAAAAAAAGAGGTACCGTACATACCACCAGAAGCCCCCGTCATTAATACGGTGTGTCTCATAAAATCTCCCTTAGTTAAACTATCTAAAGTTTGTAACACCCTTATACTCCAATAGCCGGCACTAATGCCACCGCCGCTGCAATTGGTAATCACCATAGGTAGCTTTTCATCTCCGTGTCCTATACTTGCTTTAGCCTTCCATTTTTCTAATATCAAAGTGGTCTGTTCAATAGATTGTTCAATGGCAGTTTCATTGGACAGACTGTCTAATTTTTCTAAACTATAGGTGGCTGGTGAGGTATTATAGTTTAAACCATAGGCTTCGTTTTTGTGTGAAAAAAAATCGTACCCGGTAAAATAATTCGCAATTAACAGAATAATAATAAATGAAGTAACCCGCCAATTACCCAGCCAATAATTAAAAGCGCCAGCCACTACAATTATAATGGAAGTTAATAAAAACAAACTGGCAGCCGCAGGAATTTGAAAGGCAGGATAGTCGATAAAAAACCCCAAAACAACCAATACAGCCAGTGTAACTACTTGCACCAACAGGGCATTTTTATGATGTTGTTGAAACACTCGTAACAATAAACTTTCATTATAATGCGAAACATCTCGTACTGGTCGTAATTTTAAACGTTGCGATAAAAAGTACTCCACTCTTTGCATAGGTTCGCGTTCTATTAAGGTGGTCCAGCTTTTATCTTTTCTAACCGTGTAGCCTAATTTCTTTTTTTTATTTTCTCTTAAAAAACTTAAAATGCTGGTATTGGTTAAGTTAAAATATAAAGCAGTTAACAGCATTACTACTGCAACACCACTTAACATACCGGCAACTCTAAATAAAATAGTATCAAATGCTTTTAACGCATATAAAAACTGAAAACGAATGATGGCAATAGCATAAAAAATAACAAAAGTTGCTGGGATGATAAAATTATTTATACTGTAATGCCACAAAGGATATTCTAAAGAAGCCAGGAAAGGAAAACGATAACTATTAATAATATAGCTGGTAATATTCCAAGTAACAATAAAACCACCCAAGGCAATACCAATAAATAAAAAACTTAAAAAATTGACCTTGCCCATGTATTCAGGATCAAGGTATAGATATAAAATTCCATATTGAAAACCAGACATCCCGGTAATTAGTATTACAAAAAACAACCAGGCAAATAATAGGATGTGGTCTTTTTTAAAATGAAGTATTAATAATTGAATTGGAAAAGAATAATATATCCAATGTACGGTTTCCTTCATCTGCCAAAAATATTGATAAATACTAAATTAGTCATAAAATGTAAAACTAATTCAATTTTAATACACTTAAAGCTAAAATTTCAAAAATTCTATTTTGTACGATATACCTTTAGTTGATATTTGAAAATATTGTTAGCATAAAAATAATCCATAATTAGGGCACCCATATAAATATTGAGCTGAGTTTGTTTGTTTCGGTTTTTAACAAATTGCCGGCATACTTGTACTATCCATAATTTTAAACGGGTAACAAACGTATTCTTCTTTATGATTAAATTAGATAATGCAATACTCTTTACTACAGTTAATTGAGCTTGTTTGGCGTATTGTTCAAATTCATATTCGGTATAAACATTAGGCACATTCCAAGCATCAGAAAAGGCGTTGGTTAATGCGTGCTGTTTGTAAGCAGGGTTTAAAAAATCTTCAACAACAATAAGTTGCCCATTAGGCTTTAAATGTTGCTGAAACACCAGTAAAGTGTCTTCCACATTTTGCGCATGCTTTATCGATTCAATTGCAATAATTAAATCGAAAGTTTCACTTTCAAGATCATCAAAATTTTGAACCCGAAAGTTACAAGTATTTTGCAATTGCTGCTGTATGGCGTTGGTTTGCGCAGCTTGTATTTCGTGCGGACTTAAACTGATACCGATTCCGTTACAACCATAGGCTTTACATAATTTGAGTAAAACGTATCCTACACCACAACCAGCATCTAATATAGTGGCAGTTTTTGCAAGCGAAATATGTTCAATAATCCAATCAGAGACATCAGTATAATTTTTGTAGGTGGCACTATTTTTAAATTGTAGCTTTTTATGAATAGGATAGAGCTTGTTTTTTTTGCCTTTTTCAAATTTAAATAAAGCGTTGTAAATATGGTCAACTTTTTCGCGCACGCTTATGCTTTTGATAAGATGAAAATAAATTCATACGCATGTTCTAAAGCAGTCTGCCGTTTCTGTATTTTTTGATAATCTACCTGCCATAATGTACTGTTAAGCGACAGCCACCTCAACCATCTTGTTTTGGGCCATTGGTCATGGTGGATACGGTTAATTTTAAAACCTGTTTCGGTAAAAACCTCAGACCATTCATTTAAACTTTTTGCCCCCTGATGACCGGCTTTATTAATAAAGCCCAACTTTTCTTTAACAATTTTCCAGGAAGCTCTTTCTGAATTTCTAACCAAAAAACAAAAATGAGCATGTGGTTTTGCTACACGTAACATTTCTTTTAACGCCACTTTAAGATGAATAAACCGTTCTAAGGATCCCAAACAAGTCAGGTAATCAAATTGATTATTTTCAAAAGGTAATTGCTCAGCGTTTGCTACTTTAAGATCAGCTTCAGGCAAAACTTCTTTGGCATAGTTAACAGCAACTTCTGCAATATCAATTCCACTTAGTGTTAAGCCTTCTTTTTGCGCAGCTTTCAATAGTTGTCCTGGTCCGCAGGCGATGTCTAAAATGTGATGCTCCTTTTGTACCTGCAATAGTTTCAAATAAATTTCATAGGCCTCTACCGGTCGCAAATATTGAAAGGCTCTCCTTTCATAGGTTTTGTTAAACCAATGTTTAATTTGATCTTGCTGTTGATTGGTATTCACGGCATCACCTTGCATAAATATCTCCTGAAAATTTTTTGTCTTTTTGTTCTTCTATATGCTGCACCAATAATTTTGCATTTATCCAGGTTTCCAATTTCAATTGCTGTTGCTCGCCTTTGCTCCAGTTAAATTGTTGATAGCCTAATGCTTCTAATCGCGCCAAGCAAAGTAAGGTATTGTTCATATCATAATTAAAAAATTCAAAAGAAATTAAAGGAATTTTTACACTTAAGCCTTTCAACACGGTTAATTCAAAACCTTCTACATCTAATTTGCAAAAATCAGGCAGTCCATAGCGTTCAATTAAATCATCTAAAGTATATACCCGAACAGTTTCTTCTTTATCATATCGAATATTTAATATAGATGGTTTGATGATGTTATCGATCCAACCATCATCAGCTAAAGTACTAACCATTGGAAATAATGAACTGATTTTAATAGTTAAGTTACCAGCATTGTCTCCAGCTGCCCCATGTATAGCTTTAAAATTTTGATGCTTAGCAAATTGTTTTTGCAATGCCTTATAAAAAACAGATTGAGGTTCAACGGCAAGTACGCGGGCACCCAAGTCTAAAAAAGTTTGACTTCTACCACCAATGTTTGCTCCAATATCAAAACATAAATCACCTGGTTGTATCCATTTTTTATAAAATGTACGGTTCTTTTTTAAAGTAGCTTTCCGAAAATATAAGTACTTAGCAATCCATAAGCCAATTTGTTCTTTATACTTCATAAATATCGACGGGTTTGTTGTTGATAGCTTTCGTATTCTAATGGATATTCTTGTAAGAGCAAGTTTTCTTCTAACAACACTTTTGCATTTAAATTAATTACAAAAAATACGGAGAGCAACAACAAAAATACATTTACAAAAGCCAAATTAAAACCAAACAGGCTAATAAATAAACCAGTCGCAATTGGGTGTCGGGAAATAGAAAATATACCAGTTTTCAAAATTGATGAATTCTTTTTATTAAGATGTTTGCGGATGTTAAGCGTTCCCCAAAGGGTAAAAACTCTGCCCATTAAAATTAGACTAATTGAAACTATAAGGAGCAAAGTATGATTGCTCAAGCTCAATATTGACATACCAAAAAATGATAGCACCACACTTAGTAAAGGCAACATAAAAGCAAGCAAGGCAGGTACACTCATCATGACCGTAGACAACCGACTCCATTCTTTTTCTTGTACAATTTGATAAGTTGAAACCGGGCTAGGTACGGCAAGCACCAATAATTCAACCAATATACTTACATAGTAAACCAAAGTGATGATTGTGAAAAATGCTTGTATCATAATAAAGCGCAAAGCTAAAAAGTATTTTGCAAATCATTTTGATAGTACTACATTTACCTTTACAACATTCAACATAAACAACCTAAATCAAATTTAGTATATTAAAAATATAATTTAATTAAATAGAGAATCGGAAAATTACATTAACTGAAAAAGAGATACCGGAAAAATGGTATAACATTGTAGCTGATATGCCAAACAAACCTTTGCCTCCCTTGTATCCTGAAACCAAAGAACCTATTGGTGCTGATGCTTTGGCTCCTTTATTTCCTATGGATTTAAATAAATGTAAAGAAGCAGGCTCAACTAAAACCATATTATTTACTTAAGTTTCGGTAGTAAAATAATTGCTGTTCCAATGGGACCTGTTCCATTGTGTCAACAAAAGCCTAGCCACTTTACTACAACAAGTGAACAGGTTCATTTGGATGATTTTATGCTTTATATTTTGAATTAAGTTAACTTAACTTTATTGAGTACTTCAATTTTCGTATATAATTTATATTCAAGTTTTTATGAAATAAATACTACTACCGAAACTTAAGTTATTTAATTTATGTGGTCATTGCAATTTTGACATGAAAGCTTACGAAGATTACTTTGCCGGCAATATTGTTAAGCACGAATTATCTGAAGAAGCAATTCATCAATCACTTGCAGAGTTACATACGCCTGAAATAGCATGATACAATTTGTCATTATATATTTATCTATATAAATATATGAAGTTTTATGAACGCGTCGAATTGCTTAAAATTTTTCTTGAAAAAATGAAAACCAAAAAATAATACAAATTTGGTTGTCATTTTTTCAGGATAAATAATTTTACTTTGCCTTAGCATGTGCAAAAGCATCCAACCCACAATCTAAAAACCGGCTGTATTCTTTAACATTTGGTTCGTAGCCAACTGGTGGATTGAGCAATTCTTCATCTGGACTTAATAATGCATAATAAGGTTGAGCACTTGTTTTGAAAGTTTCGGTTTGTAATACACTCCAAACTTCTCCCCGGGTATCAACCCTGCGTTTTTTACCGGTTGTTGGATAGGCATAATCGTATATTTCATTGGCAGGTAATTCTCGCTGATCATCTACATATAAAGAGATTAAGACAAACTCTTCATTGAGTTTGTTAAATATTTCAGGTTTTACCCAAACAGTCTCTTCCATTTTACGGCAGCTTACACAAGCCCAACCGGTAAAATCTAACAATATGGGCTTGTTCACTTTTTTAGCATAGGCTACCCCTTGTTCATAATCTTTATAACAATCTAAATTTAAAGGACAGGTTGATACGGTTTCATATAAAGAATAAAACAAGGGTGGTGGAAAACCAGAAAGCAACTCCCGGTTTGCATATTTACTGTTGGTTAAACCGGGTATTAAATAAACTACAAAAGCAATGCTTAACACACCTAAGCCAATTCTTGTAAAACTCAATTTTTTAATAGGACTATCGTGTGGAAATTTAATAAACCCGAACAAGTAAGCGGTTAGTGCCAAGCCAATCAATATCCATAAAGCAAAGAAAATTTCTCTTGGTAAAAATCCCCAGTTTTTAACCAAATCGGCATTAGACAAGAATTTAATGGCTAAGGCTAACTCAACAAAACCGAGTACCACTTTAACGGTATTTAACCAACCGCCAGATTTTGGCAAACTACCCAACATACCAGGAAACAAAGCAAAAATTGCAAAGGGAATACCCAAAGCAAGCCCAAAGCCACTCATTCCTGCGGTTAGTTGCATTGCTCCACCATCGGCACTGAGGGTGCCAGCTAACAACGACCCTAAAATGGGACCGGTACATGAAAATGAAACAATGGCTAAGGTAAATGCCATAAAAAAGATGCCTACCATTCCACCAATTTCTGAAGCCGCATCGGCTTTGTTGGCTATACTACTGGGCAAAGTCATTTCAAAAAATCCGAAAAATGATAATGCAAAAATTACGAAGATGATAAAAAAGGCAATGTTAAGATAAACGCTTGTTGAAATTTGATGAAATATATCAGGTGCAATTGAATCAAATATATGAAAGGGTAAACTGAACAACAAATAAATTAAAAAGATGAAAAAGCCATATAAAACTGCCCTGAAAATACCTTTAGAACGATTGCCACTGCCTTTGGTAAAATAACTTACGGTTAAGGGAATCATTGGGAAAACACATGGCGTTAACAATGCCAGCAAACCACCCAAAAACCCCAGTATAAAAATACTCCAGATGCCTTTACTTTGCTTTTCCTCTCCACAATTATTTATTGGATTATCAATATCAACTGCACTAATACTATGTTTTGCGTGTTGGTTAAGATCGTTTGGCGACAACGGAGTTGCTTCTATTAGTTCTAATTTGAAACTTTGATTGCCTTTCAAATCAAATTCAAAATCAATATAATCAGGTGGCAAACATTGATGGTCGTTGCAAGTCATAAAACCTACTGTACCAGCTAATTTAACAGTATCAACATTAGTTTTTACCTGAGTGCTATAGACAACTTGACTTGAAAATTTTTTGATCGGCATATCGTAAAACTGATCATGCCCTTCTTTCACATTGTTACTTTTTTCAGTTAATTTTTCTTGTAAGAATTGAACATGTTGGTTTTCCTGAAATTCAATGGAAGTGGGTATTGGTCCGTTTTTAGCAATATCCTGAGCATAAATGTACCAACCCTGCTCAATTTGTGCGGTGAAACTCAATTCATAAATCCCGCTTTCATTTTTTAAAGATTGCAGTTTCCATTGTATCGGATCGGGAATGCTTGTTTGTGCGAATAGACTATTAGATAGCGATAGACTTATTAGTAAAGACAGTAAGCATATGATGTAGTTGCCGGTTTTAAACCTGAACCATAGACGAGTATTACGTTTCATATTGACTAAATTTTTTAATTAAGAATGAGAAAAAAATAAAGTACAAATAACGCTGCCCACTAAGTAAAGCACAAGCCAATAAGGGTGGTATTATAGTGTACACAGGGATGGAAAAAAGGTGGAAAAGGGTTGTAGACCCCTAATTTTACTACCTCCATAGCAACTTGCTTGTTGTTGCGCACATTTATTGCCTAAAAAATCTCAATTCTAAAATCCGTGTTCCGTATTTGATATTTTTTTAATGATTTTTTGACAAGTCTATCAAAGTAGTTGATACTTTTCTGTTGTTGATTATTGGTGTTTTTTGTCTTGCTACGAAGCACCTACGTTTTTAAACTAGCCCCGATTGTAGCGGTTATGCCATTTTGGTTGGGCATTGCAGCGTTGGCAAAATGGCATTTGAGCGGAAAGCGGGACCACCGTTATCATCATGCCGCAAGGTTTCGCTTCAAAAAAACTTAAAGTGTATCGTTAGAAGGACTGGCATCTAACCTACCAAATGAACCGGAAGCTGGTCTTATATTGGATAAGGCTCCACCTACTTTTCTGCCCCTCGACAAGCCGGTTGGAAACGTATTTGAATCAATACCTTTAGCAGGCACTCTACTTGTTAATATATTGTTGTATAAAATTCGATACTCGCTCATCATTTTTTCTATTGAGAAATCATGAACGTTAATTTGCATAGCTTTATCACTCAGAGTCTGTATGTTAGTTCGGAAGGTTTTTATTGTTTCAACAAGTTGATTGGCATCAAAAGTATCTAATACTAAACCACAATTATTTTTAGAAACAAAATCGGCTATTGGAATTTCTTTTGAAGCAATAACAGGTTTACCACTGACCAAAGCCTCTAATAAAGAATGAGGATATGATTTTACGATGCTTGCATTGCTACATAACAATACACAGCCATGTACTTGCCTTAAAAGTTGTTTTATATCTACGGTTTCATTAATAAAAGTAACTTTATCTTGCACATCATATTGAGTAATGAGTTGCTGCATATCTTTCACCAACACATTTCTCCACAAAAAAGTAAGGTGTACATTTTCTATTTGTTGAAGGGCAGATAACAGTAAATGAATACCCTTAGAATGAAACTGCTTGCTTTCCCAAGGGGCAGAAGCCATTAACAAATTTAACCTGCCATCTATAGGTAATTGATGCTTTTCTAATTTTGAGGTATCAATAGCGCTGCGTATTAACCTTACGTTGTGGATTCCCTTTTGTAAAAGTGTATTTTTATCCTTTTCGTTTGATACAACAAAGGCACTTATTTTATTTAAGAATCCTTTGGGCAATAAAATACCATTTTCACTAATTCCGGTAGAAACATTATAAACAATGGGCTTGCTTAAGGCATACATAAATGGTAAGTACGACAAAGAAGGCGCAAACAATTGATTAATAGCATTTTGTCGCTCCAAAGTTATTATTTTCAAAAGATTATGAGCACCGTACAACAGTGCTGGATAGCTCGAGTTGGGCTTTGAAAAGGGATATAACGGAGTCACCGATCCCCCAAAATGGTCTTCTAACTTGTATATCTCGTTATACAAGGCATCTGTGCCACTTAACTTAGGCTTTGGTGAGGTACATAAAAAGTTGATCATCTTCCTGTAGCTTTTTATAATGTCTATGCTGCAAAATCTGTTCCTTTAATATATTATTATACTTTTTTTTCGAACTTTTGTTCAAAAAAGGAAAGTTATTAAATGTTATTATCTCATCAATATTAAGAAATTTAAAAATTGTATTCATCCATTTTTGTGGATTTTTAATCACTTTTTCAAAGTTCAATAGCAAAATTTGTTGATTATCAAACACTTGAAAGAAAGGAAGTATTCTTTTGTAATAACACGAAATTTCAAAAGCTTCTTCATTTTCTAAAAAATCTTCAAACCTTAACTGCTTGTTTTTTGCTTGTTCATGATAAAAATGAGAGATTATCCGCTCAACTCTATTTCTACAAATGTAAATGATTTTTATTTGAGAATTGTAATTAAAAATGTTAAAAACCAATTTTTCTGTTGACCACTCTTTTGTAGTATAAAACGTTGAAGATTCACCAAAATATTGTTCTCCCTCATAACCTTTTAAAAGATGGTACTCAAAAAAGTGTTGTTTGCTCTTTAATTGAATGCCCCTTTGTTTAAAATAATGTTTCATTACCTCAAATGGCAAAAAATAGCCGGGTTCTTTTATGGGATTAGTCATAAATATATCAGGATGCTGATTTAAGGCATAGTGTAAACTAGTTGTTCCCGCTTTTTGCGCTCCAACTATTAACAGATTGAACTTTTTGTTACGGTAATGCCGTTGTTTTCCTATATTTAAATCAAACCATCTTTTCATTTTTTAAGGTATAATATTTAAGTAAAATGGTTTCGGCTCTTTTTATAAATGTATGTTTATTGTGCACTTCGTAATAATGTGCTAACAAATTATTTTTAGAGGAACTTATCGCTTCGACTTGTTCTTTAAATGAAGTATGATTTTGATAATAATGGATTCCTGGAATTAAATGATTAGAACCTTTGGGGCAGTCGCTTAAAATAGTAGCTCCGCATGCCGAAGCATCAAACAGCCGGTTTGAAACATAGCCTTGTGTTAGCATATCTTCCCAATGATCATTTAAAACAATAGCATACTCGTTATACAGTTGATATAATTTTTCATTCGGTACAAACTCAGCTTGAATATATTTTACTGGTATAAATTGCTTCCAATCTTTTCCAATTACATCAATTTTGTAGCCCGCGTTTAAGGCAAATTTTACCGACTTCCGAAATACATTTCTACTGTTGCCAACAAATAGTAATTTATTATTTTTAGTAGATGAGGTTTTTTTAAAAATACTGGGGTCGGTGCATTGATGCAATACACTAATATTTTTTATGGATTGTTGTTGTAGTTTTTGATAATGATAATCAGATGCAACAAAGCAATGTTGGTATTGATGCATCTCTTGTATAGAAACTTCATCAGGGTGACTGATTAACCACATAAAATTAGTTTGATTAGGCAAGGGTTGATAGGCTCGTAAACCTCTTAAAGTAATTACCAAATCTATTTGAGAACTGTTGGAGTTAAACCAATTATCGTAGTTGTCAACCTGCACTTGATGTCCAAAATGTTGCAAAGCTTTTGCTAAGCTCTTAGCAAAATACCAATCGCCAAAGTGTTGTTGCTGTGCTGCTTTCGCCGCTATTTTAATGGAGATATTAAGTTTTGGTGCTAACAATAATTGAAGTGTTTTGGCTCTATGATGATACGTATGGCAATTTGTTAACTCGTTATATAAGAAATTTGTAGTATGGTTATAGGCTGTTTCATTTTCATTAAAATTTTGTAATAGATAAATTAATTCTTTTTCATTTTGATAAGAAGGAATAGGATATTTAAATAGCTTAATGGCATCAGTAGAATTGGTTAACACCATTTTTTTAGTAGCCATAGCGTTAAAAACCCGGCTATTTAAGGATGCCCATTTTGAAGTAGTATCATTAGCACAATCTAAAATAAACCTTGAATTTTGATACAGATTGGGTACCGCTTGGTTGGCAATTGGTCCTTTCACAGCATCGCCAAATTGTTTGGCATCCCAACCTTTACCATAAATTTTTATTGGGTATGATGTATTCTTGAAAAAGGCTTCAATTGTTCTGCCTTCTTTCCATCTATTGCCTACAAAACAAATTTCATGAGTTGATTTAATTGCTTGGTGAGGTTGAAAACGATTTACATTAGCAGCTATCGGAAAAAGATGAACCCGCTTTTTTGTATGATCTTTAATATAATCAACCATCTTATTAGAAGAGCACAAAAACAAATCATATTGCAAAAAAGAAGGATTGGTTATCCATCGGTCCGGATAATTTCTTATCCAAGCAATAGTAAAAGTGGTTTCAATTTGATGAGGTAAAGCAGTATCCCACAACATATTGATAAGTATATCGTAAGTATCAATTTCTGTTAGATTTTCGTAATTAATTAAATGGCAACTCAACTTTGGATGAACTGCCTCTAAGGCTAATTTAAAGTCGTGCGCAACGTGGGTATCTCCAAATACAGAATCTTCTACATGCACATCACTTACTAAAAAGCCTATTTTTTGTGCCTTATTTAGAGAAAGAGAAAGACCACTTAACTGAGTTTTACTGGTCTGCTGAAGACTCAATTGCTCAATAGTTTGTAAGTGTTCTTCCAAAAAATCGATGGATAACTTTTCTTTTTTTCTGAATAAGAAAATTTCAATCAATCGGGCAAATGCATTGCCTGCTTTCCACCTGAAAGACTGTTTAATTTTTTGCACATGTCTTTTGGCTTCTTGCGTATGAATTTTAATCAGTTGATCTTTTATTGCTTTTTTATCCATTCTTTTTTCTGAAAAAATATCTTATTTGAAGACCTACCATCACCACAATTGCAGAATACATAGAAACTTCAAAGCGGTTTAAATATATTTTTTGAAAGATTGTTTTGAAAGATAAAAATAAAAGCCGGAATACCAGGATAATATTGGTTTGGGTATGATTATATTTAGTTAGTTGAAGGTCACCCAAATGTACATAAAACAATTTAAGCCGTTGTACATTAGTAAAATATACTTGTTGGTGTTGAGTGATAAATTCATTTAGATTGGACAAATCTTTTTTAATTATGAGCTTTACAAAAATGAAATATAAAGACATAAAAGACAAAGCTCGTTGAGCCAAGTTTACTTTTTTAAAGGGTTTATAGCCGGTAACATTATGCTGATGTTGTATGTATTTTACTAATGGTGTATTAATGTAATGTACCTTATATTGCTTATTTTTCAGGTACGCGCAAATCCAATGATCATGGTAAACTTTACCTGTTTGTTGCGGAAAGGGTAAAAGCTTTGATAGTAATTCGGTTTTAAATAACATGGTTGAGCCGGTCGCTACATTATTTACGCAAAGGGCATGATAATCGTTAATATGATTAGAACGTTTAACCCAAAAAGTAGCCTGTAATTGCTTGAGATTTTCATCTACTATTTCGAGATCACTGTAAACTAAATCAGCTTGGTGTTTTTTTAGCTGTTCAACTTGTTTTTCTAATTTATTTAAATGCCAAACATCATCTTGATCGCTAAAAGCGACATAACTATATCCTTCGCCAATTTTATTCAGCAACAATTCTATGTTATTATAAAAGCCAATATTTTTGCTGTTTTGAAAAAAGTGAATATTGCTAAACTGTTGAATGTATTGTTTAATTTGATGAGCCCTTTTTTTATCCGATCCATCATCTTGTATAATAATTTCTATAGGATGTTGCTTCGCATAACCTTGCTGTAAAATGGAATTGACCTGCTGTTTAAACAAGTTAATGTTGGGTTGATAAGTTGGCAAAACAATTGCTATGGAGTTGGGTAGTTGCGCTTCTATTTTTTGAAGATTGATTTTAACCTTTGCTTTACCTACTTTATATTCAACATTTCCTGAAGATGCCACAAACCGAAGATGAAAAGCAATTTCATCATATTGTTCATTTTGTTTTAAATAACCTGTAATAGCGAACCCTCTTTTTTGAGTTTTGCCGCTAATTTTATCATAGTACGGTATCGCTTGGCATGCTCCAACTATTTTTTTACCGGCAACTAATTGAACCTGCTCAAATTTAACCTGACTATAACCACAACACAACAGCAATTTTTCACTGCTGTATAAAAACGTTGGCATCGCAAGGTATAGTTGAACTGAATTTTGGATTGTCAAATTAAATTAATTAAGATAATTGGATTTAGCTTAGTAGTTAGGAATAAAAAAAAGTAACGTTAACATGCTGACTTTACAATTTTTTGATATACTTTGTTGGAAAGCCTTTTCTTGGCTCCCCACTAAGCCTGCGTTTTTCGCCTCGTCTATCAAAAAATTGCTTTATCATAGATCGTAAATTTATTTTTTCATCATTCCTTAAAAGTGCATGCTCCCTTAAAAATCATTCAAGCTTTATCATGCGCATTTTTTATTGCCTGCATAATTGTTTTTAGTTCTTTTGCAGTAAAGTCATTTCTATAATAACGTTCAAACAGTAAGGCAATTAAAGTCCCTTTAGATGCATTCGGATTTTCTGCCTGAATAACCCGTTTAATCATATAATAGATGGCATCAATCATTTCAACACCCATTTGTATGCGTTCTTCATTGCTTTTTGATAAAATAATATCCAACTGTTTTTGCTGCATTTCTTTGCTAGTATCTTTCAATTTCATTTTATTAAATTAAATGTTTTTAAATTCATTTTTGTTATCCAGTTATATACATATTTTTTATCAATTTGATCAACTGACAATAAATTAGAAATGTCTCTCATTTGGTTTTCACTTTGAAGGGTTTGTATCCAGATTAATTTAGCGATAATAAGGTCTTCTAATGAAACTACCCAAACCGGAAATCCATAAAACATCACTTGTTTTCTTCGATTAAATTCGTTAAGATGAAAATCTGTATTTTTTAATATGATAAAATCTATTTTCTGCCCACTATCGAAATCAATTACATTAAACCTGCCTCTACGGTTAACTTCTTCCTCAATACCATCCTTGTAAATATAATAACCCTCTTTAAAAATAGAAGTAAATTTATCAATATCTGATACGGATAAATTTATTACCATATCAATATCTCTGGTCATTCTCGGCACTGTGTACACATTCATAGCCACACTTCCAGACAACATATAGGGTATTTTTTTTTCGTCTAGAGCTTTTGATACTTTGTCCAATAATTGAATAATCACTCATTCAAAGATATTAAAATATACAGTGATTTTTTTAATAAAATATGATCATCTCAATCAATTCTCTAAAACCGCCTTCAAAGCATTAATCTGTTTAACGTCAATTGCTCCATCAACGCTATTTTGCTGCCGAACGGCAGTGCCTACATGAAAAGCAGTTGCCCGGGTTTGTTCAACCAAAGTTGGTAAATTATTCAGATTAACTCCAGCACCAACCATAATGGCATTTTTACTTATTTGCACCAACTGTTTTAATTCGGGTAAAGCATCTATGGCTTTGGTTTTAGTGCCAGAAGTTAATATAGCATATGTTTCTGGGTATTGATTTAGTGTTTGGATACTACTTTTATAATCACTAAGCTCATCAAAAGCGCGGTGAAAAACTAAATTCAAATCTTTTTTATGTTTTATGATTTGTTGTAACTGGTTTTCACTAATTTGATTATTGGAGGTTAGACTACCAAATACAATACCTTGAGGTGGTTGAGTTAGCGCAGTTATTTTTTTTAGGTAAGATAAGATGTTTTCAAACTCGGCAGCGGTATAGATAAAATCCCGGTAATGAAGCCGCAACATCACGTATATAGGTAAGCGGCTTATTTGAACGGCTTGTTCAACCATTGCTATATTGGGAGAAAGTCCACCTTGGGCCAAATCAATTACTAATTCAATTTGGTCGGCTTTTGATTGGTTGATGGCTTTTACATCAGCAAGGTTGGTGGCAATTATTTCTAAGATTTTTTCCATTAGTTATGATAGTAATTGTAAATTATGAAAACTCACTACGGCGGAGTGCTATTTTAAATATAGCCCTGATTTCCAAGCCAACAACACTAAAGTGCATTGGGTTGTTTAGCAGCTAAGTGTTGTTTTTCGAATGGAAAAATTCGTCATTCGTCATTCAAAATTCGGTGTTCGATATTTGATATTTTTCGGATGACTTTTTAATGAATAACGAATATCGATTAACGAATAATGAATGTTGAATTATTTTTAGTGTATAAATATATGACATTCAATATGCCGAAAGACACTTAGCTAGAGTTGGAGCGGTTATGCCTTATGCAGCGAAGGCTTTGCAGCTTAGCTAAGGCATTTGAACGGAAAGCAGGCTGCCCCTTTATGCGAGTTGTTATGTTTCGCTTCAAAAAATTTAACGTATTCTTTTTGAAATATCAGTCAGCAAAGCTCAAAAAATAAAAAGTAAAACCATCTAAAAACGGTTTTACTTTTTTTAAATTCTTTATTAAAAAAATTATCTATTGCGGCGGCTTAAAAACATTCTATACAAAATTAGTAATAAAATTGCTCCGCCGGCAGAAACTAAAATATTGATTAAACTTAAGCCTGAGCTTTCTATACTTAATAGATTGCGAGCTATAAAGCCTCCTACAGAAGCCCCACCAATACCTAATAAGATGGTTACGATAATTCCACCGGGATCTTTACCGGGCATTAAAAATTTACCCAAAGCACCGGCTATTAAACCTAAAACTAATGATTCTATCATATTTACTGATTAAATTTTTATTTTCTTTTAGATGCTAAAGTAGCAATTTCGTCATACTTTCCCATAATAAATTGGCGGTTCGTTGCCATGTAAATTGACTTCGTTGTATTTTGCCCTTTTCAATTAATTGTTTTCGTAAAGCAGGTTGTTGCTCTATTTGAAACATCGCTTTGTAAATATCTTCGGTTTCCGTTGGGTCAACCAACAAAGCGGCGTCGCCGGCTACTTCGGGCATAGAAGAAACATTGGACGTAATAACCGGCGTTTCGGCATACATTGCCTCTAAAATAGGTAAGCCAAAACCTTCGAACAACGAAGTATAACATAAAGCTAAGGCTGATGCAGTCAATTTTTCTACTTCGATAATGGGTAAATGACCGGTAAAAATTACGGCATCGCGGTGTTGCATATCGTTTAAAATGGCTTTTAAATGACTGTTTTGCCAAGCCATTCTACCGGCAACTACTAATTTGGTATGGCTTTGTGTTTGTTGTTTTAACATCTCAAAGGCTTGCAAAATACGGGCTAAGTTTTTGCGTGGATGTACCGCACTAATAAAAATAAAATAAGGGCAGCCTTGTGTGTATTGTTGAAGTACCACCGCTTTTTGAGTTGGATTTAAAGGTTTACATGAGGGGTTAGCACCATTATATACTACATCAATTTTATCAGCAGCTATGTTGTATTTTTCTATAATATCTTTTTTAGAAAATTGAGAAACCGTAGCTATTCGTTCAACCTTTTTTGCATACTTCGGACTATAATATTGATAGAATTTCCGGTTTAAAAAGGGTACAAATTGAGGATAATGTTCAAACGCTATATCGTGAAAAACACTTAAGGTGGGTACTTGTGTTTTTAAAGAAGCAAAGCCATCGGGCGACAAAAACATATCAGGTTTTATTTTATTTAAAGCCTTGGGTACGGCATGTTCAAACCAATAATACCACAATAGCGGATGCCTTGCCGGTGGCGAAAGTATAATGGGTGTTATATTGTTGGCGAATAAAAAGGTATCGTAGTTTGAACGATCAAACAAAAAATAGAATTGATGTTGAGGATAATTTTGAGTTATGCGCTGTAAGGTTTCTTTCGTAAACCTGCCCATACCTTCTAATTTATCTTCAATTAAAAAGCGGGTATTGACTGCTATTTTTAAACCTTGTGTCATTCAACCCAAAAAAAGGTAACTCAATTATTGGCAGCAAATATATCAATTTGCCCATACAAGTTTATGTATGACTATCTATTTTAATCAGATATAGAAAGTCTTGCTACTATTTTTGTTTTGATAATTGTAATTTTATTTTTTTCTCATTCCTTACACTCCAAACTGTGTTAAATGATGATCTAAATGTTTGTAAAATAAATTACTCCACTCTGCAGTAGATAAAGGTCCGAATGAATGCGATTCTCTACCATCAAAATTAGCAGCCCCTTCTTGTTGTACTTGATTGATGTAATTAATTAAACGGTTTTTTTCTTTATCAAAGTCTTTGTCTTCTTTTATAATAAATTGAGCAGCGGTTTGGCTACTTTTTTTGTATGGCTTGTCACTTACCACAGCAGATTTTACAAACAGCTTTAACATGAATTTGGCTAAAAAACCTGGTTTAGGATGAATGTTGTCGTAAACCATTTCGTAAGTAACATTACAATGCGCCAACATTTGAGGAGCATTCATTTTTCCCCACTGTGCTTTTGTATCAGGCTGTAATTGATTGATTCGGCTAATAATGTCACTACTAACGCTTTGTTCAAAAATATTTTTCATCTCACAATTATTTTTTGTGTAAGATAAAAAGAAGGATATAATTTAAAAATAATTTGAAGGGCTTTCTATTGCTATTGAATAATTAAGTATAGCAACTGTTGAACTAAAAAATGTAGTTTACTGTTATATACTTACAGTTGATTCTATGTTTCAATTCAATATTAAGGCAAGTAAATAATATTGAATATCCGCATTAGTTGATTCAGGAAGAAACAATTGTAATCTTAATAAATTATTTATAAATGAAAGCAATTGTCTATACAAAATATGGTTCACCAGATGTACTCAACTTGGTTAATGTAGATAAACCCGTTCCTAAAAACCATGAATTACTGGTCAAAATTTATGCAACAACAGTCACCTCAGGAGATGTAAGACTTCGTGCATCAGATTTTCCACCGGCATTCTGGCTACCGGCAAGATTGATTTTTGGGCTTTTTAAACCTAAGAAGCAGATATTAGGTCACGAATTTGCTGGTGTGGTTGAAAAAGTGGGAAAGGATATAACCAAATTTAAACCAGGCGATGAAGTATTTGGTACCACTACAATGCTCAAAACAGGGTCTTATGCTGAATACATTTGTATACCTCAAACCTTGAAACATGGAGTGGTTAGTTCGAAACCTGAGAATTTGAATTTTAAAGAAGCTGCGGCATTACCTATTGGTAGTATGACCGCCCTATTTTTGTTGGAAAAAGCAACGATCAAAAACAACCATAGGGTATTGGTTTACGGTGCTTCAGGAAGTGTTGGAACCTATGCTGTTCAAATAGCTACTCAATTTGGCGCGTCGGTAACAGGTGTATGCAGTACTTCAAATTTAGGTTTAGTAAAATCGATTGGTGCTGATGAAGTTATTGATTACACCAAACAAGATTATGCACTTCTTGAAAATGACTTTGATATTGTTTTTGATGCGGTTGGAAAAACTTCCAAATCAAAAGCAAGTAACATTTTGAAAAAAAATGGTGTTTTTGTTTCAGTTAAAATGATGACCAAAGAAAAAGAAGATCATCTTTTACAGATAAAAGCGATGGCAGAGAAAGGCAAACTAAAGCCAGTAATTGACCAGTATTATCCGCTTGAAAAAATTGCAGTAGCACATCAATATGTAGATCAAGGGCATAAAAAAGGTAATGTAGTAATTGAGATCAATTAGTAATTGACCCAATTAAAATCTAATGAGTGCTCGTTACTTAAATCATAAAATACCGGTTCAAATAAATCTTCCAATCTATCGCATTAAATTCACCGGCAATGTGGGTATCAGGACGAATTAGGAATAATTCTGTTCGAACGCCTAATTTTTCTAAACTTTTGTTCTACAAGATGAAAAGGAAATGGAAAGGTTGCTTCCATTAATTTTTTGATATCTGTATCTATAGTTTCATTAGCAATATGCAGTATATGAAAGGCAGGTTAATAAACTTGCCAAATCTTCTAATAAAAAATGATTTTCTTTATATTTGAGCATGTTATTTAATTACTTACATAAAATATATTAAACTATTAAAAAGATGAATAATCCAGTACAATGGTGTGAGATCGCCGCAACAGATCTTGAAAGAGCAAAAGCATTTTACACAAAAGTTTTCGGTTTAGAATTTCAAATGATGGAAATGCCCGATGCTAAAATGTATATGTTTGGTTCATCAGACAAAGTGGGTTCTTCAGGTTCTCTTGTAAAATCTGCGGAAAATACTCCAAGCACTGATGGTACCATTATCTATTTTGAATGTGAAGATTGTGGCGTGGAAGCATCAAAAGTTGAAGAAGCCGGAGGTAAATTAATTGTTCCAAAAACAGACATTGGTGAGTTTGGTTTCTTCGCTCAGTTTATTGACACCGAAGGCAACCGGTTGGGGATACATTCGAACAAGTAATAATTCAAAAATAACTGTCCATTTTTACCTTTGAGATTTTCCGATCTACTTCATTAAAAATACTCGTCTTAGCACCACTAAGCCTGCGTTTTTTAACTTGAATATCAAAAAATCTCTTTGCTAAAATTTGAACATTTATTTTTTCTTCATTCCTCAACAAGTATTAGGGCGTTCTTTTTTGGATTGTAAATTCTCCAAATTGATTAATACAATTTACCGGAGGGCAACACGCTAGTGGTGAGGAAGTAGCATCTGCGGTTTCTGTACTAATACAATCAGAAGAAAAATCATTAACACAACGCGCTCTAAGGGTTATGGTATTAGCTTCATCATATGCAGGTTGTGCGGTTGACCAGGTTGCGCCTCCATCTGTTGAAAATTCTATAGTGTTGCCTGCAGGGCATAAGGTATCTACATTAACACTACCAGCAGTTTCGGGCTCACAAACATTATCAGTAATAGATATGGCAGGGGCTGATGGCGTTTCTGCTACACATACATTATAAGTAAACGAAAAAGCTGGACAAAGTTTTCCGCCCATTCCATCGCTTGCAACATTAAAACTACCACATTGGTTTACCACATCAATAACAATACTGTTATCACAATTATCAAAATTAAAATCGTTTAATAATGGGTCAACAGTCCACTCGCCTTCGCATATAGAACAACCAATTAAATCTAATATAAAAAGTTTTTCACCTATTACAGGATTACAAAGTACGGTATCAATAGTAGTGATTTGTTGAGTAGGGCAACATTCTTCTATTATCGTTATGGCTTTACCTTGAGAGCCATCTCCGGGAGAAGGAACAGCAGGACCGAGATAGTTTAAATTAGTAATATGTACTTTATATTGAAAAATATTAGTCACGCCTTTCTCAATCACATCCATTGATAATAGCTTCAAAACAACCGTTTTGTTCTACTTCAAAACTATTATTTAATTCTATATAAGTGTCCGCTTGAAAGCTAATGTTTTCAGTAACCTCAATTTTACCGTTGGATTGTATAAAATCGGCAACCTGGTAAACTCCACTTGTGTGTTGCGGCTGGTTATTATAGATTAAGTTTGATAAACAATCATTAAAAACTTCAATATTACTTATGGTAAATGGGCAATTATTGGCGTCTGCAATGCTTAACGAATAAGTGCCTGCCGGTATGTTAACAACATCTTGTGTTGTGGCTGTATTAGACCAACTGTAGGTGTAAGGTAAAATTCCACCAGTAACGGTTAAGTCAATTGCTCCATTATTAATTGGTGTAGACCCGGCATTGGTAACAATAACAGAGGCTTGTAATGGTGTTGGTTCGGTTATTGTAAAACTGTCAACTCTGGTGCAATTATAAAGGTCTGTTGTGGTTAAAATATGTGTACCGGTAGATAAATTACTGGCTACATTATTGGTTTGTCCGTTACTCCAACTATAGGTTAAAGGGCGCGTGCCACCTGAAATATTAGCAACAATAAACCCATCGTTTGCTCCATTGCAAGAAACATCAATTACGGTAGGTGAACTTTGCATTGCTGTACAAAAATCATTTTTTCGACCTGGAGAAATAGCGGATGCAAGCGTTTGCGCTTCCCATGAAGTAGGTACATTATTATTGATTATACTATCTAACAAGGCTAAAGAAAAACCTTGCCCATCTGCCTTTTGATTCCAAAAATTATTGTCGTTATAATAAACAGAATCTAATACTTCATTAGCTGGATTTGAGAAAACGATAGCTTCTCCATCATTATCTAAACTACCGCATTCCCATTCAAAAACTTGATAGCCATTGCCTACATAGGCACTATCGTTATGCGCTATAACAATATATTCTCCCGGCTGAATGATACTATTTTGAGGAAATTGAAATTGAATACCATTGGTAAATTGATAACCCCACAGGCTTTTGGCTTTATCATCGGGGTTGTACAACTCAATAAATTCCTCCTCTTCTGTAGTACCTGTTGGGTTGTAATAAATTTCATTAATTACCAGCTCTAAAGCGGGTTCAAAAATAGGTGTTAAAGTTTGATTAGATGCATATTGTTTATATAAATTCTGATTGTACTTGTAATTATTGTCAGCAATTTCTTGCCACTCTACAAAACGGTAACCGGGTTTTGGTATGGCGTGTAACCATAATTCTACATCATTAAAATAAGTTCCTGAAAAATTATAGGGTACTTCAAAAAAGTTTTGATGCATAACAACGCTACCTAAAGTGTTGGCATCTGCATTTAAACTTAGGGTAATTTCATTGCCTAAACTTAGTACATTTTTTAGCATTTGTCTGGCGTATACCGGGCGATGTTTGAAAAAGGTGTCCATTTCAAATATTCCTGTATTCCAAGTATTCAAATCCCAACCACTCCATCTGTTGGTTTCTGCTGTCATTTCTGGTGAAATTTCATTAATGAGTTCATTAAACATTGGGTGTGTTCTGTTGTAATTCCAAATGGTTTGAGCGTAGGTGTTCATACGCTGTACAAATTCATTTCTGAAAGTGTTGTTTTCAAACAAGCTTCGGTACAATTCTGTTGATTTCGGATTTCTTCTTTTCGTTGCATCCATATTGTTTAAAAATTCATCAAACAAAGTAGTATTTATAAAACCGCCACCGGCCCAAACCTCGCTACGAGCGGTACGGTCTAAATCAAAAAGTGCCCAACGCCATTTACCTTCTGGTGTTCTTTCTTTCCAAATTTCTATATTATTTTCGGGCCAATCCGAATTGTTCAAGTAAATTTCGCATACCAAATAATTAATTAATTCATTTACATCAATTTGCCCAGTGGCAATTTTGTAGTTGGCATCTATACTTAAATCATTATTAACTGCAAAATTATGCATTTGATAATAAGCCATATTGTCTCCTTGCGTTACTGCTTCTATTGCATATTCCCACCACAAACCATCGGAATTGGGCCATTTTATATAGTCAATATTATCGTGGTCTACTTTTGTATGATGAGTTTGCAGATAACCAGGATTTATACGGTCTCTAATATAATATAAGCCCCAGTAAGCTCCATTTAAATATAAGGCTACCGGTCGTGCATATTGCAAATCAATATCAATTTGATTTTCAATGGTTTTCTGTGGAAAAACATCATCAATTCTATTTCTAAGTTTAGCCGATCTTAATTTAAAACCATCAAATACATCGGCATCGCTATCCGCAAACAATTTATAGTTTAAAGTACCTATACCATATTCATCTTTAAACTTAATATTAAATGATTTTTTATCATGATTTCTTCCGCAGCCACCAGAAATTTTTATGCCACACGATTCATTAAACCCTACATCGCCATTTTTTTCATAGAGTGTAACGGTGGCTTCATATTCCCAATCTTGCCACCAATTTCTTGGGTCATCCATACACATGCCGGGTATACCATTTGTACCTTCAACATACATCCCAACTTGGTCATCAAATAAATAATCAGGATTAATAGAAACATTAACAATAGAAAGATTTGAAGTTACCCCCAACATATAACTTTCATACACCATTTTACTATCAAAAAAACCGGGCTTAACCGCAAATGCTTTAATAGTTTGAGAACTGTTTATAGTAATTGCACCATTATAAATAGCACTATTTGTAGTGGGCGTTGAGCCATCAGTTGTATAATAAATACTTGCTCCACTGTCTGCCGTTATGCTGATGGTTTGATTGCCGTTATACCTTCCACTTTTAAGGCTGATAAGGGGTTCAGATAAATAGGGACTAACCGTATTGTTGCTTGCTCCTGGAGTTGGAGTTAGATTTAGATAGGCAGTATTAGCTCCATCAGGTTGTTTAAGGTACGATTCATCGGTTTTAATTGCCGGTAATTGTAATGAATCAATAATAGTAGTTTGATCTGAGCTAATGAGAAAAATGGTTTCGCCACCAGAAGCGTTGAGCTTAAAGTTAAGGTGGTTGGTGCCTTGCTCTTCATCATCATCTGCCCATAACAATAAATAACCATTGGCAGGTATGGTTGTTAAGGCAGCACTGCCAAATTTAAATTGATGTTTTAAAGGGTCGTTCAAATCATCGCTCATAAAGTATCCTGCCAAATCTATCGCTGTATTCGTTGGGTTATATAGCTCAATCCAATCATCATATTCTAAAAAGTTGTCGGTAATTGTCAAATCGTTTGACGATTGTATTTCATTAAACGTTACCTGGCTGTATGAAAATTTAAACAAGACAATTAGTATAAGAAAAAAGAACTTTTTTATGTTTGTAGTCATATAAACCTTAATCCATTGTGTGTTGGTTTAATATTCTACGAGAAATTATCTAATTAGTTGTTTGGCAAACTTTTTTTTTCAATACCGTAATTTGAATTAAAAATTGATGAGCTAGCATGTTTTTTATGTTTTTATTTTGTTTTGGGTTACTTCAGTAATTTAGCCAAACTTTCGTATTAAATTTTTTTATTATGCATAATTCGTTAAGTATTTTAATGAAAAATACTATTAATTTGGGTTGTCAGTTATTGAACCATTTTGATTGTGTTTAACATGTTTACGTTATTCAAATAAGGCATAAATCTCAAGTTCAATATTTTCTTATTTCTAAAAACAAATTTATTCTTGAAGTTAGTAGTGCTATGCCTGATAACCTCCGCCTCATTCTCTTCAAATTTTACGTAAATTAATCCGACATTAAAGTATATAGAAAAATACAAAGTCTGCCTGTAAATTTTTTTCTCATTTCTTAGATAAACTTATCGGCATTTCAATCTAGTTGTATTAAGTTTTTTAATCATAAATATCATAACCGAATACTAATTTTTTCACATTAATAAAGCTTATTTTTTATCTTTACGATGCCGGTTTTCAAAAACATAACTAACTACTAACTCGTATGTGTAGCTGTTGAATGAAACGCTAGTGAGGTTTTTGTTTAGCAGCTAAGTGTTGTTTTTCGATTGCAAAAAATTCAGTGTTCGAAATCTGATATTTTTGATAACCATTTAATGATTAACAAATATCGATGAACGAATAATGATTCTTAAATAATAATTACGGTATAAATAAATGACATTCAATATGATGAAAGACACTTAGATAGAATGATGGTAGTTATGCTGCTTGAAGTGTTTGCCTTGCAATAGAGTAGCCGCATTTGAACAAGATAATATTATTCCGGTAACAAGGCATTCCACGGCGGAATATCCGGTTGATAACTATACGAATGTAACGTTTCTAAAAAACAATTACATTTCAATTAAAATATTAAATTTAAAATTATGAATACGTATTTGGAAAACTTTTTGTTTTTAAACCTATTATTATGCTGGTTATGTTATGGACATGTTGCCACAGCACAGGAGCAAATTAGCACTGCTTCGGCTGCACCACAAATAACTTGTCCGGAAATTAAGACGATTAATATTTGTGCACCCGTTGGCTCGCCGGCACAGCTGTCGTTCGACAATTTTAATCCAACAGATGATAATACCCCAACAGCAGAAATTGAATTTGAAGTACAGGAAACCTTAAACATTTTAAACGATGTAACCGTAATGACCCATCAGTATAGTTTTACCGATAAAGATGGAAACAGCAGTTACTGCGAAATGGTTTACAACATTACCAACCGTTTTATGCAAGCTCCGGTATTTCCCAATCAATATCGCATTTGTCAAGATGATTTTTTTAGAGGACTGAAATTAGGCAAAGCGAATTATATGATTTATAACGATCATAACGGACAACCGGGCAACCTGCTTGGAAAATGCGATCAAGCCGGTTTATTGTGTGCTGCCGACAATTTAAATATTAATGCTGCCGAAGGCGGTCTTTCCAGGCTTTGGCTTACCGAATTTATTAGCTTCCCCGATGCTTCAATTTGTGAAAGTGAAGCCACGCGTTTAACTATTGAAGTGATTGAAAAACCAACCGCAAAACTAACCACTAATCTGCATCAAGCTGAAGCCGGTACGGTTTTAAATTTAATGAATTTTGTAGAAGAAAACACCAACGGCTTTTGGAATGGAAAAGGCGTTTTTAGTGCCACCACTGTTGATGGTTCGCTAGCTTGGTTTTTTACCGCTACCGGCGTAAGTACTGCTAAACTATATTATACCGTTAGCAATTTAACTTGTTCGCAAAGTTATTGGTTGTTAATAGAGCCTAAAGCAAACGAAACATGCCATTTGGGAGAAGCTTGTACCATTCAGTTTGATGAAACCAAAACAATAGATTCAGAAGGTCTAACGATTCATTTTAGTAGCATTAGTGATAGCCGCTGCCCGGCAGAGGCAGTTTGTTTTTGGGAAGGAATAGCCACTGCTTCGGTTGAAATCTCCAGTTCAAAAGAATCGGGTACCATAACTTTAAATACCTTTGGTGCCTGTGCTCCTCTAGAGCCTGATTTGTTTAATGGACCTTGCGAAGGGGAACAAAAAGACACCTTAGGCTACCGGTTTACCTTAGTTTCTATTGATCCTTATCCTGGTGGTTTACCAGCTGATGAAAACGAATATTCTATTAGCCTAATTGTTGAAAAAAGTGCTACAGCTGTTAGTACAACTGAGTTAAGCCAAGCACAAAACACCTTTGCAATTAATTTATTTAAAGAAGCCAATGCGATAGATGCCGAAGATGAAAACGTGATTATTTCTCCTTTAAGTGTAGCGATTGCTTTGGCAATGGTTAGCAATGGAGCAAATGGAGCAACGCTAACCGAATTTCAACAAGTAATGCATTTAAATGATTATGAACTTGCAAATATTAATGCAGGCTATTTGGATTATATGCAAAAGCTGCAAAATTTAGATGAGCAGTTAAGCCTTGAAATTGCCAATGCTGTTTTTTATGATGATGGTGGAATTGCTGTTAATCCTGCATTTATTGAAACGGTACAACAATATTATGATGCTCAAATTGAAGTGAAAGATTTTAAGGATGAAGCCACCGTTGAGGATATTAACAATTGGGTAAAAACCAACACCGCAAACAAAATTGAAAAGATCATTGACCAAATTAACCCGGCTGAAATTATGTTTCTGTTAAATGCCATTTACTTTAAAGCCAATTGGTCAAAACCATTTAATAAAGCTTTAACCCTTGAAGGTAATTTTACTTTGGATGATGGCAATTCAGAAACTGTTGAATTTATGGGCAATAGAGATCGTTGGGAAATTTTTACAAATGCCAACTTAAATGCCGTTAATATTCCGCTTGGTGATTCTATTTATAATATGCTGTTCATTCAACCGGCTAATGAGAACACCTCTTTAAAATCGTTTGCCAGTAATTTTAGTTTGTCTGATTTTTCGGAAATTACTACCGGTTTAAGTAACCGTGATTATATTGTTTCGATTCCAAAATTTGAATTGTCTTATGAAAATCAAATGAATGATGACTTAATGAACTTAGGATTGACTCTACCTTTTAATGAAGCGGCTGCTGATTTTAGCAACTTAGGTACTGCCGGTGGAAACTTATATATTTCACGGGTAGTGCATAAAACCTATTTAAAAATTGATGAAGATGGTGCGACTGCCGCTGCGGTAACCGGTGTTGGAGTTGGGGTAACTTCTGTACCTCCTTCCATTCGATTTAATCGTCCTTTTATATGTTTAATATGGGAGAAAGCAGATAATTCTATTTTATTTATGGCTAAGATTATGAATCCAAATGCAGAGTAACCGGCACAATATTTTTTGAATTTGATTTGTTGAATTGCTTCTACTACTATTTTAATGGGAACAGTTTTATGCAAGTATACAAGGTAAGCCGGACTAATTCCCCTTCAAACATTGAAGAGCCTGTACCGACACTTCGGTAGGTGGGCTTTTTCGAAAGAAAAAGGTCGGGGTAGTTTAAAAACTTATAAAGGATATTTCAATACTTTTCCTCACTTCCGAACCTCTATTAACGTTTCTTCAATGTTCAATATGTTCATTAGGGAGTCTATTTGAAGTTGAATAGTATACGGATTTTCTAAACGCAAAATATCACCAAATTGATGTTGATGCATCGCCTGCATATAGAGCACGAATGCCCAATCTGGAAAATCACCATGTTGATAACCTGCATAAAAATAGGGCATGTTGCGTTTTAAACAGGCAAAGCTAGGTTTTTTATCTGCTAATATTTTGGGGGGAATCTTTACAAAATCTGGTCCGTGATCTTCAATGGTTGGAAAACCATACAGACTTAAATATGCTTCCATTTTATAAATACTTTGTTTAACTATTTTGTGTTGCTTTCTTAAGGCTAAATTGTGTACCTTGCTTCGGTAGCCATATTTTTCTTTGGCTATTTCAGTATTGCTAAATGCTTGTTCATATTCATCAATTAAGCTTTGTAAAATATGGCATTGTTTTTTAGTAGAACTAAAGTTTGAGGTACAATAGCTAAACAACAACATAAAAACAAGCAGGAGGTACCGGTTCATATAAATATTTATTATTTATCTAAAACGTAAAATAATACATTTCATTATTTGTCAATTTAAATTTTTGTTTTTTTTCGTGCTTTCTTTAATATTTTTTATTTCATAGCCAAGTTTATTAAAGTAGTCGATACTTTTCTATTTTTGAGTGCCTTCGTTTTGCTTTGTACGAAGAACCGAAGTTTGCAAACTAGCCCCGATTGCAGCGGTTATGCAATTTTGCAGCGCAGATTTTGAAGCATAGCAATTGCATTTGAGCGGAAAGCGGGACCGGAGGTATTATAAAGCTAAGAAGTTTCGCTTCAAAAAATCAATGCAAAAGGGTCAACTACATTTGTTGTTTGGATAAACTTGTTCTTTATTATAAACTTAAATTTGTAAGTTGTATAGTTAAGTCATCTTTTTTGCTGATGCTC
>CALHDG010000112.1 GCA_938023075.1 uncultured Chitinophagales bacterium
GAATTGGCTTTGCAAAATTTAGTAAAAGCCATTCAATTAGGCTATGATGATGTTGAATGGTTAATGGAAGAAAGTTGTTTAGCATCTATCAAAGATAAGCCACGTTTTAAAGATTTAGTGAATTCTATTCAGTGATTAACAAAGCATTTAATTCACCGTCGACTTTTCCAATAATCAGGATGTCTCTTAGTATGAAATACTGCGATAATCAATATTTCATCTTTTAATACTTCATAAATCACTACATAAGGAAACCGACCCATTGAGGCTTTTCTTGTTTCGTTTTCAATTGCTGGGAACATTTTAGGAAATGACTTGATGTATTTTTTCAATCTATCAAACTCAAGCAAAAATTCATACCCCAAACCAATTCTCTTGGATTCATACCATGCAGCAGCCTGGTTTAAATCAGTATCTGCAAGTGGATGAAACCTAAATTTGAGGTTTGTATTTGGCATACAATCTGTCCATTACATCTTTTTCTTCAATTGCTTGCAATTCACCCGATTTATATTGGAGAAGTCGTCTACTAATTTCGGATAATTGTTCGTTGGTTAAGAAGTTGTCTTCTTTTTTACTTAAGGCATTGGTTAAAAATAACATTAAATCCAACTGCTCTGTTTTTGATAATGCTAATATTTCTTGCTGTAAGATTTCTAAAGACATTATTCAAAGATAGATTTTTTTGGGGAATAAATTTTGTAAGTAACACAAAATATATAAAATAGCCCACCAACTACTGTCATTGATAATACAAACTAAGGAAGTAAATTGTTAGTATATTCGTCATAAAATGTGTTATAATAATTGTTATGCCAAGGCAATTAAATTAGCGAATAAATTATTAATCAAATATAAAAATTAAAAAGAATGAGTAAATTGATAGAAGCAAGTGAATTATTGGATAAAGAATTTGGAGAAGAAGGCACCTCAACGCGTAATAAATTTAAAGAAGAAGCTTATACATTTTATCTAACTGAAATACTAAAATCGAGAAGAAAAGAATTAAAATTAAGCCAGCGAGCATTGGCTGAAAAAATTGGAAAGAAAAGACCTTATATATCAAGAGTCGAAAAAGGAGAAGATTTAAGACTTTCCAATTTCATTCAAATTGCTACCGCACTTGGATTAAATTTTAATTTAACTCCAGTTTAGATAAAAGGCGTAGGAATATAATAAATTCTATCTCTAAGAGATTGCAAATTACACCAAGAGTTGGGCTATGATGAATAATCATTTATTAATTGTAAAGCTAATTCGCTCATTGGTATTGCATATTGTTGATATACTCCTTACCTTTAACCTATGTACATTAGCGAAAATACTTATTTAATTAAAAGTAAAGTCTTCGAAAGCATGACGGATGAAGAGTTCCTCCACTTCTGCCAAGAAAATGAAACCTTACATTTTGAACGCGACGAAAAAGGAAATATAATTGTTATGCCGCCAACAGTTTACAACACAGGAGTCAAAAATAGCGATATCATTACGGATTTAAATAACTGGAACAGAAAATCAAAATCAGGAAAAGTTCTTGACTCAAGCAGCGGTTTTACTTTACCGGATGGCTCTAACCGCTCACCCGATGCAGCTTGGGTTTCTAACGAAAAACACAATGCCTTAACTGATGCAGAAAAAAATAAATTTGCCCCTGTTTGCCCAGAGTTTATTGTAGAGTTGCGCTCCAAATCTGATAGATTATCTTACTTACAAGATAAAATGCAAATGTGGATTAGTAACGGAGTACACTTAGGCTGGTTAATTGACCCGATAAACCAAAAAGCATACATCTACAGAAAAGATAGAAGTACAGAAACTATTGACAACTTTGATGGTTACCTATTTGGAGAAAATGTATTAAATGGTTTTAAATTTGATTTAAAATTGTTAGTGTAAGACCAAATAATACCAATTTGATTATAAAAAGTGACACTAAAATTTTGAATTTATTTTGGTGAGATTCAAACGCAGTCATAGCCAGCGGCTACGGCGAGTATTTTTAACGAAAATATCGCCAACAATAAAACGAAATTTGTGTTACATTTTATGGTCAATTTGGTATAAATAAGTAGCCCAAGCCATGTTTTTATAGTAAAACGATAAATTGGTTATTGGAAGAAAGCAGTTTAGCTCTATTCACAAGCAACCCGAGTTTAAGCAATTGTTGAGTTCCATTTGAGAAGAACAATAATGCCAATCAAAAGATTATTTTGTAGCAATACTTAATAAAATTAAACAACCCAAAAACGGAAAGTAATATATCTTGTCTTTATCTTTGCAACTTGATAATTTATCATAATCAGAGAATAAAAATCCATGAACAAACATCAGTTTAACTATCAACACATCAAACCTAAAACACTCAACCAAAATTGGCAATTATTAAAAAAGGAAGTACTTGACTTAAACAATTGTGACCTTTCATCTCCCGAAATATTAGAACAATATATTGATAAAGTCAATGAGTTTGATGTGTTGGTTCAACAGATGGATGATTGGTTCTATATCAAATCGTTGCAAAACACGAAAGACGAAAAAGCTCAAAAAGAAAAAAGCAACTTTGACTTAAATCTTCAACCCTTTTACAAAAAGCAAAGGAAACGCATTGATTTAAAAATTTTGGAAAGTCCTTTTTTTGAAGCGCTGATAAAGGAGCAACCGTTATACAAAATTTTACAAGAAAAAATAAAGCACGAACAATTGGAGGTGGTTGAAAAAGACAACGACCTGGATAATAAAATATCGGAAACTGTAACGCTTTATAACAAAGAGTTAGCTACAATGAATATTGAAATTGATGGCGAACAAATATTTACTTTAGCTGCTATTTCAAAAGTAAAAGATGCCAACCGCGAAAAACGCAAAAGCCGCTATTACGCCATTCTGAAAAAAGAAAGTGAGTTTATTGAAACCTTCAACACCATTTACGACCAACAAATTAAGCTGAGAACCACTAAAGCAAAGGCAATGGGTTTTGCAAACTATAGAGATTATAATTGGTGGGAAAAAAAATGCACAGATTACCAACCTGAAGATGTGGATAATTCTGTAATTCAGTTAAAGACGTATTTATACCGATACAACAAAGATTTACTAATATACAAAAGCAAGCATTAGGTTTGCAACAAATAATGCCTTGGGATAAAACAGTAGATATTTTTAATGTCGGCGAACAAAAATTTTTTGAGGATGTACAAGATTTGAAAGAAAAAGTTGGCAAAGTGTACAAACGCATTCATCCCGATTTTTATCAGTATTTCAAGTTGATGGAGGAGCGCAATTACATGGATTTAGACGCACGCGAACAAAAATCATTTGGCATGTTTGCCTTCAATTTGCCGGCTGAAGGTATTCCATTCATTTACTTGTTAGCCACAAACACCGTGTCTGGTGTTACTATTGTTTTTCACGAAACTACGCACGCTTTTCATTATTTATATAACTCCGATAAGCCATACCAATGGTTAAAATATCCTGATGCTGAAGCCAATGAACTTTTCCCTTTGTCTATGGAATTAATTGCTATGGAATATTTCGATGAGTTTGTTGATTCGGAAAAATACCTTTTAGTAGCTAAACTAAATAAACTACGAAGCTGTTTAAGCATTTTTAGAATGGCAGCACTTTGGGACCGCTTTCAAACTTGGGTTTATCTAAATCCTGACCACACTCATCAAGAGCGGGATTCGTATTGGATGACCTTAATAGAACAATTTAATACCGGAGGCAAAATACTTGAAGAACACAAAACATCCTGGCAATTGCGTCCCTTAATTTTTCGATTTCCATTTTATATGATTGAATATGGCATGGCAACGTTGGGTGCCTTAGCCATCTATAAAAATTACAAAGCCGATAAAGATAAAACCCTCAATCAGTTAATTGATGCGATGAAACTTGGCAATACCGTTCCCTTAAAAACAATTTATCAAACAGCCGGTATCGACTTTAATTTCACCAAAGCAAAAGTACAAGAAACCGGCGATTTTTTGAATATCGAGATGGATGCGTTGTATGAGCGGATTAGAGCGGTTTGGTAGTAAGCCAAAGACTACTCATTAAATTCATTGTAAAATAGAATTCAAAATCAAGCAAGAAAAAATTATAAAATTTGGAAAAAAGATAGGGAACATCCGAGTCTTCATTTCAAAATATAAGCATATAATCTTCCAAGTGAACATGTTCACTTGTTGTAGTAAAGCTGCTTACTTTTGTTGACATAATGTAATGAAACAGGTTCCATTGGAACAGCAATTATTTTATTATCGAAACTTGAATTAAAAAATTGCTCGCAAATATTATCAACGACAAAGTCCTTCATTCTTTCTGTAGTTTTTTTAATCGTGTTTGATACAACTGAAAATAGTTTCTTTGTGTTTTTTTATCCAAAAATGAAGCATAGGTTAATTGTTCAACCAAATCAGATTGATTACACATGGTGTTTATGAGGTCAGTATAAACTAAGGAACTGATTCCTGCTATATCCGCTAATATTTTCAGTTGTTTACTGACTTTTCCATGAGCTAAACTTTTTGGTAAAAGTCCATCTTTTAAGGCAAAATCATTATCGTCAATATGTATCTTACTATTTAATAAATCATAAGCTGGGCTTAATTTAAAATCCCCCATAGAAGTTTCAATTAAAGAGAAATTCTTAAAATGAGCATCACCGTTGCAGAACAAATAATTGAAGATGATTATTTTCAAGAGTTTGGGAGCTTCTGTAATATAGGCAGGAACAAATTTCTTTAGAATTTGAAATAACTCATAATAATGTCCGGTATACTTGTAATGTGTTCCATGAGTTTGTGGTGTTCTTCCCGAAAGTGAAGCAAAGTCTTCTTGCGCTAATTTAGTACCATCTTCTGTTAAGTCAAACCGTTTTGTTATATATGCTGGAGAATCATTTTTAAAAAATATCAATGCGTTTTTGGCAGTTTCTATTCCGAAAACTTGTTTCGCTATTTGCATGGTTAAATGCTCGTTCGCTGGCATATATTCAGATTGTTTACCGGTGCTTGGAATGGGTTTTAGGATATACTCGCCTTGTTCTCCTTCCTTAGTTAGTCGTAATTTATTTTTATCGAGTAATACTGAAAATTTTTCCTGTACACCAGAAATAGATAGTTGTTTCCGATTATCATCAAATAATTCATCCGTTGCCGGGTTGGTAGTTGGTGAGTCATAAGGTAATAGGTGACAGACTTTTTTTCCTTTGAATACTTTTGACAGACAAGCTCTACTATACATATTATGACCTTCAGCAAGCGTACCCGGGCAATATTTAATTTCAGGTAAACTCATATGGCTAGGCTACTTTTACCACTTTTATGGCACCTATGTTATCATGCTTTGCGGTTGTAAGCAGTAAGCCAAAATAATCATTTAAGTCCAACCTGTTTAACTTGCAAACTATCTGCTTATTTGAGCCCTCTGGCAACATATTATAAAAAAAAGGAAATAAAAATGTTGAATGATATGCTTGTTGCGATTTTGGAAAGGTTAAACTAATCACTGGTTTGTTGTCATCATTAATCCACAAATCATTATACTTAAAAGTAAAAGAACCATTGTCGTGTTGAATCAACATGCCCGCTTTTTGGTTCTTATAAAGTATTTTCGCCTTCCTCATCTGTTATAATTGTTTTAACCTTTAAACATATTTCCAATCCTAATACATTGGCTATTTTCTGAATAGTCTGTAAGGTAGGATTGCCTTTACCACTTTCAAATTGTTTTATCGTTCTTAAGCCCACCCCCGAAAGTTTTGCCAAGTTTTCTTGATTGACTTTTAGGTTTTCTCTACGTTCTTTTATGGTACAAATCAACTTTTTGAAGTGCATTATAAAGCTCTTTTGTGTGTAAAAATAATAAGCAAATCACTTTATTTCAAATAAAGAGCGGTTAAATGCACTTTTATGCTGATTTTTATGGTAATGCTTTAAGCACCTTTTATATATAAAGTTGGCAGCAAGTTTCTGTTAATAATGAAGTTTGCCTTAGAAAATGGTGCAGTAGTATATTTCTCTGTTGCTATATAAGTAAATTGTTCTGCATAACGCTGTAAATTTCCGCGGTAAGAAAATTCGCCATCCTGAAATGTTGTATATTACATCCAAATATTGACTTATCAACAAAAACATTTTATTTTTAAAATTTTAAATAACCAACTGAATGGATATAGCCAAGCAAATACGATTAGAAATTGTTGATATACTTTCAAAAGTAGATAATGTAAATTTATTGAAAAGTGTGCGACAACAACTTGAATTATTAGCTCAAAACGTGTCATCACAACAGGCCTCTCAAAATAGTGAGCCTGCCTTTATGAATGGTGTACAACCCATTAGACAAAATGTAAGCTTAGAACAGATGATGAAAGAACAACATTATCAACCGGTAACTTATGAGCAGTTCAGACAAATAGCTGATGAGATCGCCTGGCAAGAAAGTTTGGATGAGTTGTTGGAAGCTGTAAATACTTAAGAAAAACCTAACTTTGAAGTATGATAGAACCAATGCAAAATGCAATAGACAAAATAAGCGAACTATCTGAGAAGGAACAAAAAGAGCTTGCAAATTTGATTGAGCAAGAGCTAAAATGGCAAAGCATGGAATTAAAAAATGATGCTAAATTAGAAGAATTAGCCAACGAAGCAATGAAAGAATTTGAATTGGGCAATACTAATGAGGAAGAATGGTAGATGAAATTAGTAACAACAAAAAGAATTAAAAAACGCTTTGAAAACTTACCAAATAGAATTCAAAATCAAGCAAGAGAAAATTATAAAATTTGGAAAAAAGATATGGAAAATCCGAGTCTTCATTTCAAAAAAATTAACGTCAGGTCTATTTACTCAATAAGAGTAAGTCTTGGGTATAGAGCTTTAGGAGCAAAAAAAATGACACCATGATTGAGTTTTAGATAGGTTCTCATTCAGATTATGATAAATTTGTTTCAGGGTAATTCAAAATTTTGAAGATTATGTAAATGTTAGAAAAGAAGATGATGATAAATCAATATGTATTTTTATATTTAGTGATTACTCCAACTTTATTCTAAAGTAAAAGAATGTCATACAAACAACTGCAAAATAAATGGTCAAACCAATATCCCGCTATAGAGGATTTGTTTGCCAAAGCCAAAAAGCGAATTCCACCAGTGGCTTGGGCATATCTCTCCTCCGGTACAGGCGATGAAGATTTGTTGGATGACAACAAAAGATCATTTCAAAAAATAAAATTTTTACCCAGGTTTTGCAAAGGAGCCTTACATGCCAATTTAACCACCACGTTATTTGGTAGAACCTATGCCGCACCAATTGGCGTGGCACCGGTTGGCTTAACCGGCTTAATGTGGGCACGGGTAGAACATTATCTGGCAGCCTCTTGTCAACGCTTCAACATCCCGTATGCATTAAGCACTTTAGCCACCGAAACGCCGGAAACGGTTGGCAAATATGTTGGGGAGATGGGTTGGTTTCAACTCTACCCACCAAAAGATATGGACTTGACGGAATCCTTATTAAAACGGGCAAAAGCAAATGGCTTTCATACTTTAATAGTTACCGCCGATGTACCCATGGCAAGCCGGAGAGAACGAACTAAGCGGGCAGGCTTAGCGATGCCTCCAAAAATTACCCCCAAAATGATTTGGGAAGGCATCACCCATCCCGCTTGGAGTTATCATACTTTACGCCATGGTTTACCCCGTTTGCGAACGGTTGAATATTACACCAACAACAGCGATTTCAAATTTGTAAGCGGCTTTGTAGGTAACCGTTTAGGTGGCACGTTAGATTGGGACTACTGCAAACGCCTAAAAGAATTATGGGGCGACGGACCAGTTTTACTAAAAGGAATTCTACACCCTGAGGATGCAACTAAAGCCATTGAAATTGGCTTAGATGGCATTTATGTCTCAAACCATGGCGCCCGACAATTTAATGGAGCACCCACCGCTATTGAAGCATTGCCTGCCATTGCAAAAGCAGTAAATAGCAAAGCACCCATAGTTTTTGATAGTGGTGTTACCACAGGTTTAGATATTATGCGAGCTTTATATCTTGGTGCAGATTTCGTAATGGCAGGCAGGGCGTTTATTGCTTCGGTTGCTGCATTAGGTAAGTATGGAGGCGACCATGCCGCCCATATTTTTATGGATGATTTGCAAAATAACATGGTGCAGTTGGGCGTAACAACTATTGAAGAATTGAGGAAGGCGGAATTGGCGGATGGACTTTGGTTGGAAATTGATGAGGATGCTGGATAAAATTTATTCTGCTTCGCTACATCAATTTTTTCAGCAGGATGTAAGAAAGAGTATGGAATTTTTCGGAGTACGAAACATGTTTATCAAAGTGGTTGATACTTTCTTGTTTCGATTATTTTTTATTTTTACGAAGAACCGAAGTTTTTAAACTAGCCCCGATTGCAGCGGTTATGCCATTTTTGCGTGGGCTTTGAAGCGTTGGCAAAATGGCATTTGAGCGGAAAGCGGGACCCACGTTATTGTAATGCCACATAGTTTCGCTTCAAAAAATATTAAGCAAGTATTAACAACTTAATTGTTTAGATAAACTGTCGAGTGCATTGAAACAAAATATCCTGAATCTTCAAGTTAATTAGCCTGAAGTTATAGCTTTATAATTTATTTTATAAATTGACTGAAACATTGGACGATATATTGAATACAGATATAATAATAATTGGTGCCGGACTTACTGGTTTAACAACAGCCATGCTTTTATTAAAGCAAGGGAAAAGTATAAAAATCATAGAGTCGAGATTAAGACTTGGTGGTAGAATTTATACGCTGGGTTTTGAAGTAAACCAACCAATAGAAATGGGCGCAACCTGGTTGGGATATAAACATAAACATCTATACGATTTTTTAAATGAATTAGATGTAGAAGTATTTATACAAGAGTTGGGCAACAATGCCATTTTTGAACCCATTTCAACAAGTCCGCCGTATTTAGCATTGATGCCCGCAAATGATGAACCTTCTTTACGGATAAAAGGGGGAAGCACAGCATTGATAAAAAGTCTTGCTGATAAGGTTGGAATAAAAAATATACATCTTTCAGAAAAGGTACTTTCAATTTCAAAAAGTACAAACTCAATATCAGTTACAACGGATAAGGCGACTTACCAAGTGGAAAAGGTCATTTCTACCTTACCGCCCAACTTGCTCATCAATACCATAAAATTTAATCCTGAATTACCGGATGAGCTAAAATCGGTAGCGTTGGCTACTCATACATGGATGGGAGATTCTATAAAAGTTGCCTTGAGCTATTCAAAACCATTTTGGAAAAATGAAAACAGCTCTGGTACTATTTTAAGCAATGTTGGTCCGGTTAATGAAATGTATGATCATTCTAATTTTGAAAAGAATTATTATGCACTGAAAGGTTTTTTGAACGGCAGCTTTTTCGGTATAAGTAAAATAGAAAGAAAGCATATGGTGTTGAAACAATTGAAAAAATACTTCGGCTCGGTAGTGGAAGATTACGATAACTATTTTGAACAAGTATGGATGCACGAAGGGGATACTTTTTGTTCTTACAATGAACATGTTTTACCTCATCAAAATAATGGGCATCAAATTTATCAACAGACTTTTTTAGAAGACCGTTTGATTATTGCCGGTAGCGAAACCTCACCAATATATCCTGGTTATATGGAAGGTGCTGTTTATAGTGCGAAGACTGTTTCTAATTTACTCGGCACTGCTGATTCATAAATACAAGATTTTTAAAATTATAATGATATGAATTCATTGGTAGAAAAAATAGATCATTTGGTTTACTGTGTTCATCATTTAGAAGAGGGTATTAATTTCTTTAAAGATCAATATGGTATGCAAGCGGTTGTAGGAGGAAGACATCTTAATGAAGGAACCAAAAATGCCATCATTAGTTTAGCTAATCAATGCTATATAGAAATTCTTGCAGTGGATGAAGAGCATACTAAACATACTAACGATCGTTGGATGGGAATTGATCTGTTGACAAATCCCAAGTTAACTCGCTGGGCGATAAAATCAACAAATCTTGAGGCAGACAAACAAGCCTTGGTTCATTACAATGATCAATTAGGTAAGATTGAAAGTGGACTTAGACAAAGACCTGACCTTTCCAATTTAACTTGGCAATTGACTAAACCGCTGAGTTATCCTGAAGTAGAAGTCGTTCCGTTTTTAGTAGATTGGTCAGGTTCTGATTCATATCCCACCGATGGATTACCCATTCAAGGTAGTTTGTTGGAAGTGACTGTAGGCTGCGATAATCCTGACAAAATAAGCACCTGTTTAGATGCCTTAAATATAGAAATACCTATTATAAAAAGTAAAAAATCATACATTAAAATAGTGATTGACGGACCGACAGGAAAATTTGAGCTATAGCAATATATTAAGTAACTTACCATTGGTTTAGTTTTCCGTACTAATTTTATCTATTCATACAATTTCCGAAACACAGTTTAAAGCAGACAAGTCTGTCTATTTTCAAAAATTTAGCCTATATTCGTATTTTGTTATCTCTACAAGTATCTGCAAAAAGTTACAAAATAACCACCCAAATGTAAATTTTATACAATGAAAGTGAGTAAAGCAAGAACGCAAATCATCAATACCGCCTCAGAGTTATTTTATAAAAAAGGCTATAACCTAACGGGCATTAACGAAATTATTGCTAAAGCCAATATTGCCAAAGCAACTTTATACAGCCATTTTAAATCAAAAGAAGATTTATGCATTGCTTATTTAGAATACAGAGATGAAATACTCTCAAAAAATTTGCAAGAATTTTGCGAAAGCAAAACCAAAGGCGATGCACAATTACTTGCAGTGCTACAATTTTTAATTCCCTTTTTTAAAAGTGAGCAGTTTAATGGCTGTTGGTGCATTAGAACGCTTGCTGAAATTGAACCACAAAATGAAAAAATAAGAACCTGCATCAAAGCCAATAAAGTTAGCTTTTTGCAATACTTAAAAAAACTGGTGAAGCAAAACAAACCAGAATTAAAAGCAAGCATTCAAAAGCAGATAGCCAACCGTATTTATTTATTGTATGAAGGCGCCATTTTAGAAAGTCATTTACACAATGAAATATGGCCCATTAAAGAAGCTATAAAATTACTTAGAGATGTTTTAGAAAATACGGCTTCAAAATAAAACAGACAGACTTGTCTGTTTTACAAAAAAAATTCATACCTTTACATCATATTTTGAAAACATCTTTACAAACAAAAAGATTTTTTAACTAATAAAATTTTAATATGTCAAATTTTAAATCGAAAACAGCCTTAATTATTGGCGGAACTAGTGGAATAGGTAAAGCTACTGCCGAAGCCTTATTGAACAACGAAGCCACCGTGCACATTGTAGGAAGAAACCCGGATAAAGTTAATGACCAACCAAACTTACACAAGCATAAGGTTGACATTACCAAGCGCGAAGAAGTGGATGCATTGGTTGCTCAATTAGGTCAACTGCCTAACTTAGATTATTTAGTGAATGCATCCGGTATTTTTGGACCTAAGCCGTTTTTAGAGCATACCGTTAGTGATTATGATTCGTACTTAGACTTAAACAGAGGGTTCTTTTTTATCAGTCAGGCAGCTGCAAAAGTGATGAAGAATACAAGCGGCGGCTCTATTGTAAACGTTGGCTCTATGTGGGCAAAACAGGCAGTTAAAGCCACACCTTCTTCTGCTTATTCTATGCAAAAAGCAGGTTTGCACTCTTTAACCCAACACTTGGCGATGGAATTAGCCGAGCACAATATCCGGGTAAATGCAGTTTCTCCTGCAGTTGTTGATACCCCAGTTTACCACAGCGTTTTTGGCAGCGAAGAAGCCGCTAAAGAAGCCTTAGTTGGCTTCAACAATTTCCACCCTATTGGCAGAAATGGAACGGCACAGGATATTGCTTCTACCATTGTATTTTTACTATCCGATAATTCTAGTTGGGTTACCGGCACTATTTTAGATGTAGATGGTGGCGTAATGGCTGGTAGAAATTAGATACCGAATAGTCATTTTTAAAATATTAAAGTATCAATAAGCCTTGTTATTTATTTTAACAAGGCTTTTTCTTTTTATTAGGATATTTCTTATCTCTGCATCATGTTGAAATCCATAACCTTAGAAAATTTTTTCTCTTTTAAAGAAAAGCAAACCATTCACTTAAACAAAGGTGTTAGTGTATTGGTGGGTATTAATGGAAGTGATAAATCTAATTTTATTAAAGCAATTAGGTTGTTGTATGAAGGAGTTGCTGGTATTGGTTTTGAAAAGGTTTTTTTGCAGGAATGGGTAGGGTTTTCTCCTAATGCAAATGTTGCAGCACTTGCTTCCAATGCAGCTGAAGCTGAAATTTTGAAAGACGACAACTTGTTTTCTTTTTTACAAATTATACCAAAATGATTTTAATGCTAGTTATCAAAAATGATATATAAAGGAAAAACCAACGAATATTTACAATTAGCCAAAATTAAATGCCAACAAAGTTTTCAGGAAACGGAGACCTTAGAAAGTCCGTTAACCTTTATTTGGTTTGAAAAAGACAAGCAAAATATTATGATTGATAATGTGACCTACCAATCGGTAGCGAACCAAATTATTTGCTTAACCGAGTTTCATCAAGTAGATTTTTCAACGGCTTGCCACGCCAAGTTAATCCGGTTCAACCGTTCTTTTTATTGTGTATTAGATCACGATAGCGAAGTAAGCTGCAAAGGCATTTTATTCTTTGGGGCTTCTCAACTACCCAAATTTATCATCCCTGCCGAGGAATTAGAAAAATTTGAAACCATCTGGAAAATGTTTGAAATTGAAATTCGCTCAAACGATGCCTTACAATTAGAAATGTTGCAGGCAATGCTAAAGCGCTTTATCATTTTATGTACACGGGTTTATAAAAATCAACATCATTATACAAAACTTGATAAAACTAAGGTAGACCTTGTTCGAGAGTATAACTTTTTAGTAGAACAAAATTTCCGAACAATCCATACCGTAGCCGATTATGCAGCCTTGTTGAATAAGTCGCCCAAAACGCTTTCTAATCTATTTTCGAAATTAGCCAACAAGTCGCCTTTGCAATACATTCAAGATCGCAAAATGCTGGAAGCCCGCCGCTTGCTGCGCTTTACCGATAAAAGCGTAAAAGAAATAGCCTACGAAATTGGCTTTGAAGACCTGCAATCGTTTAGCCGGTTTTTCAAAAAAATAGAGGGCATTGCCCCTACTCAATATAAAGTGAGTTGAGTAATTTCCACTCGTACTAAAAGTTTGGCTGACAAGTGGTGGCACAAGTTTTATCTATTTTTTTAGAAACGAAACATATGGAGTATTTATACTTGTTTAGGTTGAGTTTTGGGCTTTTTTACTTCTGGATTTTGTGCTTAGGCGATTCAAAAAATCGCCTCATAGTGGTGTATGGAGCTATTTTTTGAAGAAGTATAAGTGCAAAAGCCTTAGTCAAAAAGTTTAAAATTCAGCCTATTTAAGTATATAACCGCGCAGCCTGCTATCCGCTCATATGCTATTGCCAACGCTTCAAAATCTTCGCTGCAAAATAGCATAACCGCTACTATCAGGGTTATACTTCTAAGCTCGCAACGCTTTAATACCGTTTACCACAGTTATACCAATTTGTTTATAAGATAGTACACTAAAATTTAGATTACCCATCTAAGCCCGAACAATAAAAAAAAAGGTAGATACTGCGCAAATCATTCCGCTCCATTCCGATACTGAATCAAGTTCAGCACAAGTTTCGCAGCATAACGGTTGTAGTACCGAAAACTGTCATGCTGCGATTCACTGCCTTGTCGGTTAAACACTAAGTTTAACTTGTTATTATTTTATGTGAATCTACTGTACAAAGATAATCGCAGAGGGATGACAGCTTGATAGCAAAAAAAGCATGTACGGAATTTGATTGAGCAACTCCCAACATTAAAACTAAATTTGTATGTCAATTTAGTATTATTCGTACCACAGGAAATGCCAAAATTAATTTCCTAGCTGACATCCGCTAATCACCACATCATCAAAATAAACCCGGTCATTATTAACCGATGCATCTACTCGAAACCTAATTTTTGTAGTAGCCGAAAATGCCTGATTGATGATAACCGATTCGCGGTAAGTCTTGTCGTTCTCAAAGTCAGTTCCTTTTATCCATGTTTTAAGGCTAGTAAAAGTATTTCCGCCATCTGTAGACAGTTGCAACCAAAAATCTTCCCCATCTTCTAACTCCACCGGAAAGTAAGAAAACTCAACCGTCAATTCTTCATAATTTGTTGCATTAATATTGTCTGAAGTCATATATGAACTGGAGCTATTATCTCTTATGCGAATGGTATAACTACCACTACTGGCATATGGCGCATAATTATTTCGGTAACAATCACCACCGCCATCATTCCAAATACCCCAACCGGTTTCAAAATCTTCGCTGTTAATAATTTGGTTGCTACAATTACCTTCATTGCCGGTTTCAAAACAAAAATTACTAATTTCAGAAGCAGCAAAACTTCCGCCCGAAGCTAGTGTATTACCATTAGCAGATAAAACATAAGAGCCATTGCCAAAGCTGCAACACATGCCATCAGAATAAGCATCATTTATAACAAAGCTGTAACATCCATCAACAAGACATTCGGTTAAATTAAGCGAACTTCCATCCGGTTGATTATCGTATGGTCCGCCACTTAATACTACTTCACCAGAAGTGTTGGTAATTTCCCAACTGTTTTCTTCGGGATAATTATCAAAGTTTAGGGTTAAGTTAAGTTCATTATTTTGGCAACCTTCCGGGCAAGGAGCACATGACCCGCCGCAGTCAATACCTGTCTCATCTTGATTTTGAATGCCATCTGCACAAGAAGGGCATGCCGTACACGGACCACCGCAGTCAATACCCGTTTCATTTTGGTTTTGAATACCATCTTCACAAGTTGGCTCTGATGAACCTAAGCAAAAGTTGGTTGTTTCTGCTTCATTAAAAGTGGCACCGGAAGCTATGGTGTTTCCATTGGCGGTTACACTATATGAACCATTGCCATAACTGCAACAAATACCATCTTGAAAAGCATCTTTAATAGTAAAATCATAACATCCATCATTTAAACATTCTATAATCGATAGGGTGCCCCCATCTTCCTCATTAGCATATGGACCACCTGAAGCCACTACATTTCCAGCTGCATTGGTGATTTCCCAACTGTTTTCTTCCGGGTAATTATCAAAGTTAATCGTAATTTTTACGTCGTTTGCCTGGCAATCAACTTGGCAGGGAGCACAAGGTCCGCCACAATCCGTTCCAGTTTCTCCTTGATTTTGTATACCATCTGAACAATTAGCTACCGGCTCTTCTCCGCCTCCACCACAAGCATTGGAGTTTAGCAGGCTGGCTCTAAAACCATCGGGATCAAACAAAGCGCGCATTCGTTCAGTTTGCCCTTGTGTAAATAAGTTCATACAAGCATCATCCGAATAATCCATATAATTTTGAACCATATCAGTGGAGTTGCAGGAAACGTGTCCAGCAGCACAACCATAATTTGGTGCATCAGAAGTTGGGGTGTCACCTACAAAATCATCTACACTACAACCACCATCTCCCCAAATATGGCGTAAGTTTAACCAATGTCCCACTTCGTGTGTAGTGGTTCTTCCGCCATTAAAAGGCGGTTGGGCAGAGCCGGTAGTTCCAAAAAATTGCGGACTCATCACAACGCCGTCCGTTGAGGCATCATCTCCTGGAAATTGAGCATAACCTAAAATACCGCCACCAATATTGCAGACCCACATATTTAAATAGCTTCCGGTAGGCCAAGCATCAACACCGCCTTGCGATGCTCTTTTCATCGCATCGTTTGTACCCCAACTACTTCGATCTGCAAACTTACGGGTAATGCCATCGGTTGTATTTCCATTGGGGTCTATTGTTGCCATACAAAATTCAATTTGGGTATCTGTTGCTTGCGACCAAGTATCATTTGCATCGCCGTTAGTTCGTCTAAAATCGTTATTTAATACTTCCATTTGAGAAAATATTTGGGCATTGCTGATGTTTTGTTCATCGGTTTGATATATAATGTGCACTACTACCGGTATAGTAATAATGCCTGATACTCGCGACGTGTTATTTCGACTTCTTTGGATACATTCTCGTGTAACGCGTTCTATTTCGTTCATTTTTCTAGAGAGCGTAGGATCTTGCTCCATTTTGGTTTCCAATACATTCATAGTGCCGCAGTTACGTTGTTGAGCGTTGCCATCTATTATTATTAGAAATAGTAAGCTGTTTAGTACAATTGAACACAGAAGATTTTTAACCATATTAATTTTTTTAGAGAATTAAATATAAAATACAAAAGAACAAAATCGACAATGAAGCTTACTAATAGCTATCATATATTGGTTAAAGATACTACTTTTTAAATTGTATAAGCATTTATCGTACCAAATATCATATAGATTTTTTTGTGCAAGGGTTGCATGATGAAATTCGCAAAAATTGTTAATTCTGCTGAGCGTTTTATATGTACTATGGAGTTTTGCTACGAATTAATGAAAAATATTGAGAAGGCTTTATGAGTTTTTAATCTTTCAATAGAAACCCCTATAAGATGCTACTTATAATTTTTGTGTCCAATAGTAATTTAACTTACGTTTCGCAAGTCTAAAAATATATGCTAAACTTCAGAACAAAAGTCATCGCAGATTAGTTAGCCGACCTTCGAAAAACAAAAATCATAGCTCGGAATAAAATTTCTATCATTTTATAAAAGTAAATGCTGAAATATTTATCTTTGGGAAAAGACAGTATTTTTTATGTCCAGCAAAACACGATTTATTAATCCGTATACAGACTTTGGCTTCAAAAAATTGTTTGGAGAAGAAGCCAACAAAGATTTATTGATAGATTTTTTAAATCAACTGTTGCCACAAAAACACATTATAAAAAAACTTACCTTCAGAAATGTAGAAAAGCAAAGCGATGTAGCTTTAGACAGAAAAGCCATTTTTGACATTCATTGCTTAAGTGAAACGAACGAAAGATTTGTTGTTGAAATGCAAAAAGCTAAAATCAAATATTTCAAAGACCGGTCGCTATTTTATACAACATTTCCAATTAAAGAACAAGCTGAAAAGGGAGATTGGAATTTTAGATTAGACCCGATTTATTATGTCGCCATTTTAGATTTTTTCTACGACGAAGAAAAGGAAAAAGCTAAAGTACGACGAGAAGTTCAACTGAAAGACCAGGATTGTGAACTGTTTTTTGACAAATTGAATTACGTTTTTCTTCAAATGCCAGCCTTTAATAAAAAGAAAGAAGAACTAAAAAGTCATTATGACAAGTGGCTATATTTTTTGAAACATCTTGAACATTTAGAAGATGTTCCAGAGATATTGAAAGAGCCGGTATTTGAAAAAGCATTTAAAGTTGCTGAAATAGCAAACTTTAGTGCCGAAGAATATAGTGCTTATCAACAAAGCTTACTCTTATACCGGGACATGGTTAACATGATGAAAACAAAATTTGATGAAGGGATTGAATATGTTGCTATCAGATGCCTAAAACAAGGGAAAACTATTGATGAAATATCTGATATTACCGGATTACTAAGAGAGAAAATAGAGCAAATAAAAAAGAAGATGAGCAAAGGCTGACACCTCCTTTCTGTAAATGTAAATTAATTTATGGTCGAACTAATTTGGTTAGTTTTTTAACAGTCTGTCGTTGAAAAGCCTCCTCTTACAAAAAATGGCAAGCTATGTAGCTATTAAAAATAAATAACACCTTGCTTATAATGTTTTTAAGGAACATAACGTTAACTTAACACTTTGTTTAGAAGCCGAGCATTTCACTTCTAACCTTAATCAATTAAAAAAAGGATATAGTTAATGAGCAACGTTAAAATACTTTGGGCAGATGATGAAATTGATTTGCTGAAACCACAAATTTTATTTTTGGAAGAAAAGGGCTACGAGGTAATAGCTGTAACCAATGGGCACGATGCCGTGGAGAAATGTAAAGAAGGAGTTGCAGATGTCGTTTTTTTGGATGAGAGCATGCCCGGATTAACCGGTTTAGAAACGCTCACCCAAATTAAAACGATTGACAATAGTTTACCCATTGTAATGATTACTAAAAATGAAGAAGAGAATTTAATGGAAGATGCTATTGGTGGGCAAATTACCGATTACCTGATTAAACCGGTGAATCCCAAGCAAATACTCATGTCGCTGAAAAAGATTTTGGAAACGAAAGATTTACGGAGTGAAAAAACCAACTCTTTATACCAGCAGGAATTCCAGAAAATTTTTATGGAAGTGCAAAACGTAAGTAATCATGAAGAGTGGGCAGAGTTGTACAAAAAATTAGTGTATTGGGAGTTAGAGTTAGATAAAAACAATGCCAACGAAATGCGTGAAGTGTTTACCATGCAAAAGAGTGAAGCCAATACCGAGTTTTCAAAATTTATTATAAAAAATTATTTGCCATGGCTAAAAGGCGAAAGCGAAGGACCAACCTTGTCGCATAATTTATTCAAGCACAAAATATTTCCAAAGTTAAAAAACGACGTATCTAATTTTGTAGTGGTGATTGATAATTTACGCTTCGATCAGTGGAAAATTTTACAACCGGTTATTGCCGAGTATTTTAAATTTTTAGAAGAGGATCATTTTTACAGTATCTTACCAACGTCCACTCAATATAGTCGTAATGCTATTTTTTCGGGCTTATTGCCTTCTGAAATATCAAGACGATACCCCGATAAATGGTTGAATGATGATGAAAAAGGAGGTAAAAATTTGCACGAGGCTTTCTTTTTAGAAGAACAAATTCGTCTATCTAATTTAGACTATAAAACCAGTTACACCAAAATCACCAATCATAACAATGGCAAAAATTTGGTAGACAATATTCACAATATGCTCAACAACAACTTGAATGTAATTGTATATAATTTTGTTGATATGCTATCACACGCCCGAACTGAAATGGAAGTGTTGAAAGAATTAGCAAGTGATGAAGCCGCCTATCGCTCTTTAACCTTAAGTTGGTTTGAACATTCTCCATTGTTAGAAGCTTTGAAAAAATTGGTTGATAAAAAAGTGAATATTGTGGTCACTACCGATCATGGTACGGTGCGGGTAAAACGCCCTTCAAAAATTATTGGCGATAAAAACACCAGCACCAACTTACGCTACAAAATGGGCAGAAATTTAAATTACGATAAAAAAGATGTGTTGGCAGTCACTAATCCTGATGAAGCCGGCTTGCCAAAATCGAATATAAGTTCGAGTTATGTGTTTGCCAAAGATGATTTGTTTTTTGTGTATCCGAACAATGCCAACCATTATACCAATTATTTTAAAGATACCTTTCAGCACGGCGGTATTTCATTAGAAGAAGTGATTGTGCCGGTGGCGCAGTTTGAGAGTAAGTAAATAATGTTCTACTACAAATTTAAGGAGAAGTCTTTTATGACTTTTTTAAACTACCCCGACCTTTTTCGTTTGAAAAAGCCCACCTACCGAAGTATCGGTACAGGCTCTTCAATATTTGAAGGGGAATTAGTCCGGCTTACCTTATATGACATAAAAATGAATATCAAGTAATACCTGCTTACCAAAAGGAAAAGCACCGCAGGTGCAACACGCTTATATAGAACGCGAAGAAGTTGGAAGCCTAGCCCCGATTGCAGTGGTTATGCCATTGTGCGCAGGCTTTGCAGCGTTGGCAAATGGCATTTGAGCGGAAAGCGGGACCACCGTTTCCAAACATACTGATTGTTTCGCTTCAAATAATTTTGATGATTGCTTAGCCAATTTCGTCTACTATAGTTATGGCTGTTTAAAAGTCAAGCTTTCTTTGTATCTTCATCGTATAATTAAATTATTCAACAAACCATGTCAACTAAAACAAATCAAACCGCTTCGTTTATGGTGCGGTTTACACAAAATATTTTTGAAGAAAACGGTGAATCGAATGTACAGTGGCGCGGTAGAATTTCGCACGTGCAAGATGGCGAACAACTCAACTTTGCCAACTTTAACGATGCTATAACTTTTATGCAACAAAAACTGACCGACCTAACAGAGGAAGCTACGCAAGACAAAACGCCGGAAGAACGAGAAGGCATCCTCAGCAAAAGTTTTAACGTTTGGAAAAAAGTAGCGCAAAGTGGTCCGAAAATGTTGATGGAAACCATTAAAGACCCACGGAAGCAAGTTAGCCAATTGCAAGATCAAATTTCGCACTTAGGTGATGAATTATCGAACAAAGTAGGCATTAACGATTGGCGGACAGCTTCAAAAACCGACTTTAATAAAATTATTGATACTTTAGAAAACTTATCTGCTGAAGTAAAACAGATTAACGAAAAAGTAGACCAACTGCAACAACCGAAAACCACCAGAAAAAAAACCACCAAAAAGTAAGAAAGCCATGCATAAAGAACTGACCAAACAAATGGCTTTTGCTCAACAAGCACTTCTAAGGGTACATACCTTAGGTCGCTTTGAAGTGGTACGCCTTGGAGAGCACATCACCGCTAAAATGTGGGGGCGTGATAAAACCATTCAACTGTTTCAGTTTTTTATTGCTAACCGCCACCGGAAGGCTTTACATAAAGAACAAATTATTGATCGCCTTTGGGAAGACGCCAACGACCGTGATTTTAAAGTTGCGTTGCATGGCATTAATAAAGTTTTAGAACCCAATCGGCCTGCCCGTAAAGAACCCACTTATTTAATTCGGCAGGGGCAAAGCTATTGTTTAAATTTACAAGCCATTTGGATTGATGTGGAAGCCATAGAACAATACATCATTATTGGTAACCAATACACGCAAAATAATCGGACGTTGAGTATAGCAGCTTATCGTTTGGCAATTGAGTTGTATCAAGGTAATTATTTACCCAACCGGGTTTATGAAGATTGGTCCTCTGAAGAACGAGAACGCATACAAGTTTTGGCATTGGGTGCTTACATGAGTTTGGCAGAATTGTTATTGCCCACTCAACCTATGGAAAGTATTCGCCTTACCCAAGCCGCTTTAGGTATAGATGCCTGTTGGGAAAACGCTTACCGCATTCAAATGCAAGCCCACTTAAACAATGGCAACCGGCCCCTCGCCATTAAAACCTATCAAACATGCGAACATATTTTAGATCAGGAATATGGTATTAGTCCGTTGCCGGCAACCAAAAATTTGTTAGCAGAGATTACAGCTATTTGATTTCCGTAGCCGTTGCAAAAATTGCGACCTATGGGCTTGTTCCTAATTTATTTGCTAACTTTATCCAAATTAATTTGTTATCATATAAAGAATAAATTATGAAACAATCCACACTATTTGCGGTAACTTTCATTGCTTTGGCTATTGCATTAACCGGTTTATTTTTAAAATGGAAAGGTTATGAATATGGTGGACCCATATTTTTTGTTGGCTTAGTGCTTTATTTAATTAATCGAATTGCCTTTTACCGGAGGTTTAGAAAGTAATGAATCAGACTCCAGAGGAATTAAATTTTGGTAGTAGATAGATATCAAAAAGATTAAGCTCCAGAGGAGCGACACGTTGAATGCTATCCGGTTGGTGTCACTGCGCTGCAGTTCTCTCTTGCCAATTAACATATGCTACCAAGTTGCCGTTCCTCTGAAACTTGTGTTTTTTTCAAGAAAATAGGGCGATATGAACTTACCATTAACTTTAATTACTACTTGGTTCTTCTTTAATTATTTTTGTACCTTACCATCAATGCCAAAAATTGAGATCAGAACAGTAAATGTTGTTCAGTACTTGCAGCCTTTAAGAGAAGGCGGTTCGCTTCCTGCCATTGTTAAAGCGGATGATGGTTTTTTATATGTTATAAAATTTAGAGGTGCCGGACAAGGAAAAAAGGCATTGATCGCAGAATTAATTGGAGGAGAATTGGCTCGGGCAATGGGTTTAAAAGTGCCCGAGATCGTCTTTATGCAGTTGGACGATTCCTTTAGCAAAACAGAACCGGACGAAGAAATTCAGGATTTGCTAAAGTTTAGCGTTGGCTTAAATTTGGGCTTGCACTTTTTATCTAGTGCAATAACGTATAATCCCTTAGTAGGCAAAATAGATGCCTTAACTGCCTCGAAAACCGTTTTGTTAGATAGTATCATTTCCAATATTGATCGAACTGCAAAAAACACGAACTTACTCAATTGGAATAAGGAGTTGTGGTTGATTGACCATGGAGCAAGTCTATATTTTCATCATAATTGGAATACTTGGGAAAGTCATTTAGATCGAACCTTTCCACCTGTAAAAGATCATGTTTTATTAGAAAAAGCAACACAATTGAGGGAAGCACCGGGTATTATTCAAAATTTAATTGATGAACAAATTATACAAGCTATTGTCAACTCAATTCCCGAAGATTGGTTGTTAGAAGAATCCACCGAAATGCAAGCGAATGAAATTAGAGATGCTTATAATCGTTTTCTAAATGCACGCTTGAATAAAATTGATGTATTAGCAAAAGAAGCCATCAATGCAAGGTAGAGTGACATACGAATTTGCGGTAATCAGGTTAGTCCCCAAAGTGGAACGGGAAGAATTTTTAAATGTCGGCGTCATTCTTTTTTCAAAGCGAAAGAAATTTTTAGCCATAAAATACTGGATAGATGAAAATCGTATTAAGGCATTTTCAAACAAAGTAGATATTGACATGTTAAAAGATTCACTAAACGCATGGGAACAAGTTTGTGAAGGCACCCCAAACGGTGGAAAAATTGGTCAATTAGATATAGCCGAACGATTCCGTTGGTTAGTGGCTTGCAGAAGTACCATCATACAAAGTTCAAAAACGCACCCAGGTTTGTGTTATCATCCTGAAGAAGTTTTGGAGGAGTTGTTCGAATTGTATGTGTTGTAATATTTAGTTGTTTGCTTTCAAGTTTTTCACTATTTGCTTAACCTTTTTATTTCATTTATTAACAAGGGGATATCTTGTCTTGCAGACGCTGTAAAATCTTGATCTTCTATAGTAGCTCCCAAAAGTTCAATATCGTTTTCTCTATTATTTTCTTCTCCAACCATAATAAAACTTGAACCACTTGTAAAATCTCTTCCTTCCACATAAGACTGCCAGGGACCTTTTCTTGCTGCTTCAGCTCTTTCCAAAATAAGTTTAAATTCTCTATTACTCAGAGAACAGGCTAAATTTATTTTTTATTAAAATAAATTAATCTTCACAACCACTATTGCGCACCTTGAAAGATGCATTACCATCAGTACTAAAACCGTTATTTAAGGTAACCCTATCGGCATCAAAAATTACATCAGCGTTGTTTCCAGAAACCACGCCGTTACCAATAATAGTTTGGTTGGCTTTATAATGTACTTTGGTGTTGTTCAGCGTTTCAGTGACATACAAAAATTCTTCGCAGCCTACTATACAAAAGTTAGTAATTTCTTCGTCGCCAAAGCTATCCCCTTCAGCCAAAATAGTACCTTCGGCATCGGTTAAGGTATAATATCCACCTTGAAAGTTACAACACATGCCATCGCCAAAATCATCTTTCATAATTAAGCTGTAACAGCCCGATGGTAGACAAAGTGCTTCAATAATAAAGGTGCGTTGCGGTGTTCCGATATAAAAATCGTGTTCAGCAACAATATTGCCTGAATAGTCCTGTATTTCCCAAGCCGTTTCATATGGAAAAAGATCGAACTGTAAACCAAGTTGTATTTGATGTGGACAGTTTTCATCTACCACTGTACCTATGCATGTGCATCCATCCGGTCCAATTTCATCGTGGTTAGTTAAGGGGTCATTATCATCACAAGCAGCTCCAGCCGGTGCGGGTACTGTAGCGTTGTTGTCGTCGCAATCTAATTCTGCACATATTCCGTCGTTATCGTTATCTATACAACTTACATCTTCTCCAATACAAAACGAATTAATTTCATTGCTTTCAAAACTACCTCCACTTAACAACAACTGACCAGAGGCATCTACTATTTGATAGAATCCATTACCAAAATTACAGCATATGCCATCATCACCACTATCAAAAATGGTAAAATTATAACAATCGTAGGGTAGGCAAATTACTTCACTTAGTAAGCTATTCGCATCAGCACTGTTATAGGGTCCACCAGAAAACAAGGTGTTGTTTTGAGTACCTTTAATTTCCCAACGGGTTTCTTGTGGATATTGATCAAATAATAAATTGATGGTTGCTGAAGAACAAGGGGCGGCAGTTGAGCCACCACAAGCAGTACCATTGCCAAGTACATTTACAAAATGCTCGCCACTGCTGTTTCTCGTTAAATTAAAACAAGCTTGTACCGAGTTATTATTGTAATTTGCTTCGGTTCTACCAAAAAAATCAGAATGTTCATAAGCATTCACTTTCATTTGAAATTTATAAGTTCCATCGGGTATGTCCGTTACATCAATCCATTGGCAATCTAAGTTTGAGGCATAAATATCAGTACAATGTGCAGAAATGCCTTGGTTAGTACAAGTATATTTTGGAGCGTACCCTTCATCGCAAGTAATATCTGCCAAACAAAATCCATTTTTAAAACCTACCGGTGTAGGGTTACCGTTACTATCTAACAATCTATATTCTGCATAGCCTTCATAGTGCCAATGTCCGTGGCAATAATCAAACTCCCAAAAATCACTGGGCTCATTTAAAGTTGTTGGGGGGGCGCCTACATAAAAATCTTGATTTCCAATGTTTGAAATTTGAGTAGTAAATCGAAGAATTTGACGACTACCCACATCAGACAAACAACCTTCACTGATAAAACATTGATCGTTATTTACTATAACATCAGCACGAAATGAGTTGATAAGTGCTTGCTCACTCAAAATCAAATCAGGCTGTGCCACAGTAGTATTAACAAAAGCCAGTAAAACAATGTAAAGTTGAAGCAATAATATTCTCATTAAGTTTAGTTTAATATTTATTAAACAATAAAAGTACCATAATTAACCGGATGCTTTAGTTTTATTGTTGGTATGTACGCAACTTTACATAAAGAGTTGGTTTACATATGGATAAAAAAGACTTTGGGTTTTTTTATAACAAAATTTTACTATGGTAATTTGCCAAAAAGAAACCTTTTTTATTGTAATGAATACTCATATACGAATTTTAGCATTTGTTTTTAAATATTTTCTAAAAAAAATCGATTTTTATTAATATGTTTGCAAGATTACATTGTTTTTATACAAAATAGCTAAAAAAGGTATAATTTTACTAATATGCTAGTTAACAACAATAAAGTTCATGAAGTTAAAATTTAGTTTGTTTTTGATCTCGCTTTTTTGTGGGATAGCCATAGTTGGTCAGTGTCAATCTACTGTAAAATTTGATAGTACCGATGTGGTGCTCAACCAATTTAAAGAGCACATTGTATATTTGGCTGATGATAAATTACGTGGACGGGCTACGGGTTCGAAGGGAGAGCAATTAGCATATGAATATATTATTAATGCTTTCAATGAAATTGGTTTAGATAAAATTAAAGGCGATACTGATTTTTTACTGCCATTCGATTTTTACAAAGGTATGGTGCTGGGCATGGAAAATAACCTAAGTATTAATAATGTAGCGTTAACCCTCGGAGAAGATTATTATCCGGTAGGTCAATCGGCTAACCAAAGCTATCAAGGCAAAATTAAAGAAGTTGGCTTTGGCATTGATGCTCCTGATTTAAATTATAATGATTATCAAAAAAAGAATAAGGATTTAAAACGATTAGCGGCATTGATTGATCTATCTAACCCCGAGCCGGATAATCCACATTCAGCCTATGCACCGTATAATGGAATTAACTATCGTATTGAAAAAGCCATTGAAAAAGGGGCTGGTGCAATTTTGTTTTATAGTAGCAACAATTTTTCACAAAATCCTGATAAAGAGTATACTATAAAAGTAAACCGGTTTAGTGTTCCAATTGTATTTTTAAATGCATCGGGCTATAGAAAAATAAGTGGGCAGAAATTAAAAAAAGCCATTGTTAACCTTTCCGTTCAGTTAGATGAAATAAATAAGACCGGACATAATGTAGTAGCATATATTAATAACAAGGCAGACCAAACTGTGGTAATTGGTGGTCATTATGATCATTTGGGCTATGGTGGTTCTGGCTCAAGATATACCGGTAAAACGGCAATACATAATGGAGCGGATGACAACGCCAGTGGTACCGCCATGGTCATTGAGTTGGCACGTTGGTTAAAAAATAGTGATCTGACAAACAACAATTATATGTTTGTTGCTTTTTCTGGCGAGGAGATGGGTTTGTATGGGTCAAAATCTTTAGTAAAACACGAAGGTTTCAAAAAAGAAGATATGAATTATATGCTTAACTATGATATGGTTGGGCGTTTAAATAAAGACAGTATTTTGAATATTAATGGTGTTGGTACTTCTTCAAAATGGAACATTATAGATAGCTTGATGGTTGACGGCATTAAAGAAGTAGTTACTACCGAGTCGGGTATGGGACCTAGCGATCATGCTTCATTTTATATGCAAGATATACCAGCAATACATTTTTTTACCGGCGCACACAATGATTACCATAAGCCTAGTGATGATGAAGAGTTTATTAATTATGCAGGTATGCGGGCAATATATAATTTTACAACAAAACTTATAAGTCAATTAAACCAGGTTGGTGAATTAGATTTTAAAAAGACGCAAGATAATAATGCTGCCGCTGCCCCAAAGTTTACCGTTACGCTGGGTGTGATGCCTGATTATGTTTTTTCTGGCAAGGGTATGCGTATTGATGGCGTTAGTGCCGGTAAAACAGCTGAAGAAGCAGGTATAAAAAATGGAGACATTGTTATTAAAATGGGCGACTTTAATGTAAATGATATGATGAGTTATATGGAAGCATTGAGCAAATTTAAGAAGGGAGACCAAACTGTGGTTACTGTAAATAGAGAAGGCGAAATTTTGCAAATAGAAGTTATATTTAAGTAAAGAATGTAAAAAAAACTTAAAAACGCATCTTAAATTAAAATTTATTGTAATTTATATAATAATATTATTATCTTAGAGTTAAGGTGTTATACAATTTAATTTAAATGTTTTTAAATTTTATATCAATAGAAACGGCAACAAACGTTTGTTCGGTTGCAGCATTCAAAGCATCAAAATTAATTGCTTTAGCAGAAAGTGAACGAGTAAACTCACATTCAACAAATATTACCACATTTGTTGACCGTGTTTTAACTAAAAGTGGCTTAAAATACGAAGAATTACACGCAATTGGTATAAGCGAAGGTCCAGGTTCGTATACCGGTTTACGAATAGGTGCTTCGGTTGCAAAAGCCTTAGCCTATACTTTAAATATACCGATTATTGCTTATAGCACACTACAGGCATTAGTAAATGGGCTAGTACAAAAGCATACAGCAAAAGCAGGCTATTATTATGGAGCAGCCATAGATGCCAGAAGAGATGAAGTGTACATTGCTATATACGATGAACATATGCAAGAAGTACTTTCGCCAGCCAATATGGTGTTAAAAAGAGGTTGCTTAACATATATTTTAAATAATAAAAAGCTAATTATTTCGGGCGATGGAGGAGAAAAAGTGAAAAAAATTACAGAAAATTGTTCTATCATATATGACCATTTCGTAAAATGTTCGTCTAAATTTTCGATTGAGTTAATTACTCAAAAATATTCGCAAAACCAATTTGCGGAAACCACCTACTTTGAACCTAATTACATAAAACCATTTTACACTGTTAAAAAAACCAAAATATAAATTTTTAAGAATGCGAACCAAAGTATAATTTTTTACGTTAATATATTAATTAGATAATAAACTTCATTTCATAAACAAATAAACTTCAAACAGAAAAAAAATGGCAGCAACTAAAACAGATGTCGTAGTTTTAAAGGGGGACGGAAAATCTAAAGGAGAAATCAAATTAGATTATGCTGTACTTAGAAAAGCAGTTCTTATATTGAGAGCGGTTAATCATGATTTACGACAAGCGATTATTAAGCTACTGGAATCAAATAAAAAGTTGACAGTAACAGAAATTTATATTAAATTACGATTAGAACAATCTGTAGCATCACAGCACTTGGCTATCTTAAGAAAAGCAGGCGTTGTTGTTACAGAGCGGGATGGTAAGTATATTCATTACACCTTAGACAAGGGTAGAATTAAAGAAATATCAGAATTAATTGGTGATTTAGTAAGCGAATAAGGTAATTTTAACAATGTTTAATTAACCTTATCTATTAATTTACGTTAAATATTGTATAATGTATAACTATAAAGTTGTTAGAATATGACTACTATACTGAATAATGATTTGTCGACAGCTACGGAAATTTTACGTGCATTGGCACATCCTTTAAGGATGAAAATAATATCTTTTATTGATAAGCAAAACAAAATTAATGTCAATAAAATTTATAACACACTGAAGTTAGAGCAGTCTATAACTTCTCAGCATTTGCGTATTTTACGAAAAGCGGGGTTAGTAGAAACCGTAAGAGATGGAAAATTCATTTTTTATTCGGTGAACTATGATAAACTTAAGCAAGTAAATATGTCAATTGGGTCGTTTTTAGAAAAAGAAGGCTCTAAGTCAAAAGTATAATTAAAAAGGAGGATATTATATCCTCCTTTTTTTATTTATTTAATACGTTTAAATCACTACTTTCCTCCAAATCTACCCAATGGTTTTACTTTTTCATTCTGCACTCCTCCGGTTGACATGGAGTTCATTTTAATATTTCCATTTACAAACGCCCCAGTTTCTACTACTAAATTTTTGGTTGAAACATTACCAGTTACCTGACTGTTTTTCATTAGCGTAATACTTTCTTTTGTAATTACCGATCCATCAATGTTGCCAGAAATAGTTGCCGAATTGGCACTTATCTCACCAATAACTTTTCCATGCTCTCCTACTATAACTTTGGTTTTGGTATTGATGTCTCCTTCCACCTTGCCATCTATTCTAACATCGTCGTTCGTGCTTATTTTACCTTTTACTGTGGTACCTGCACCAATGAAGTTAATCTGTCCATCATTCATAATTCAATTTTTATTTATTCTTATTCTCTAATTTTCTTAATCGCTTATTTAGAAATTTCTACAATTTCATTAGCCAACTTATTCATAGGTATTGTTATTAACGAATCGTTATTTGATTTAATAATAACAGAAGTTGAAGTGAGTTCAACAACTTCACCGGCAATATTGTTCATTTTAATTTTACTGCCTATTTGCACAGAATCTTTTACATAAACAGAACTTAACATACTCGCCATTAAATCTTTAGAGGCAAAACCAAAGCCTATCATAAAAGCTAATAAAATACCACCAATTAATAGCGTAAGGTTATTGGTAATAAGTTCTGTATTGATGCCGGCTTGCCCTAATGCGGTTAACGCAATAATAATTACGAGAAAATAAAATACTGCATCACTTAAAAATTTACCCGTTTTTATGTTTAATGATTCGGTGGTAGTACGCAAAGCATTTTTAATAATATTAGCAATAAAAACACCAATAATAAAAATTACAGCTGCTGTTAACAAACGGGGCATGTAAGCCATAATGGCGTTTAAACCATTCGATAAACTTTCAACACCCATTAGCCCAACAGATATTTGGATAACCAACAGCAACAAAAAGTAATAAATTAGTTTGGCAATCACTTTAGGCAAGTTTAAGTCAAAAGATTTAAACATATCTACTTCTCGCAGTTTATCATCTAACTTATCTAGCTTAATAGCTTTAAGTGCTTTAAAAATAATTTTATATATAATTTTTGCGATAATATAGCCAATTATAAAAACAACAATACCCAATACAATGTTAATAAACATGGGTAAATATTGATTGGTTAAGTCACTAAGTACGGTTTGTAAACTTTCGTTAATTGCTAATATTAATATCATAAGTACTACTGTTTAGTTTTTGTTAAGTTGGGTTTATTTTTTATTAAAAATATTGACAAAATCAATAATTACTTTTTGCAGCAAGGTGGCAAAAAAACCGATGAATTGAAAAATAAAATTTATTAAAGAAAAGGTACCTCCAACCTCGTCTTTTAAATCTTCTCTTAAATCAGCTTCCTCTTCTGGAATAAAATTTTGGTTATCCTCCATTATTAAACTTCCTCCTTATATACTTTTTTATACAGTACACGCATTTTTTCCTTTGCCCGTTTAATTCGCATTTTAATGGCACTTTCCGAAACACCCAATGAAACTTGAATGTCTTTAATACTCATGCCATCTTGGTACTTCATTAATAAAATCATTTTTTCATCTTCTCTCAGCAAATTCAACAATTCTAACATTCTTCCTGTTTCAATTTCAATTAAATGAGTATCGTCTTCTGCAGTTTCCAATTTGTTTTCTTCTTCTGTAATTTCAACGTAATTCATTTTTCTGCTTTTTCTTATAAAATCAATACAATAATTATAGGTGATTGAATATATCCAAGTAGAAAATTTGGATTTCTTTTTAAACTTAGATAGGTTTAATAAAGTTTTTATAAAAATATCGTGCGTTAAATCTTCTGCGAGTGAAACTTCTTTAACAAAGCTAAGGCATTTTCTATAAATTTTGGTTGAGTAGCGCTTATACAACTCCTCTATTGCCTTATCATCTTGTGTTTCCACAATAAGATCAATTAGCGTATCATCTGAAAACTGTGTAACCAAAGGAATATATCGTTTGCGCCTGCTTTAAAAATGTGCGGTTATGGAAATTTCGACTTGAACCCCTTTGGGTAAGCCGCTTACTTCTACGGTTTCTCTAGCCGGTGGATCGGTATCTTTAAAATAACTACCATAAACAGCGTTAACCCGGGCAAAATCATGCATACTCTTTAAAAAAATACTGCTTTTCACTACATGCTTGAAAGTAAGTTTTTCTTGTGTTAAAATGGCTTGTATATTTTTCATTACTTGATGCGTTTCAGTTTCTATATCGTCTAATATAAGTTCACCACTTGCCGGATCAATGGCTATTTGCCCCGATAAGTACAAAAACGAGCCAACCTTAATAGCTTGGCTGTACGGTCCTATCGGTTCAGGTGCATTACTGGTGTATACCACTTTTTTATCCATGGGGATAGTTTGTAAAAATTTTTGTTGGAAATAAACTATTCTTCAATTCGAAACCTGTCAAATATACTAATTTTGATTTAGTTAAAAAATAAAGCATACAAAAGAAATTTTTCAAAGGATATTCATCTTTACTAATCTAATGCTAAAAAAGCAGGTTAAATTTTATTTTATCAAAAAAAAGTAAGCAATACTTTGAATAACGAATAACATAAATTGACATTTGTTGACTTGCCCTTTAGAAGAGACAAAAAGAAATAAGGACCAGTTTATCTAAGTAATGCGGAGAAAATAAATCTACTTTTTATGTCAAAGTCATTTTTTGATTGACGAGGCTTTTCAACGAAGTATATCGAAAAATGGCAAAGACAGAAATGTAGATTTAATTTTTGTAGCATTACTAAACCATAAAGTAATTGTCATTTTTTTGATATTTTTTGAAGCGAAACCATATAGCATTATAATAACACCCGTCCCGCTTTCCGCTCAAATGCCATTTGCCTGCGCTGCGAAGCCCCTCAAAATGGCATAACCGCTGCAATCGGGGCTAGTTTGCAAACTTCGGTTCTTCGTAGAAAAATAAAAAACGATGATAGTTGAAAACAAGAATGTATCAACCACTTTGATAAACTTGTCGAAATAAGCTATTCAATTTTGATTCCGTAATTATATAATACCAATTTGACTGTAATATGTGACACAAAAATTTTGGAATTAATTTGGTGAGCTCAAGGCAAAAAACGCAGGCATAGCCAGCAGCTACGGCGAGTATTTTTAACGAAGAGATCACCAATATTAAACCGAAATTTGTGTTACATTTTATGTTAAATTGGTATAATACCCCCCAAAGCTTCTATTAAAAGTTGAACAATTGCTGAAGGTTGCCGTTTTACAATCTATTTTGTTCAATTTAAAAATTTCTTTATCCAAATTCAGAACTTATTATTTAACCAACCGTAATTAAACAAAATAAATGGTATACTTGTACAGTTACAATTTTAAGATTAATCAAACTACCATGTATAAATCATTTTTAAAATTTGCCGTTTTTATTTGGGCTTTACTCCTGTTAAATACTTGTGAAATGGGCAACCCGCTAAATATTTCAAAAAGTGAAAATGGTATTCAAACAGAAAACATTGTTTTAGATGTAAATGGCACCGAAGAACAAAGAAATATATTTACTTACGGAGAACTGATAACGCTTAAATTTAAAAACGTTACCGGCTTACAAAAAGAAAATGGTAAAGTATTTCCACAAGGTTCTATTTTTGTATTAAATGAAAAACAAGATACCATAGATAGAGGCATCAATATATTTGGTGAAGAAGGTATGGACGATGATCCCTTAAATTTAACCGTACAAATACAAGCAGGTTTAGCTCAAAATTACAACAAGCAATATACCTTAAAAGTAGAAATAAATGATGCAAAAGGGGAAGGCTCTCTTCAAATGGAGATGCCGATTACCATAATCGAAAACGAACGCTTTGTTATTAGCACCGATTCTATACAATACAAAGCCATTTATTTATTAGATAAAACTACAAACACGGTAATTGTAGATAACAAAGTTAACAAGGCAGACGGGGTAGTTATCTTATATGAAGGTTTAAAAGGTTTACAAACTGATGAAATTAATTATGTGTATCCAGGCATGTCAATAAAATTAGTAGACAATAGCGGCAAAGTAATACTGGAAAATGAAAATATGCTAGATACTTACAATGCATTAGGTTTTAAAAGTGCCAATATTGAGCAACGCTTGCCCATTAATATTGCTTTTAAAGAGGTGCCTATTGAAAATCCCGTAAAATTGACGGCTACTTTGTTTGATTTAAAATCTGACCGGCAATTAGTTTTGGAAACTGATTTGGAGGTGAATTGAGTAAAGCGAAATAACCAAGCGTTCATTTAAAAATAATGAGAAAATAAATTTACCAATTATGATAAAGCAATTTTTTGATAGACGAGGCGAAAAACGTATTCTTAGTGGTGCTAAAACGAGTATTTTTAATGAAGTAGATCGGAAAATCTCAAAGGTAAAAATGGACAGTTATTTTTGAATTATTCCTTAGCCTCAAACACATCCTTTCTTTACATCAAAAAAAGTGTATTTTTGCAGTCAAATTAAAAATTAATACATTTAAATAATGGCATCAACATCAGATATTAAAAATGGTATGTGTATCGTCTTTAAGACAGATATTTATAAAATTGTTGAATTTCAGCATGTTAAACCAGGTAAAGGTCCGGCGTTTGTACGCACCAAATTGAAAAATTTATCAACCGGTAGAGTAATAGACAACACCATACCTGCCGGTCATAAAATTGAAGAAGCCAGAGTAGAAAGACGAACCTTTCAATTTTTATATAAAGACGATAGTGGCTATCACTTTATGAATAATCAAACCTACGATCAAATTGCTTTAGAAGAAAAACTATTAGACGGGCACGAATTTTTAAGTGAAGGCATCAATGTTGAAATATTATACCATGCCGAAACCGAAAAAATATTAACCTGCGATATGCCTGATTATGTAGAGTTAGAAGTAACCTATGCAGAGCCAGGCGTTAAAGGCGATTCTTCTTCAACAGCTACCAAACCGGCAACTTTATCAACCGGTGCCATTGTACATGTACCCATTTTTATAAATGAAGGGGAAAAAATAAGAGTTGATGTAAAAGCAAAATCGTATATGGAACGCGTAAAATCATAAAAGGGATGAACTTAAACGAAATAAAGGAGCTAATTGACAAAATAAGTGAAACTGAAATTGGCGAACTAAAATTAGAACAAGCCGATTTTAAATTAAGTATTCGATCAAAAACGTTTGTTGAGGCTACGCAAAAAGGCAAAGTTCAAGTTAGTCAAATGATGCCTGTCGGGTCTTCAGCTAATCCGGTGATGCCCATGTTAACACCACAAGCTCCTGTTGTTTCAAATGTGCCAGCTAACAATGTGGCAAGCCCTAGCTCTGCCGATGAAACAACTGCAAACGATAACTTGATTACTATTAAAGCTCCTATGATTGGTACTTTTTACCGGTCTTCTGCACCAGATAAACCACCATTTATAAAAGTTGGAGATAGCATTGCTACGGGCGATACGATTTGCATTATCGAAGCGATGAAATTGTTTAATGAAATTGAATCGGAAGTAAACGGAAAAATTATTAAAATATTGGCAGATGATGCAAGCCCGGTAGAGTACGATCAACCCATTATGATAATCGAACCAGCATAGGTATTATAATGTTGAATGATTAATTTTGAATAAATCCAAAGGTTGAAACACCGCTTTCAAAATCCTTATGCAAACAATATGTTTAAAAAAATTTTAATAGCCAACCGGGGCGAAATAGCGGTTAGGGTACAACGTACTTGTCGCGAAATGGGCATCAAAACGATAGCGGTTTATTCTACAGCTGATAAAGATAGCTTACACGTACGCTTTGCTGACGAAGCCGTTTGTATTGGTCCACCACCAAGTAAAGATTCGTATTTAAGCATACCCAAAATAATGGCAGCCGCCGAAATTACGAACGCCGATGCCATTCATCCGGGTTACGGCTTTCTTTCAGAAAACGCCAATTTCGCCGAAGTTTGTAAAGATTATAACATCAAATTTATTGGTCCTGATGCGAAAATGATTAACAGCATGGGCGATAAAGCTACGGCAAAAGCGACCATGAAAAAAGCACGCGTACCCGTTATTCCTGGTTCAGAAGGTTTAATTGATACCCGGGAAAGTGGAAAAACCATCGCCAATAAAATTGGGTATCCGGTTATTTTAAAAGCAACGGCAGGCGGAGGAGGAAAAGGCATGCGCGTGCTTTGGCAAGAAAGTGAATTTGATGATGCTTGGGATTCTGCCAAAGCCGAATCGAAAAATGCTTTTGGTAATGATGGCATATATTTGGAAAAATTTATTGAAGAACCCCGCCACGTAGAAATTCAAATTGTAGGCGATCAATATGGAAAGGTGATTCATTTATCCGAAAGAGATTGTACCATTCAACGGCGACATCAAAAATTAGTGGAAGAAGCCCCATCCCCAATTTTAGATAATCGTACCCGAAAGCAAATGGGTAATGCTGCCATTAAAGCTGCCAAAGCTATAAACTACGAAGGTTTGGGCACCGTAGAATTTTTGGTAGACAAGCACAAGAAATTCTACTTTATGGAAATGAACACCCGCGTACAAGTGGAGCATACCGTTACCGAAGAAGTAATAGATCGTGATTTAATTAAAGAGCAAATTAAAATAGCTGCCGGCGAACGGATTAGCGGCAAAAGTTATGAACCTCAATTTCATGCCATTGAATGTAGAATTAATGCCGAAGACCCTTATCGAAACTTTATCCCTTCTCCAGGTAAAATTACCGCTTACCACACCCCAAAAGGTTTCGGCGTTCGGGTAGATACGCACGCTTTTGCTAACTATGTGGTGCCCCCTTACTACGATTCTATGATTGCCAAAGTAATTGCTCGCGGCAACGACCGTGAAGAAGCCATTGCCCGCATGTCAAGAGCCTTAGATGAATTTATTATAGAAGGTATCAAAACCACCATACCTTTTCATAAGCAATTGATGCGCAATGATCAGTTTCGATCAGGAGTTTATAATACCGGGTTTATTGATACTTTTGAGTTAGTGGAAGAGGAAGAGTAGTTCGTATTTTTCATTACAACCTTAAAATCTCTGATCCCGTACTGTATAATCATAAGTTCATAACGCCCAATCTCGAGCACGAAAATCAACAGTTAGGAATGATTAAAAAATAAATGTTCAAATTTTAGCAAAGAGATTTTTTGATATACGAGTTAAAAAACACAGGCTTAGTGGTGCTAAGACGAGGCTTTTCAACGAAGTATATCCGAAAATTGTAAAGTCAGCATGTAAATTTATTTTTTTCTTATTCCTAAAGTAGTTAACACTTTCTTTTTAATTTTTTTGAAGCGAACCCTATAGCATCACAATAACACCCCTCCCGCTTTCCGCTCAAATGCCATTTGCTTGCGCTGCAAAAACCATGCAAAATGGCATAACCGCTGCAATCGGGGCTAGTTTGCCAACTGTGGTCATATTCATAAACGTTTCAATAGTACTATTTAAAATTAATTGACAACAAAAAAACCGGTTTCAAAACATACTTTATCAACATTTTTTCGTTTATATCAATACAAAATAGTTCAAAAAAAAATAATTGCTCATTTCCCTAAAATAGTACACGAGTTGAATATTATCTCAATGAAATCAAAAATGTTTAAATATACTTTGCTGGCAGCTATGCTATGTTGTTTTGCTAAAGTACAAAGCCAAAGCATCGAAGTAGGGCTTATGGCCGGTGCAGCCAATTATTATGGCGATCTCAATGCCAACTTCGGGTTTAAACAAGTCGGACCATCCGCAAGTTTAATGGTTAAACAAAATTTAAACTACTATATATCCGTAAAAGGTACCGCCAGTTATGGTCGCTTAGGCGCGTCAGACAATCAACAAAGCCAAGTGTTTGAACAAACGCGAAACCTGAGCTTTCAGTCCAATATTTTTGAGTTAGCCGCACAGGTAGAGTTAAATTTTTTCCGCTACGAATTACAAAATTTAAACCATTACTTTACCCCTTATTTAACTACTGGAGCAGCTGTTTTCCGTTTTAATCCAAAAACAGAATTAAATGGTGAAATGATTAACCTGCAATCTATTGGAACGGAAGGTCAAATGAATCCCGATATCAGCAAAAATTTTCCATACAAACTTAATCAGTTTGCCATACCAATGGGCATGGGTTTTAAATATTGGATAGGCGGTAATTGGACAATTGGCGGCGAAATTACCTACCGCAAAACCTTTACCGACTACATAGATGATGTAAGTGATGCCTATGTAGATGATTTTATTTTAGGTCCGGTAGCGCAATTGGTACACGATCAATCTACCGAAGAGCCCAACACCTTAGGCACTTCCGACAAACAACGTGGTAATAAAATCAGTACCGATGATTACTTATTTGGTGGTGTCTTTATCACCCGTACCTTCAATCGTTCAAAGTGCCCTTCTGCCAAAAAAGGGAAAAATGCTTCGTTGAGAGGGAGACGGTAACTGAGGAATACTTATCAAATTAAAATAAATTCATTTCAAGAGAGTTAAAGTAATCCTCAAAATGCATATCAGATTTCTTATAAAATGCCTAAATCGAAAATAGTTCTTGCGAAACGATAGCTTGGTAGAAAAAAACACCATCACCAAAGTTCCCGTAGGAGCGACACTTAGCGAAATCGGTAAACAAACATATGATGATCTAAAATAAAGGATGTAACGCTCCGCTGGAGCTACTAATCTGTGTTAATTTTTAGCTACCAAAATTTTACTCCTCTGGAGTAAGGCTACTGCATATTTTTCAATGGCAATGCTAAAAACTTCCATTTTCTTCATAGAACATTTAGTGTTGTCGCATTCTTATACCAATTTGATTATAAAAAGTGATACTAAAATTTTGAATTTATTTTGGTGAGATTGGGGTAAAAAAAACGCAGGCATAGCCAGCGGCTACGGCGAGTATTTTTAACGAAAATATCGCCAACAATAAAACGAAATTTGTGTTACATTTTATGGTCAATTTGGTATTAGACATTATCTCCGTATTCTATACCAGTTAATCTTTCTTCAATTAATCTTATACCAGAAATAGTTTTCGGATAATCTATCGGTGAGTCGTTGTCTAAAAAGAAATTTTTGGTAGTCAGCCAATTGTAAAAATGATTGGTAGAACCAAAAACATCAACTCCATATTTAAACAGCGAAATGAGCAATACAATTTGTTCTTTTGTATTGTCTTTTAACACTACTGCCTTTCTGAAAGTTTTTACACTAATGTTCAACCAATCCGAAATTAAATCATCTTTTAAGTTTGAGTATTCTTTAATAATCGAAATGTAATTCCAATTAATCTTTTTGGATTTTAATAAATTCAATATCTCCACCTCAGTTATTCTTTTTGGTAATTCATCCATAAGTTTCGAACTAAGCGTTGTCATGAACTTTCTAATACCAATTTAACTGTAAAAGGTTACACTAAAATTTTGAATTTAATTTGGTGAGATTGAGACGAAAAACGGAGTCATACCTGGAAGGTCTGACGAGTATTTTCAACGAAAAGGTCGCCAATATTAAAACTAAATTTGTGTTACATTTTATGGTTAATTTGGTATTATAAAATAAGGTTATTTTGTCTTTTAAAACAAGAAATTTCACCTTTTTTCAGAGTTTGAAAATTTCAATAGACTAAGGACATGATATTGCTAAAAACGATACCAAAATTTAACTATAAAAGCCATTAGTAATTTAAACAAATCAATTGTACTTTTGAACGTTAACGCAATACATGGCAAAAACAGTAAAACGGGTAAAAGCAAACAAAAGCATTTTTATAAAAGGAGCAAGGGTGCACAACCTTAAAAATGTAGATGTAGAGATACCAAAAAATCAATTAGTAGTAGTTACCGGCGTATCGGGCTCAGGCAAATCGAGTTTAACTATTGATACGCTATATGCCGAAGGGCAACGCCGTTATGTAGAAAGTCTGTCTTCATATGCGAGGCAGTTTTTAACCAGAATGAACAAGCCTGATGTAGATTATATTAAAGGCATCTGCCCGGCTATCGCTATTGAACAAAAAGTGATTACCCGTAGCAGCCGCTCAACAGTTGGTTCACTCACCGAAATTTATGATTATTTGCGTTTGCTCTATGCCCGGGTTGGAAAAACCTATTCCCCTATTTCGGGCAAAGAAGTGAAAAAGCACGAAGTTAGTGATGTGTTAAATTTTATATTTAAACAACAAGCCGATGTGCGTTTACTCATCTTATCGCCTTTAAAAATTAAAGATTATCCTGACCGGAATTTGTTTGAAATTGCGCAATTACTCAATCAAAAAGGTTTTGCCCGTCTATCCATAAACGATGAAGTTATTCGTATAAAAGATATGGTCGAAAAAGATCATAACAAAAAAAAATTACCTAAAAATATACATATAGTAGTAGATAGAATTACTTCTGCCGACACTGAAGAAAACCGTAGCCGGGCAGGCGACTCCGTTCAAATTGCGTTTTACGAAAGTGGAGGCGATTGTATCATTCAAGTAGTAGACGGCAAGTCTATGCATTTCAATAACCGCTTTGAGTTAGATGGAATGGCTTTTGAACAACCCTCCCCCTTATTTTTTAGCTTTAATAATCCATATGGTGCCTGCGATAGATGCGAAGGTTTTGGAACCATTATTGGCATTGATGAAGACTTGGTAGTGCCTAATAAAAATCTATCGGTTTATGAAAGTGCCATTGCCTGTTGGCGAGGTGATAAAATGAAAGCATGGTTAAATACCTTGTTGCGCCATGCTGCTCAATTCGATTTTCCGGTGCATCGCCCATTTAAAGATTTAAGTAAAGATGAAAAGCAATTGCTATGGACAGGCAACGAGTGGTTTGAAGGCTTAGATGCTTTTTTTAAAGAATTAGAATCGCAGAGCTATAAAATTCAATACCGGGTTATGCTAAGCCGTTATCGGGGCAGAACGGTTTGTACCGATTGTGGAGGCTCCCGTTTAAGAAAGGATGTTCAATATGTTAAGATCAATAACATTAGTATCAATGAGTTGGTGGACATTCCGATTGACCAGGTGACGCAGTTTTTTAATAACTTAAAACTCACCAAACGCGAACAACAAATTGCCAAACGTATTTTATTAGAAGTAAATAGCAGATTAAGTGTAATGCAAGAAGTTGGCTTAGGCTACTTAACTTTAAACCGTTTGTCGAGCACTTTGTCCGGTGGCGAAACCCAACGCATTAATCTAACCCGCAGTATAGGTAGTAACCTAACAAGCTCCATGTATATTTTAGATGAACCGAGTATTGGCTTACATCCGCGCGATACCGATCGATTAATTAAGGTATTAAAAAAACTACGAGACTTAGGCAACACGGTTATTGTAGTAGAACACGATGAAGAAATTATACGAGAGGCCGATCATTTAATTGATATGGGACCTCAAGCCGGCATTTTTGGTGGAGAGGTTACTTTTAACGGACCGGCGAAAAACATACCAGCTAATAATGGCAGTTTAACGGGTAAATATTTGAGTGGTGCAGAAGCCGTTCCGCTGCCAGAACGCAGACGAAAAACAGTGAATTCAATTGAGTTAATGGGGGCAAGTCAACATAATTTAAAAAATATTGATGTTACTATTCCCTTAAACCAAATTGTAGTAGTTACCGGAGTGAGTGGTTCTGGTAAAACTACTTTAATAAAAGATATTTTACATCCGGCATTGTACCGGCACATTAACGACTATGGTGAAAAGCCCGGTGACTATGAACAACTAATTGGCGATTTGAAATCGATCCAACAGGTTGAAATGATTGACCAAAACCCTTTGGGTCGCTCCTCCCGGTCTAACCCAATCACTTATATTAAAGCATACGATGCTATTAGAAGTTTATATACTAAGCAAAAAATAGCGAAGGTGCGCGGTTATAAACCCAAACATTTTTCTTTTAATGTAGAAGGAGGGCGCTGCGAAACTTGTAAAGGCGAAGGTTATATTACTGTAGAGATGCAATTTTTGGCAGATGTACGCTTGTTGTGTGATGAGTGCGATGGGCATCGTTTTAAAAAAGAAGTATTAGAGGTGAAACATGCCGGCAAAAATATTTTTAATGTGTTAGATATGAGTGTGGATGAGGCGATGGTCTTTTTTGAAAAGGTACCTGATGTATTTAGAAAGATTAAACCCATACAAGATGTTGGTTTAGGTTACGTTAAATTAGGACAAAGCAGCAGCACCTTAAGTGGCGGTGAAGCGCAACGGGTAAAATTGGCATCTTATTTAAATAAAGAATCCTCTACTAAACATATTTTATTTGTTTTTGATGAACCCAGCACAGGCTTACATTTCGACGATATTAAAAAACTAATGAAAGCCTTTAACGCCTTAGTCGAAAACGGACATTCCATCATTATTATTGAACATAATTTAGATATTATTAAATGTGCTGATTATATTATTGATTTAGGACCAGAAGGCGGCGAAGCCGGCGGGCATTTGGTTTTTCAGGGCAAGCCTGAAGATTTGGTAAAGGAGAAAGGGAGTTATACGGGTGGTTATTTGAAGGAGAAGTTGAATGTTTAGTTTACGACAATAGTTCATCAAAAGCTCCCACAAATTCTTTAAAATAAGCACAAGTTAAAACCTGTTGAAAATTAAGTTTTTCAAATATTTCAGGATTGTGTGATTCCACGTATTTGTTGTTTCCTTTTACTGCAATTTTTAGTAATTCTTTGGGTTCTTCAATTTCCATTACATCTTCAAAAGCTTCAAGATCGGTTTTATATTCTGCATTAAAAGTTACAATATCCGCTAATATTAATGCCTCAATTTCATAAATGTTCAATAAGTAGATTCCTTTTTTATCAACTACTGAGTTTGAATCGGTAAAATATTGTTTCCTAATGTTAAGTTGGTGTTTGTTTGATTTAAGTCCATCTAAATCTCTAAT
>CALHDG010000113.1 GCA_938023075.1 uncultured Chitinophagales bacterium
CTACATTTCTGTCTTTGCCATTTTTCGATATACTTCGTTGAAAAGCCTCGTCTTAGCCCCACTATGACTACGTTTTTCGCCTCGTCTATCAAAAAATGACTTTGACATAAAAAGTAGATTTATTTTCTCCGCATTACTAAAAACGCAAGGCTCGACATATATCTTGATATACCGAGCCTCGAAACTCTGTCTTCCTATAATTGTGGCAAGATGAGCATTGCAAAAATATATTTTCAATTATGAAAAACAAAAATTAGTCCAATTTTAATTTTAGTGTTTTAAACATTATAAAAAGTTTAAAAACAGCATATAATACACCAAATTGAATTATAAAACTGATACAAAGCTATTGGAAAAGGGCATAAAAAACCCCGGTTAAATAACCGGGGAATTTGTTGCGGCCCGGTAAAAACAAGCGGTTTTTATCAAGTCGGCTTACTACAAATAACACATTTTTTAGTAATAAAGTTTAAAAACAAATGCACACACCATCATTTTTAGAAGATCATATATCGCAAATACCAGCATTGCAGTTGCTCATTAATATGGGCTATATCTACGTGCCGCCTTCACAAGCATTTGAGTGGCGAGGTGGTAAACTTTCAACCGTTTTGTTTGAAACGGTGTTGAAACAACAACTCCCAAAAATAAATTCTATCTCCAGGAAAGGGGAAACGTACCAGTTTTCAAATTCAAACATTGCATCGGCAGTATTGGCTATAAAAGATTTGCCTATGAACGATGGTTTTTTAAATGCTAACGCCGCTTTTTACGAATTACTAACACTAGGTAAATCATTTGAACAAACCATAGATGGCGACAAAAAAAGCCACACCCTTCAATATATAGATTGGAACAATTGGGAAAACAATGTTTTTCATGTTACCGAAGAATTTTCAGTAACCCGTAGCGCAAGAACCGATACTTACCGACCGGATGTGGTGGTGTTTATCAATGGTATTCCAACAGTTATTATTGAATGTAAATCGCCTGCGGTAAAAAATCCGAAATCACCTACCGAATTAGCTATTGAGCAGCACATCCGCAATTTTAGCAAAACCGGTATTCGATCACTATATGTTTACTCATCTTTACTAATTGCGGTTGCCAGTAATAGCGGTAAATATGCCACTACCGGAACCAGTAAAGCATTTTGGAGTAAATGGAAAGAGCAACACCTAAGTAGAAAAGCGGAAAGTGATTATACAACCTTGTTAGATAAAATAAAGAATCAAACCATTGAACCTAAGGTTAAAACGCAACTATTTGCCGAACGCAATTTTGGCTTTAGTTATACTAAACCTTATTTTGACAGACTTGAAGAAGAAAAACGATTACTTACCGAACAAGATAAATTATTGTTTAGCCTTTGCCAACCCCAACGTTTGTTAGATGTTATTCGCAACTTTACCTTGTATGATGGTGGCCTTAAAAAGGTGGCACGTTACCAGCAATACTTTGCCGTAAACAGAACTATGGAACGGGTTAGTCATTTAGATATTACCGGCAAACGACAAGGTGGAGTTATTTGGCATACACAAGGCAGTGGCAAATCATTAACTATGGTTATGCTGGCACAAATGTTGGCATCAACTAAAAGCATTAGCAATCCTAAAATAGTTTTAGTAACCGATCGCATTGATTTAGACCATCAAATTGCAGGTACTTTTAAAAAGTGCGATCTACCGGTTGTAAAAGCTACAACGGGTACTAAATTGTCAGAATTATTACAGCAACCTAACGATGCCATCATCACAACGGTAGTCAATAAGTTTGAGCAAGCGGTAAAAAAATTAAAGCATCCACTAAGCTCTCCTAATATTTTTGTATTAATAGATGAAGCCCATCGAACGCAATATGGTACATTTAATGTAAGTATGCAGCGGGTGTTTCCCAATGCTTGTTTTATTGCTTTTACCGGTACGCCTTTAATGAAAAAAGAAAAAAGTACGGCTCACAAATTTGGTGGGTATATTGGCTTACCCTACACTATTAAAGATGCGGTTGCAGATGGCGCCATTGTGCCTTTGTTGTATGAAGGCAGACATAATCATATTACGGTAAACGAAAATCAGATAAATCGCGGCTTCGATAATATTGCTAAAGCGCTTTCAAAAGAAGGGAAAGTGCGGTTAAAGCGGAAGTTCAACTCCGTAAATGAAATTAACAAAACTGAACAAATTATTGAAGCCAGGGCTTGGGATATTTGCGAGCATTATACCAAATTTTTTCAAACCTTTGAAGATAAATATAAGCCGAAAGCACAGTTAGTTGCGCCAACTATAAAAGCGGCAATTAAATATCGAGATTATTTTGAGGATATTGGCAAGATAAGAGAAGATTTAAAGGTTAGTACATCGGTTATTGTTACCCGGTCTGATCAAAGGGAAGGAGAAGAAGATGGTTTTGAGCAGCATAATGAAGACAAGGTAAGAGAAGATGCATATTTCAATTCAATGATTGATAAATATGGAGATTTAAAGAAGTTTGAAGAAAACATCATTAGCCAGTTTAAAAATAGAGATCAACCAGAAATAATTATTGTAGTGGCAAAATTGTTAACGGGTTTCGATGCACCTAATAATACGGTATTGTATTTATGCCGCTCACTTAAAGAACATACTTTGTTGCAAGCCATTGCAAGAGTTAATCGTGTACATCCCGGAAAAGATTATGGCTATGTAATTGATTATTATGGCAATCTTAAAAATTTAGATAACGCTTTAAGTACCTACACCGGCTTAAGTAATTTTGATGAAGCAGATTTAAAAAGTACTATAACCAGTATTCATGAAGAAATTGAAAAATTACCTCAGGTACATTCGGAACTTTGGGACATCTTTAAGGAAATAAAGGATAAAAATGTTGAAGCATCCGTTTATGAAGAGAATTTGAAACCGGAAGATATTCGTTTTAAGTTTTATGAAAAATTGAGTAAGTATTGTCGATTATTGAAGATGGCATTATCAACAGTTCAATTTGTAGAAAATACGGAAGAAGCAAAAATTAAACAATATAAAGCGGATGCAAAGCTGTTTTTAAAGTTGAGAGTAGATGTAAAAAGAAGATATAACGATGACATGAGCTACAAAGAGTTTGAACCACAAATTCAAAAGTTACTGCATAGGCATATTTCAACAGCTGGTGAAATTTATAGCATTACCGATATAGTAAACATTTTTGATAAAGAAGAGCGTGAAGCTGAAGTTGAAAAAATTAACGGCAAAGCCGCGCAAGCCGATCATATTGCCAGCAGAACGATAAAAGCAATTAGCGTAAAAATGCAGGAAAACCCCATTTACTATAAAAAATTGGCAGACTTAATAAAAGAAACTATTGAGGCCTATTATCAAAAACGTATTGATGAAGCCGAGTATTTAAAGCAAATTAAAGAATTGGAAGATCAAGCTTTTGGCAGGTTTAAAGATGATATTCCGGAAGAATTAAATAGTAACGAAGTTGCCTTTGCCTTTTACAACCAAAGTAAATTTTTTTTTGAGGATGCAGCTTTATTAAAAATGCCATTTCATATTGAAGTTGGATTAAACATTGATGAAACGATAAAAAAGTACATTTATGCACAAGACAAAAAAATTATTGAATGGCATCAAAATGATGATATTCGAGGGCAAATAAACATAGAATTGGGTGACAACATTTACGAATTACATCAAAAGTTTGAATTGGAAACCAACTGGGATAAGATAGATAACTTAATTGAAGTTTGTTTAAAAATTGCGACAGAACATTATAAAAAATGAAGTCTTCCATACAATATGGCAATTCAATAATTAGGTTTACGCTGCAGTATGCCGATAGAAAAACTTTGGGCATACAAGTGCATCCCAACCGTAAAGTTTACGTTATTGCCCCAATAGATACTGATCTTAAAAAAATTAAAGCAAAGCTTAAAAGCAAAGCCAATTGGATATTAAAACAACAGGAATTTTTTCTCTCTTTTCATCCCTTAACACCATCAAGAAAATATGTTAATGGAGAAACCCATTTGTACTTGGGTAAGCAGTATCGCTTGAAAATTATCCAATCAAAAAATGAAGATGTAAAACTAAAAAGAGGTTATATTGAAGTACATACAATCGATAAAAAAGATACGCTTAAAATAAAATATCAACTGAACATTTGGTACACTAATAAAGCCAATGTTCATTTTACCAATTTGTTTAATAATTTATTGCCGATTGCAAAAACTTTCTATCCGCAAAAAGTGGTTTTAAAGCATAGATGGCTAAAGAAAAAATGGGGAAGTTGTTCAACTAAAGGACAGATAACTTTAAACACAGAATTGATTAAAGCCCCAAAAAAATGCATTGAATATGTTATCATTCACGAGTTTTGCCATTTAGCCTATTTAAATCATAGTAAGTCATTTTATAATTTGTTAGATAAAAAATTACCAAATTGGAGAGTAATCAAACATCAATTAGAACATTTTATGGTTTAGATAGATCAAATTTTGTTTCATATTCCCCACAAACCCTATATTTGCAACATGCAAATTTTAGACGGTAAATTACTATCGCAAAATATTAAAAAAGAACTGCACTACGAGGTGGAAAACCTAAAATCGGCGGGCAAAAGACCGCCGCATTTGGCAGCAATTTTGGTTGGCAATGATGGTGCTAGTGAAACCTATGTAAACCACAAGGTAAAAATGTGTAAAGAGGTTGGTTTTGAATCGACTTTGGTGCGTTTAGATGATAATATTTCGGAAGATTTTTTGTTGGAACAGGTGAGCCGTTTAAATACTGATGATGATGTTGACGGCTTTATTGTGCAGTTGCCCTTGCCGGCGCATATTAATGAGCGTAAAGTTACCTTAGCTATCGATCCAAAGAAAGATGTGGATGGTTTCCATCCGGTGAATATGGGTAGAATGATGTTGGGCATGTCAGCCTATTTACCGGCTACGCCATATGGTATTGTACAAATGCTAAAAGCTTATGAAGTGCCTACACAAGGGATGCATTGCACCGTGGTTGGCAGAAGTAATATTGTTGGCAAACCTATGGCAGTCTTAATGTCGCGTAACCACCAATTTGGCAATTGTACGGTTACTTTAGCACATAGCAGAACGCAATGTTTAAAAGATCATTTATTGCAATCGGATATTGTTATTGCCGCAGTTGGCAGACCTGAAATGATTACTGCCGATATGATAAAAGAAGGTGCTGTGGTGATTGACGTGGGCATTACCCGCGTAGACGATGCTTCCAAAAAAAGAGGTTACCGTTTAGCGGGAGATGTAAAGTATAAAGAGGTTGCGGAAAAATGTAGTTTTATTACACCGGTGCCGGGTGGAGTTGGCCCTATGACGGTTATTTCATTAATGAAAAATACCTTAAAGGCGAACCAGAATTTAGTTTATACCAGTTAATTTTTTTTCAGATGAAGACCTTTAAAATACTACACTTGTAATTAGAATTAACCGGCAATAAAGAAAAAACAGCTATTTTTGTTGACAGAAACGGATAGCCATAGAATGACTGAGCAAAAAGCAAAATATATCAATCCTTTAACTGATTTTGGTTTCAAAAAATTATTTGGCAGCGAACCCAATAAAGTGTTGTTAATTGACTTTCTCAATGAAATATTACCGGAAAGAAAAATAAAAGATTTAACCTATTCGTCAGGTGAAAAACAAGGATTGACCGCATTGGATAGAAAAGCCATTTTTGACTTATACTGCATAGGAGAAAATGGAGAACACTTTATTGTTGAAATGCAAAAAGCCAAACAAAATTATTTTAAAGACCGTAGTGTTTTTTATGCCTCTTTTCCGATACAACAACAAGGCAAAAAAAACCAATGGGATTATAAATTAGAGCCCGTATATTCGGTAGGAATTTTAGATTTTATTTTTGATGATCATAAAAACGAGAAAGAACTGATGCATATTGTAGAATTAAAGAATCAACATTGTGAAGTGTTTTACGACAAATTGAAATTCGTTTATCTGGAACTTCCAAAGTTTACAAAAGAAGAAGAAGAATTAGAAACCCGTTTTGATAAATGGATGTATGTTTTTACGCACTTATCGCAATTGCAAAACCGTCCTAAAAAACTGCAGGAACGAATTTTTACCAAATTATTTGAAGCTGCCGAAATCGCCAAATTCACACCCAAAGAACGAGCAGCCTACGAAGAAAGTTTAAAATATTACCGAGACATAAAAAATGTAGTCGATACCTCAAAAGAGGAAGGCAAAGAAGAAAGAAATTTTGAAATTGCTAAAAACATGAAGAAGGAAGGCTATACTAACAATCAGATAAAAAAAATAACCGGATTAACAGAATATGAAATCGAAAATCTGTAAAAAGTAAACCACACTTTTTTTTTGAAGTCTTGATGCTAATCTCACATAATAAATAATAAAATAATTCTAATTAGATCAAATGAAATACAAATTCAATCCCCCTAAACGAATTTTAATGGGACCAGGTCCATCTGACGCCCACCCAAAAGTTTTAAAAGCGATGGCAACGCCACTCATCGGGCATTTAGATCCGCATTTTGTGATGATGATGGATGAAGTCAAAGCGATGGTGCAACAAACCTTCTTAACCAAAAACAAACTCACCTTTGTAGTTTCGGCACCCGGCAGTGCAGGTATGGAAACTTGCTTAGTTAATTTATTAGAACCCGGCGATGAATGTATCATTTGCGTAAATGGCGTTTTTGGTGGAAGAATGGTTCAAATTGCCGAACGGATTGGAGCTAGGGTTCATCAAATTGACGTGGAATGGGGCAAGGTTACCACAACCGCCCAAATGAAGAAAGCGTTAAAACAATGTCCAAAACCAAAGTTAGTGGCTTTGGTGCATGCCGAAACTTCTACCGGTGCTTTACAACCTTTAAAAGAAATAAGCGATTTGGTGCATAATGCCAATTCCTTATTAATGGTAGATGCGGTAACTTCTTATTGCGGAGTTGAGCTTAAAGTAGATGAATGGGGGATTGACGCGATTTATACAGGCACTCAAAAAAATCTGAGCGCACCACCAGGATTGTCGCCCGTTAGTTTTTCCAAACGGGCAGAAAAAGTGTTAGATAAAAGAAAAACACCAGTACAAAGTTGGTTTTTAGATTTAAGCTTGGTGAAAAATTATTGGCAAGGTGCTAAAAGAGCCTATCACCATACAGCACCCGTTTCGTCAGTCTATGCTTTGCATAAAGCTTTAGGTTTGGTTTTAGATGAAGGTTTGGAAAATCGTTGGAAACGCCACCAAGAAGTGCATCAATATTTGAAAAAGGGTTTAGAAAAATTGGGCTTTTCTTATTTGGTAAAACCAACGCATCGATTACCCAATTTAAATTCGGTTTACTTGCCGAAACAAGTAAACAATGAAGCTAAACTACGACGACAATTATTAGATGACTATAATATTGAAGTAGGTGGCGGATTGGGAGCTTTTGCCGGTAAAATTTGGCGTATTGGTATTATGGGTGAGAGTTGTACTAAAAATCATGTAAATATGTTGATAGGGGCTTTGGAGGATTTGTTGTAAATAACTCGATTTTCAATTTGAGGAAAAGAGATTTCTATATCAAATAAAAGCACTAATCGTTTGCATCAATTGTTGAAGGGTATTTATAAACTGAACAACATATTTTCTAATACCCACACCCTGATGCTCCACTACATAGCTGTTATTTAAAAAATTAATGTCCAAATCAATTTTCCGGTTTGGATCAATTTCAGCAGATGCAATTTTTGAAGGTCCGGTAAAAGTGAAGTCTATACTTCTGGCTTTGCCATCCCAATATTTTATTTGTTTACTACCGTCCTCAAAATGAATCACAACCTCTACAGGAAACTGCATCTCTTCTAAACGATTTAGTATGACGGTACTTTTATATTGTTGCTCTGTTTCTTTTCCTACAGGAACGACCCATTCTTTATCAGCCCCAAAAATGCCTACCTTAGGCACAACAGGTTGATTGCGAATAGCAGCCACTTTATAATCACATACTCCCGAACCATACAACACTTGTTCAAAAAACCAATTCATATCCGCTCCAAATTTATCTTGATGATACTTCGGTACAAGCTCATTCACCACATCAATAAAATCTTGCCCTTTCGGGTGTTTAAATTTCCATCGGTTAAAATAGGTTTTCATAATGGTATCCATCACGTTTCTGCCAATTATACCATCCAACGTTTTTAGCCACATGGCAGTTTTGTTGTACGCTATAGTGCCATAGCCACCATGTTTATACTGCCAGCTTTTTCTATTGCCTTCCGCTATTTTTGGATTATCGGTACTTAAATATTCCGCACGGTTAAATTCGCTGCTGCCCATTTTAATGCCCAACCAATCAACCGCAGAAGTATGTTTGCCCTCATATTGATCTAATATCCGCATTTCGTAATACGTGGTGAAGCCTTCGTCCATCCAAGGCTCTTCTACTTCGTGGGTAGCAACCATCTGCATAAAATATTGATGAATAAATTCATGTGTTGTTAAAGCTTCCGTAAACTTTAAGCCTTCTGGTAAAAAACAAGCACTAAGTGAAGTGAGCAGCGTTGGGTACTCCATTCCACCGGTAAAAATGCCGTGTATAGGTGGATCGACAATAGTTAAGGTTGAATAAGGATACAAGCCAACATGCTCATCCATATAAGTTAAGGCATTTTTAATATTGTTGAAATACTTACTGGCGCAATACATTTTTTCTGGGTAAGAAAGTAAGCTGATGTCCACATGTTTCCAGGTGGTTTTTTGTACTTGATAATGTGGTGAAGTTGTCCAGGTAAAATCTATCACATCTTCGGCTCTAAAATACCAGGTTTGGTTTGCTCCATTAACCGTTTTTTCTTGAAGTGCTCCACTCGCTCCAACCACATAATTTTCAGGAACGGTTAAGTAAACATCATAGACGCCAAAGTCCGCATAATACTCTCCACTACTGTGGTATTGATGGCAATTCCATTGTCCTTTAATGGCATAACGGGTACCAGCAGGTTCATAAACACCCACCTTCGGAAACCATTGAGCGAAAAAATAAAAATCTTTGTTATAACCGGTTCGGGCAGATCGAAACGGAATTTTTGCCGTCCACTCAAATTCTATTTCTATGGATTCGCCAGGTAGAAGGAATGTTTTTAAAGGCACATTTAATACGGTTTGATCTTCGTTATTGTCATCATCAGGTTGAATATATTGGATAGTCGAGGTCAGATTATTTCCTTTATCATCTTTTATGCTATTGATTTCACTCCAACCCCAATGGTTATTTTCTACATCAACCGGACCAAGAAAAGACCTGCCTGATCGTTCTTTATTAAAAGTGGAGCGCGTATTTTTAAAGGCATTATAATACAAATGAAAAGGCATATTTTTAATGGTATCGTTAGATGGATTGTTCCACAACAACACGGTTTTGCCTTGTAGCATTTTGTTTTCTACATCTAATGAAATATGCATGGTGTAATTAGCTGTCCGGTTAGATAAGGGAGCTGATTGGACTATGATAGAAATCATCATACACCAAATTAAAGTTGTATGTATGATGAAGAATTTTGTATGAACACTTAGGCAACACCTTTTTATCATAGCAGCAAGATACGCTTTTTTTCAAAAAAGAAAAGATTAGGAATAATTCAAAAATAACTATCCATTTGTAAGTGTCTAACCAACTACTACTCCTGTTTTAAATAGCTTCATTAAGCTGATGCTTTTATCATCGAACAACACTTCGGTTCTTCGTACAAAGAAAAACAGTAACAATCCAGAATAAGAAAGTATCAATCACTTTGATAAACTTATTGTACAAGATAAGCTTACCCAAATAATAAAAGTAGTTGACACTTTTTGATATTTTAGTAGTGGTCGCAATTTTTGCGACCAATTTTTGTGCTTGCACAAAACAAATTTATGATTTCTAAAACTACTTTTAGGTTAAAGCCTTTGTGCTATTAAACAGTAATTGAGTCTTTGGCATTTTAGGGTCGCAAAAATGGCGACCTATATGGTCAAACGTATGGCGTCTGTTAAGCTTACTTTTCTATTGTATGTAAACTAACTTGATAAACTTGTCATTTTTTTATCTTATTATTCCTAAACTTGTCTAAAAAATCCAACTTAACCTCAACTCTCTCTCAATAAATTAGTATTTTTCATCAGAACAAACTATTCTTGCAGTATACGTAATGAACAGATTATTTTCATTTTTAGTAAACCGCTTACAAGATGTAACTAAAATTTTGCTATTTGTACTTGCCGGATTAATTATTAGTTGGTTTTTCCCAAAATCAAAACAGTTTAAATATGAGTACAACATTGGGCAACTTTGGGAGTACGATGATTTATATGCAGAAACCGATTATGCCATCTACAAAACAGAAAAAGAAATTAACGATGAGCGTAAAGAGTTAAAAGCGCAGTTATCTCCCTTTTATAAACGAGATATAAACGTAAGCAAAACGGTATTGAGAAAAGTGAAAGCTGAGATAAATCAGCTGATGAAAACGGATACCAATACGGCATTAAAATTTGGTGATCGGGATGAAATTATACAAAAAGTAGAAGAGGTTTACAGCACCGGTATCATTAAATTAGACGCTACTCATCAAAATGAAGAATTAGATTACAAAATCTATATTTTAAATAACGATAATAATTCTACACCTTTTAGGTTAAGTGAATTTTATACCTTAACCAATGCCTTTGAAGAAATAACCAATAATAATTTACCGGTTGCGATAAAATCTAGAATAATGCGTTGGTTACAGGGCATTTTAAAACCTAATATTATTTATGATGAAAGCACCTCCTTAAAACGCGAAGAAGAAACTTTAAAACAAATTAGTAAAACTTCTGGTCGTGTACAAAAAGGGCAAAAAATAATTTCACGGGGTGATATTTTAGATGAGCTGAAATTTAAGCAATTAGAATCATTAAAGCTTAATAAAGCAAGTGAATTAGGAGAATACGATAATAACTTGGTTTACATAGGTTATCTATTAATAACCGCCATAGTGCTTAGCTTGTTTTGGGTTTATTTAAGGCAGTTTCACGGTGAAGTATTTTTAAACACGCGTAAATTAGCTTTTGTTTTAATAATAGTAGTATTAATTTTATATATAACTTATGCTGCCTTAAGTATGGGTTTGCCTAGTATTTACATAGTACCTTTTTGTGTGGTACCCATAATTTTACAAACCTATTTTGGTAACCGCTTAGCTTTTTATACCACTATTATCGTTTTATTTTTGGCTGCCTTTATAACACCCTATGGTAAAGAGTTTATTTTTCTTCACTTTGTAGCATGCTTGGTTTCTATTTTAGCTAATGTTAATGCACACTATTGGTCCAAGTTTTTCTTAGCTACTTTTTATATATTTTTGGCTTATGTAGTAACCTTTTTTGGCTTCAGTTTATTTCAAGAAGGCAACTTAGCCAGTATTAACTTTGGCGAATTTAAGTGGTTAGCGCTCAATGTTATTTTAACTTTATTAGCCTATCCGCTCATTCCTATTTTTGAAAAAATATTTGGTTTTATATCTGATATTACCTTAGTGGAGTTAAGTGATGTAAACAAACCACTACTCAAAAAATTGCAGTTGGAAGCACCGGGCACTTTCCAGCATTCAGTACAAGTTGCCAATCTAGCAGAAGCAGCCGCTAACGAAATTGATGCAGACCCGATGTTGGTTAAAGTAGCAGCACTATATCACGATGTTGGTAAAATTAATAATCCCTTGTTTTTTATCGAAAACCAAAATACCGGCTTTAACCCGCACGAAAATTTAAGTTATGATGAAAGTGCAGAACTCATTATTAAACACGTTTCTGATGGAATAGAAATTGCCAAATCGTATCGCTTACCAGATATTATTATTGATTTTATTCGTACGCATCATGGCAATTCGGTTACTCAATATTTTTACCGGAAGTACAGTGAGCAACATCCGGAGGTAGAAGTGGACAAAGATCAGTTTCGATATCCCGGACCATTGCCGTACTCAAAAGAAACGGCTATTTTAATGATGGCAGATACGGTGGAGGCAGCTTCAAAAAGTTTAAAAAACCCAACCTCTGATAGCATTGATAAGTTGATCAATAACCTAATTAAAAGCAAAATGGAAGATGACCAGTTTGTAAATAGCAATATCACTTTTAAAGAGATAAGTCAAATTAAACGCATCTTTAAAAAAATGTTGAAGAGTATTTATCATGTTCGAATTGCCTATCCTGAAAAACCTGAAAAAGTAAAAGAAGCATGAATACCGCTCGTTTAAAAGAGGTTGCCGAAAAAATAGTACCTCGCAAATATTTAAGGGTAGGAGGGATGTATTTTTTGCGCTTACAATATCCCTTTTATAAAGGCGATCAAGTAGAATGCCCTTGCTGCGAAAAATCGTTTAAACAATTTTTGTCGTATGGAGTAAAAGTTAGAGACGAGGTGCTTTGCCCGTGGTGTTTAAGTTTAGAGCGTCATCGATTGTTGTGGAAATATTTGGAAGATCAAACCAATCTATACACCGACCAGTTAAAGGTCTTACATTTCGCCCCAGAACATCAATTTCAAGAACGCTTAAAAACTGCACCTAACCTAACCTACCTAAGTTGTGATTTGGATATGCCTACCGCGATGGATAAACAAGATATAACTCAACTTACCTATGAAGATAACCGCTTCGATGTAATTTTATGTAACCATGTGTTAGAACATATTCCAGATGATAATAAAGCGATGCAGGAATTATACAGGGTTTTAAAACCCAATAGTTGGGCTATTTTGCAAACGCCTATGTTAAATAAAGCAAGCACATTAGAAGACCTTTCCATTACCGACCCAAAAGAACGGGAACGCGTTTTTGGACAAAATGACCATGTGCGTATTTATGGTTTAGATAAAAAAGACCGTTTAGAAGCGGTTGGTTTTACCGTACAAGTTGAAAATTATGTGAACGAGCAATTTACCAAAGCAGAACAACAAAAATATGGCTTTGATGTTTCAGAACAAATATGGTTGTGCAGGAAAAATTGATAGGATGCTCCTGCATCTTTAGTATTTAAATGAATTCAGACTTTGTAAATAGTTTGAAAAAGATTATCATACGAGTTTAAGAAATATTCCTTAGGATCTTATTCAATATTAAAGCTGATAAAACTGCTACGAGATTAGAAAAACAAAACCCAACAAATTGCGTTTACAAGGCAACACAAAATCAAATTTGAAAATAGCATACTTTACCAGCTTCTTTGTTGTTTTATTTTCAATAATAACGCAAACGTGTCTGTCACAATCTCTTCGGGGTACGGTTACTGATGAAAACAACCAACCCATTCCCTATGTCAATATTTTTATAAAGGAACTCAACAGTGGAACAATCACCAATGAACAAGGTATTTATTTATATAATATAGTTGCTGGAAGTTATGAAGTAGCTTATTCTGCGGTAGGTTACGAAAGTCAATTGCTTAGCATTCAAATTACCAAAAGTGATGAAATAGCGAATGTGACCTTAAAAACATCGAGTATTGAATTGAACCAAATTGTGGTGAAAGCAGGCAAGCGCGACCCGGCTTATGGCATCATACAAAAAGCCATAGAGCATAAAAAGAAGTATGCCAAACAATTACATGCTTGTAAAACCGAAGTATATGTAAAAGCCAATGAGGAAATCATTGTACCAAATTCATCTAACAATAAAAAACAAGCAGCAGAAAAAGATGAACGTCCAACGGCAAGTCATCTTGCTTTGCGAGCACCAGATTTGCCCGATTCTATTGCCCGTTATAACTTTGTAGAAATAAATTTAACCCTCAACTATAAGGCACCAAATTTTTATAAAGAGGAGCGAACGGCTTATCAATTGTATGGCGATCAAACGGGTTTGTTTATTCCTAATTTTAGCCAAAACAATTTTAATTTTTATAAGAATTATGTGGCTTTGCCGGGTATTACAGAATTGCCTTTTATCTCACCTTTAAGCAAAACCGCTATTTTATCCTATAAATTTAAACTAATTGAAACTTTAGTAGAGGATGGACAAAGCATCTTTAAAATAAAAATAATACCACGTAAAAAAGGCAATGCGACGTGTAGCGGGTTTATTTACATTAATGATAATCTTTGGAATGTTAATCGCTTAGATATTCAATTGCCCAAAGGAGCGTTAAAACTATATGATGCTTTTCATATACAACTCAATTATCAAAAAATTAACGATACGTTATGGTTACCCAATCGTCAGCAATTTAACTATAGTACTAAAACAGCCAAGAAGAAAAGTTATGAAGGCAGTACCTTAATTGCGTTTAAACAACATCAACTAAACTGTCAATTTGAAGATGATTTTTTTGGAAATGAAGTTGCTGTAAGCAACAAAGCGGCTTATGAACGAGATACGCTCTACTGGCAACAAGTGCGCAGCGAACCTTTAAATATCAGGCAAAACCAAGTAGCCAATTACCGGGATAGTGTAGAAACTGTTATCAACAGCAAACCCTATAAAGATTCTGTTGAAGCCCTTTATAACAAAATTGAACCCTTAGAAATATTGTGGTTTGGTGTAGGTTTGCAAAATCATGAAAAGCAACAAAATTGGTATTTTTCCTCAATCGCCTCATTAATGGGTTTTAATATTATCGGAGGTTTTCGGTTAGGTCCTTCAGCAGATTTTTCTAAGAAAATGATCGATGGAAAAATAATACGGGCAACGGCTGCACCAAGTATTGGCATTATTCATAAAGATTTTCAAGGCTATTTTGCCTCCGATTTTTTATTTGATCCACATCGCCAAGCACGTGCCGGTTTACGTTTTGGTCGTGATTTTGCAGCCATTAATTTAAATGATGCCTATCTAAACATTATTCAACCATCTAACTTTATATTGGTAGATTACATTAGAACAAGACACCGTATTGAACTAGTAAATGGTTTGTATTTAAATACGAAATTGGATTATATGTGGCGGCAGGATATACCCGATCATATGACTTATGTTTTTGAAAATTGGTTTCCACCTGAAGAAATAGAAGAAGTGTTTAACGAACCCTTACAATTTGAACCACATCAATCTTTAATTACCGATATCAAATTAAGTTATACCCCTGCTCAAAAATATATAACCGAACCCGATCGTAAATTAGTTTTAGGCAGTCGATTTCCTACCATTAGTTTGCTATATCAAAAAGGTTGGAACCGGCTCTTGAGTAGCGATGTAAACTTTGATTATGTTGAGCTTAGTGTAGAACAAGATGTAGTGCTTGGTCAATTTGGTCAATCAAAATATCGCATTAGTTCAGGGACTTATTTGAATACGAAAAAACTTCGGCATATTGACTTGAAAAGATTCCGGCAGTCTGACCCATTGCTGTATTTTAACCCCTTACAATCTTTTCAATTATTAGATACGGCTTTAGCGATGTCATCAAAGAAAACTTTTGTTGAGGTGCACCACATCCATCATTTCAACGGTGCCTTAATCAATAATATTCCGGTGGTGAAAGAGTTGGGCATTCGTTTGGTAGTAGGTGGCGGCTTTTTGTGGATGCAGCAAAACAACTACCGTCATGAAGAATTGTTTGCCGGCATAGAACGTACTTTTAAATTAGGTCCACGCCGCCGGCTTCGTTTAGGGGTTTATGGAGTAGGGGCAAACAACAACCAAACAATGTTTAACAAAGGCATAAAATTTTCATTAGATATTATTGACACTTGGAAGCGGGATTGGAGTTATTGACAGTTTTGAAATAACAATAATTTGAAGCGAAAGATTTTGGCTTAAAGCAAAAGTGCAGCCTGCTTTCCGCTCAAATGCTATTGCAAACGCACAAAGCCAGACTGCAAAATAGCATAACCGCTGCAATCAGGGCTAGCTTTCAAAGTTCGCTGCTTCGATTGACAAGTTTTGAATTACATAACATCTATCATTTCATTTAAGGCAATCGTATAAAAATATTTTGTGAAAAGTAATCAAATGTTAAGTATGCTTCAATAAATACAATTGTAAACCGCAGTCTCTATTAGGTTAAAATCAACAATTTAAGTTCCAGAGGAACGATATCTTAGTAGCATAAGAATGTAACAAAACTGTAAGCTCCAGAGGAGCGACACACTGCTTAATTATAATTAATAGACCAATACATTTTGCCTATGAGGTATCGCTCCGCTGGAGCTTAGCTGTTTCAATTTTTTTTGCTACCAAGGTTTTACTCCGCCGGAGTAAGGCAATCGCAAAAATTATAGTTATCTTCCAATCAATTTAATTTTAACACAATTAAATATATACAATAGTCAGCGATCCGTTGTTTATGAAAAGTAATCAAATGTTATAGCCAATGGAACTTATACCGCAGGCAAACAACACTTTAGTTGGCAACATACTGACGAAATAGCTGCTTTGCCTTCGAGGCAATATTGGTGTACTTTTTCCAGTGCTGGTCATACTTTGAGTGGTTTTAGTGTTCCTGTGCAAAAGCAATAGGCAAACAACAGTTCAATATTCATCTACAACCAACTTTTAAACTGTTCCACTTTATCGTTTAAAAAATTTTGTGACATCTGTTGCTCAATCTGCTTAAAATCACCTCGAGTGGCAGTATTGGCAATGTATCCATTTTGTATGAAGTGCAATACATCACATAAGGCATTTAACGAAGCAAAAATATGCGAGGCAATTAATATAATTTTTCCTTGATTTTTTAAATGTTTAATAATTTCTTGAATCAACATATTACTTTGAATATCCACACCATTAAAGGGTTCATCTAAAATAAACACTTGGTTTTGTTGCAATAACATACCGGTTAATGCCAACTTTTTTTTCATACCGGTTGAATAGGTTTCGGCATATCGGTGGAGTGGCAAATTGAACATATTTTTTTCTGCTACCGCTTCTAATTTTATTTTTCGGGCATTACATAGTAATTGTAAATATTCCTGACCGGTAATTTTAGAAAAGAAAAATGGATTGGTTGGTAAAAAGCCACATACATCTTTTAAAACTTCAGGATAGTTGATTGCTCCCTGAAAAGGTTCTAAACCACTAATGCATTTAAATAAAGTAGTTTTTCCAGCTCCGTTTTCACCAACAATACCGTAAATTTTACCAGGTTCAAAAGTTAAGTTGATCCCATTTAAAACAGCTTGTTTGCCATAGCTTTTATGTAGAGAGTTTATACTAATCATAATACCCTTAAGGATAAGTTTTGTTTAGCTTTCATATAAAAGTAGGATAGGCTAATCAGCAAAAATGGTGGAAACATGATACTAAAGGCAACTGCCAACACTTGAATTAAATTGACTTCGGCAGGATAGTAAGCATATTTGCCAAGTAGCATTAGCATAATATAAAAAATGCTTAGTATGATGATTAAGCCTATAATATACCAATATTGCCCATAAAAAAATAACAAGGCGATACCAATCGGTAAACTAATTATTAAACTTTGCAGCGTGGCTGTTTGTATTTTGTAGTTTAAAAATTTAGATGCTTTAAATGCATGAGTCCAAACATAAAATAAGGGTTCAGGTTTGGTATAAAAGTTTAGGCAAGTCAATTGGCTAAGCACTAGAGCAAAAATGGCAAGATTAAAATTATCTACATAAATTGCAATAGAAGCTAAGGCAACATATCCTATAAAAAGAAAATAATTTTTTCGAAAGCCCACTATAAATTCAAAGGGTTTTTTATAAAATGGTGTGGGTATAATCAATCTGTTGATAACTGTAAACCGAAAAAAAGAAAGTATAATAGCCCCTGAAAAAACGATTACCGCTAAAGTATATTGATTTTGAAAAAGCAGCAATACAAAAAAGGGTAAAGCCAATAAGCCGTTTTCGATAAGCCGAATAAGCTGATACTCTTTTTTATGAAACAGCAATTGTAAATAGGTATTCCGGTTGGGTTCGCTTAAAGTATAGCAAACCATTAATGCTAACACCGCATATATATATTCGGCAAATTTTACCTTTTCGAAAAGTAACTGAGAAGTTCCGGCAAAAACGAGAGCTGTCAAAATGTAGGCGATCACCACATTGAAACCAAGGGCTTCCAAATGCCGGTTTATTCTTTTTAGCTGCAAATTAAAATAGTATGCCATTTGTTAAAGGTGGCAAAACTATCTCTTTTTTATAACAAAAAAAGTTAATTGGAATTAAGTTTAGAATAGAAATCCTGTTTCATAAATTCAATTTGTGAATTGCTACTCACAAACATTATAAACGCTTATTTATAATTCTTTTCGCAAGCGGGCTACTGGAATATTTAATTGTTCCCTGTATTTGGCTACCGTTCTCCGGGCAATGTTGTAGCCTTTTTCTTTTAAGGCTTCTGTTAGTTTCTGATCAGATAATGGTTTACGTTTATCTTCATTGCTAATTTGATTAGACAATATTTTTTTAACTTCTCTGGTTGAAACTTCTTCCCCTGAATCGGTTGTTAATGATTCACTGAAAAAATCTTTTAATTTAAATGTACCAAATTCGGTTTGTACATATTTGCTGTTGGATACTCTTGAAATAGTAGAAATATCTAAGTGGGTTAATTCGGCAATGTCTTTTAGTATCATAGGTTTTAATTTAATTTCATCGCCCGTTAAAAAGTAATCGTATTGATATCTTAAAATAGTGCCCATTGTTTTTAGCATGGTTTGTTGGCGTTGTTTGATCGCATCAATAAACCACTTAGCGCTATCTATTTTTTGTTTAATGAACATCATGGTATCTTTTTGTCGTTTATCTTTTTTCTTACTCTTATTAAAATCTTTAATCATATTCATATAAGAGTTGTTAATTTTTAGATCGGGCGCATTTCTTGAGTTTAAACTTAATTCTAAGCGTCCATCTTCGTTCACTACAATAAAATCTGGAATAATATACTGATCATTTTTAGATTTGCTAGAGAAGGCACTGCCTGGTTTCGGATTTAGTTTTAAAATTTCGTCTACCACAACTTTCAATTCTTCTGAACTTAAGCCTAACTGACGATGTAATTTTTCGTAATGTTTCTTCGAAAACGATTCAAAATGTTTAAAGAGTGTTTTTCTTGCTAGTAATAGAGTTTCATTTTTAGCATCTTGTTTTAACTTACTGTCTATTTGAATTAGTAAACACTCTTGTAATGACCGTGCCCCAACACCCGTTGGCTCAAAGGTTTGTATTACTTTTAATAAAGATTCTAGCTTATCGGTAGTAGTTTCTATGTTTTGAGTAAAAGCTAAATCATCAATAATAGAATCTAACGGTCTTCGTAAATAACCATCCTCATCTATGCTGCCAATTAATTGTTGTGCAATTTCCTGATCGGCATCATCCAAAATTACCATACCCAATTGTTGATCTAAAAAATCTTGAAAGGTATCTATAACTGGTATAGGGATACTTACTTTATCTTCATTATCTGAATAGTTGGTATCTTTGGTTTTGTAGTCCGGTTGTTCATATTCATTTCCAAGGTATTCGCTCAAGTCCACATCATTTTGATCGCCTTCATATTCATCAAATTCGTCATCTGCAGTCGATTCTCCGGTTAAGTCAAATTTTTCATCGGGTGTTGCATTTTCACCTTCATCTAATGCCGGATTTGCCTCTAACTCTTCCTTAATACGTTGTTCTAACGAAGCGGTGGGTACTTGAAGTAGCTTCATTAATTGTATCTGCTGTGGTGATAGTTTTTGGAGCTGTTTCTGGGATAAGTTTTGCTTAAGCATTATATTTTTTTCGTTTTATCTTTACTAAGTTATTCCTTTTGTAGACTATAAAAACACGATTAAGTCTTTATCTTTTAAAAAAAATAAAAATTATTTTAAGAAAAAGGAATACTCGTAAGTGGTTGGGTAAACTATGTATATTATTAATTATCTTTGAAAAACAATAATAATCAATTATTTAAAAAGATGAAATTTGCTAAAATGTTACATTTAATGACCTGTGTGAATATACGATAAATAACTAAAATCCTTAGTGTCTAATTTTGCAAATTAAGGCACGATTTATGTGGTAATATGTGAAACTTTGTTAATGTCCTCTTCTTATCGAATAATTTTTTTGAGTGTTTTGCCTTGATTCGTTTCTACTTCTAATAAATAAAAACCAGTAGAAACATCATTTATGTTCATTTGATTACCTTGAGTTTCATTTAGCAATAAACCACTTGCATTATATAAACGTAAACTCTTAATCAATGTTACAGCTTGCACTTCTAACCAATCGCCTTTTATCGGATTAGGATAAACTTCAATAGTTTGGTCAATAATATAATTGGGAACTGATGGTCTACTTGTAATAAATATGTCGTCCAAATCAAACGGAAATAATTGGTAACCTGAGGTGTAAGGTTCGGAGTTGTCGAATTGTCCAACTATGCCAGTTATAAACCATATGCCTTGATAGTAGTTTCCGCTCGCAGTTATGTCAGATAGTGGTAATGATGCCAAAGGAGTATCATTATCAATTCTAACAATCACCGTATCTATATCCGAAGAACCATCTACCGTAAAAAGCACATTAAAACTACCACCGTCGCCTACCCATTCGGTTGGGTCAATAATAGTTAGCTCTTCCATTCTTACATACTCTGATTCCTGAGTTTCTGATAAACCAGTATCTCTAATCTCGATGGGTTCTCCTAAATCATTCCCTTCTGAAACTAATGTAATATTCTCTGCTACGATTTGAGTTAAACCGTTAAACTGCCCAATGGTTCCTTGTACTTTTATTTCATCCCCTTCGGTAACCGTGTAACCTAAATCGTCGTTTAAGCTAAAAATACTGATACCACCAGTACCATCACGAATGGTAAACAATAAGCCATTACCTTCTCTTAAATTAATACCATGTACTACACCGCTTAATTCACACAACACATCTAGCGAGTCGGCTACACCATTTTCATTTTCGGTGTGTACTTCGGCAATCGTATACATGTTTAAAGTTGGTGGTGGCGCATCATCATCTTCAATAGTTAAGGTAAATACACCATTAGCTATGGTAACCTCTTCGCCTTCTACAGTAATTTGAAATTCAACACTTTCGGTTGCTTCTTCTTCTTCATCGTTAATTATATACATTACGATATCAATGGTTTGGTTAGCTCCATTGGCAGCATCAATACTTAATTCACTATTACCAATTGTATAATCTTCGTTTAAAATAGCCGTTGTCTCTTCATTTACATTAATATTTATTATATGAGTTCCGGTTAAGTTGGTTGCCTGCAAAGTGTAGGTAACAGAATCGGTACTTTCATTAATCGTGCGCTCTGCAGGTGAAATGTTAAAGGTAGGCGTACCGCCTGTACCTTCTCCAAACGATTGATTGTTATTGATTTCTCCATATGTAGCAGCCGCCGCTTCTGCCCATATAAAATCGGTGTAAACCATGCCACTTCCTGTTAGTTGTAATGAATTGCCTGATTCAGTGCCAATTTCAGCTACCCCAATATCTTCAGAAATCATATCTTTTGCCACCCCTTCAATGGCTGACATAGTGCCTTCGTAACTAATAAAAAGTTCAACCGTTTCGGTGCAACTATTGTACAACGCAATGGCATCATTTTCTCCATTTTGGATCCCTTCAATGGCTACCCAATGTGTACCGAAACCATTATTTTGATCTTCTAATGTGCCTTGTAGAGTTATTGAATTATAAACGGAGCTATTGCTACCATTGTACAAATAAATTTCATAACAACTTAAATCGGTACCTGCCGGTCCAGCTATTTCAAGTCCTTCATTGTCGTCGGTTCCTACATTATCATAATGCAGTTCATTAATAAATACGGTTTGTGCAAAACAAATGGAAACAAAATAAATTAAAGACAAGCATAAGCTTAAACGTTTCATAACTGATTAATTTTTTAAAAATTTTACCCAAGATAAGGTTAAATTGTTTTAATATTGCATTAGAGGAATAGAATTAACAATTGTTTCAAAAAGAAAATATATTTAGCAAAAACGATAAACCTTCCAAAGGAAAAATATTGTTGTCAGAGCCTTTTATGTTGGATCCCAATTTTAAAAGATCGGTGATACTATTATGTGAACATACCAATGAAGGTTCTTTTGGTTTCATTCTTAACCGTCGGTTAGATTTGAGTTTTTCAGATGCTTTACCAGAGTTTGCTTATTTAAAAGTACCTGTTTATTTTGGCGGTCCGGTTGAGCCAGATACTTTACATTATTTGCATGTGTTGGGTGACGAGTTAAGTGGCAGTGAAGAAATTGCTGATGGGGTGTTTTGGGGCGGGTCGTTTGAAACCTTAAAAATATTACTATCTCAAGAAAGGGTTAAAAGTAATCAAATTCGTTTTTTTCTTGGATATTCAGGCTGGGGAGCAAAGCAAATTGAAGAAGAATTGTCGCAAAATTCGTGGATTGTTACCAACGCACAATGCTCTGATATTTTTAATAACGATCAAGAAAAACTATGGGCAAATATTTTAAAAGATATGGGTGGAGATTACAAATCAATAGCCGGCTATCCGGAAAATCCAAATTGGAACTGAATGTATAAACTTCAAATTCCAAAATACAAATTCCAAGTTCCAAATTCCAAAATACAAATTCCAAATATTTAAACTTGTGGCATCAAACTAATGAGCACACAAAAAAATAAGATAGTTACAACAATGGTTTAGTATAAAATGTTGTTATTTGTGCAGCCATGATAAAAGCAACAAGTATTGAAAAATCATATGAAAATCTAAAAGTCTTAAAAGGAGTAAATGTGTCCATTAATCCTGGTGAAATCGTATCGATAGTGGGAGCTTCTGGTGCTGGAAAAAGTACTTTACTGCATATACTTGGAACAATTGATAATCCAGATTCAGGTAATTTAAGTATCAACAATACCGAAATAACCCGTTTAAAAGCCAAAGAACTTTCTGCTTTTAGAAATAAACATATTGGTTTCGTTTTTCAGTTTCATCATTTATTACCAGAATTTAGTGCCTTAGAAAATGTTTTGATACCTACGATGATCTCAGGGTTTAAAACAAAAGACAGCAAAGATAGAGCTAAAGAATTATTAAACTATTTAGGTTTATCTAAAAGAATACAACATAAACCCAATGAATTATCTGGTGGAGAACAGCAACGGGTGGCAATAGCCCGTGCTATAATTAACCAACCTAAAGTTATTTTTGCTGATGAACCAACCGGTAATTTAGATTCTGAAAACTCCAACGACATCCATCAATTGTTTTTTGACTTACGTAAGCAGTTTAATCATACCTTTATAATTGTAACCCATAACAATAAATTGGCAGATATGGCAGACCGTAAACTACATATGAAAGACGGAGTTATCATATAAATATTTCTGGAATTGTTTTTTTTCTTAAATTTGTTTAATAAAACATTAACTTTATTTGGCGTGTTGCGTATATATAGTTGCAAGCTTAAATTTTGAAAGCTAATAAGTTCGTTTAAATACATAATCTTCTATTATGCTTATTAAGTTTTTTGCAATAACTCCCACTAAGTATTTCTTAGCATTTGTTAATATCTCCACGTTTTACAAGTTAATTTTTTTTTTGAATTCAACCTTATTGAAACTATTATGGTACTAAATACAGTAAAAGTGAACGAAAATAAACAAAATGTAGATTTATTAAGTCTTGTTTTTAAAGCTTCTCATGATTTAAAGGGGCCACTCAGAACGATAAAAAGTTTTGCTCAAATTTTAAATAAAAGTTTAAAAGATAGGATAAAAGATAATGAACAGGAAATGTTCCACTTTATTTTTGAAGCAACCGATGACTTAGAAAATTTAATTATTCAGTTAGTTACTTTTAGCAAGATGGGGCAAACTCCCTTAACCTTTGTTGAAATTGACTTTGGCAATTTTGTCGAACTAATGAAATTAAATTTACAAAAGCAAATACAAGCTAAAGATGCTATTATAAATTTAAAATACGGTACAGAAAAAATTAGAGGAGACCGGGAAAAGTTGAGCTTGGTCATCAAAAATTTAACCTTAAATGCAATAGAATTTCAACCGAAAAACCAGAAACCGGTTGTTGACATTGAAATAGCCGATAAAAATGAATATTGGGAAATATCTTTTAAAGATAATGGAATAGGTATTGATCCTGAACATTTTGAAACTATATTTCTTCCCTTCGAAAAATTACATGGCAATTCTGCTTACAAAGGTTCCGGTATTGGCTTAGCCATTTGTGATCGCATTGTTAAAGATCATAAAGGAACCATTAAAGTTACCTCCGAATTAAACAAAGGAAGTACCTTTACTGTTACGCTTCCAAAATAAAGTAAATTTACTGCCAACAATTCAGACTGCTGTCCATCGAATAGTTCGTAGGATTATGGGCAATTATGATTTGTTGAACTACCAATTTCAGATTATAAACATCAATTTTATGATTGGTTGATACATTAACTTGTTTGGTCAAAGAAGCGGCTTTTTCAGCAAAATATGTAATCCCTTCTTAAAAAGTCAACCATCCGAAAATAAATTCAAAAAAAAATTAGGATAATTACTATGTAATTTACTATTTTTATAAAACAAAATTAGTTTTTATGATCAAAATATTTTTCAAGTATTTGATAGTCATCGTATTATCAATTTTTGTGAGTGCTGCTTGTATAGCTCAAGTAAGTGGGGTGGTGTATGATGCTACTGAAAACTCACCGTTAATTGGAGCCACTATTGTGGTAAAGAGTACTCAAACAGGAGTTACATCAGATATTGATGGAAAGTATACCATAGATGCTAACAATGGCGATGTTTTAATCTTTTCCTATTTAGGTTACGACTCTAAAGAGTTTACCGTAGATGCAAATAACACGATTGATGCCAAATTAACGCAAGGTGTAATATTAGATCAGGTAGTAGTAACCGGTTATTCAGTGGATACAAGAAGAAACACACCAGGTTCGGTTTCCACTTTAGAGGCAGCTGCCGTTCAAGCGATACCCTCTGGTAATGTAGAGCAGCAATTGCAAGGTAGAGTGGCTGGCGTTACCGTTATTTCTAACGGGCAACCAGGTACAACCAGTCAGGTACGTGTGCGTGGTTATGGTGCATTAGGTGGTAATGAACCTTTGTATGTGGTAGATGGTGTGGCAACTAATAATATTGAATTTTTAGCTCCAGATGATATTGAAAGCATTACCGTTTTAAAAGATGCAACATCAGCATCAATATATGGTGCGAGGGCAGCTGGTGGGGTAATCGTTTACACCACCAAAAAATCAAAAAAAGCACAACCATTAAAAGTATTTTATAACGGTTTAGTAGGGGTTACTACACCTGGTCAAAGTCCGGCAATTATGAACCCTCAAGACCACGCCGATTGGACCTGGAAAGCCATACAAAACAGTGCCATACAATCAAGGGATACTACTGTATTTAATCATCCTCAGTTTGGTAGCGTAACTTTTGATGGAAGTGGAAACATTGTTGACGGCGGTCAACCAACTTTACCAGATTATTTATTGTCAAGTTCTGGTGCAGGTTTATCATCTTCCGATGTTGACCGCGCAGCAGAAGAAGCTGCCTATAATGTAAACCCTGAACTTGGTGGCATATCGCAATTAATTGCTGCAAATAAACAAGGTACCGATTGGTATGATGCCATAACAGCAAATGCAATGTTACATCGCCATAATGTTGGCTTTAAAGGAAGTTCTGAAAAAGCGCGTTACTATGTGGGCTTAAATTTACAAGAACAAGAAGGCATTATAATTAACCAAAAATTTAACCGGAATTCATTTAGAATAAATTCTGAGTTTGATGTATTACCATGGTTACGTATAGGAGAAAATATTCAAGCTACACATCGTTCTGCAAGGTTGTTACTTGGTGATAGCGGTGGAGCCGGTTCTTCTGATGATGAGAACATTATTCTTGATGCATCGCGTATGGCTTCAATTATACCAGTAAATGATGAGTTTGGAGGCTGGGCAGGTACAACCGCACCTGGTTTTAATAACCCAAGAAATCCTGTTGCCAATTTAGATGGAGCTAAAAATAACAGAGGTTTTTCAACAGGTTTATTTGGTAATGTTTATTTAGAGTTAGAACCAATTGAAAATCTTGTTTTACGCTCCAGTTTTGGAGGTAGTTATACTGCTTTTAATTCCAGGTCTTACACTAGAAGACAATATGAAAACTCTGAGAATAATTCATCTTTTGGATTTGGCGAAAATTATGGATGGGTAAGAGATTGGGTACTGACCAATACGGCAAGATACCAATTTAATGTTGGTAATTTTGCTGATTTTAATGTGTTGCTTGGGCAAGAAGCCTTAAATATTGGCTCTCTCAGAAATATTGCTGGCTTTGGAATCAACCCATTTTCACAAGAAGTTGATTTTGTCAATCTATCTACTGTTAACGATCCTATTGTTAACAGCTTTCACACCAATGGCTCCAACTATTCTTCTTATTTCGGAAGGTTAAATTTTGATATTTTCAATAAATATATTATTTCTGCCATTGTTCGTAGAGATGGTTCTTCTCGTTTTGGTTCAGATAATCGCTATGGTACTTTTCCCGCAATTTCTGCTGCTTGGCGTTTATCAGACGAAGAGTTTCTTAATGGTATAGATTTTATTGAAGATTTGAAACTTAGAGTAGGTTACGGTATTATGGGTAACTCAAACAATGTTAATCCTAACAACCAATTTAATTTATTTGCCACCAGTTTAGATGCTTCCAGTTATGATATTTCAGGTTCTAATGGTGGTGCAGCTCAAGGTTTCTTTCGCAATAGAATTGGTAATCCTTCAGCCAGATGGGAGCGTGCCATCACCTCTAACATTGGTTTAGATGCTTTGTTTTTTAATGGTAGATTAGATGTAGGCGTAGAATTTTGGCAAAAAAATACAGAAGATCTGTTGTTTCAACAACCAATTACTGTAATGAATGGTTTTAATGCCAACGCGCCATTTGTTAATGTTGGTAAAATGAAAAATACGGGAGTCGATCTATCGATTATTACCAAAGGGAAACAAAATGACTTCAGATATGAAGTAAATTTTAATGGAGGTTTTTTAAATAATGAAATTGTTGAGTTAGCCGATGATATTGAAAATTTACCGAACAGAAGTGCCAGCTACCGGGGAGTAACACCGGTATTAAATCAATTGGGGCAACCCCTTTCAGCATTTTATGGTTTCCAGGTAGAAGGCTTATTTTCCAGTATGGATGCAGTAAACAATTCACCAGAACAGGATGGTGCTGCACCAGGTAGATTTAAGTTTGCGGATATAGATAGCTACGATGAAAATGGAGACCTGACCGGTATACCAGATGGTATGATTGATTTGGCAGATAGAACAGTAATCGGTAATCCAATACCAGATTTTACAGGCGGTATTATAGTTGATTTAGATTATAAAAATTTTGGATTAGAGTTGTATACTTTTGCTTCTATTGGTAATGAAATTTATAATATGTCGAAATTGTTTACTGATTTTTATCCTTTGTTTCCAGGTGCTGCTATTAGTGAGCGTGTGAAAGATTCATGGAGTTTTGATAACCCAAATGGTGAGATACCTATTTTTGAAAATACATCTAACTTTAGCACCAATACACAGTCGAATTCATTTTATGTTGAAGATGGTTCTTATTTTAGATTGCAGAACATTACTTTATCTTATAATTTGCCAACAAGTATAATTGAGCGTGTCAACATGAGCAATTTAAAGTTGTTTGTAAGTGCCAATAACCTGTTGACCATAACGGGCTATAGTGGTTTCGATCCAAGTGTAGGTGGTTCTGCGGATACTAATTTTGGTATCGATCTGGGTAATTATCCAATTACAAAAAGTTTCCAATTTGGAGTAAATGTTGAATTTTAAAAACTAATAATTAAACCGAATATTAAAATGAAAAAATTAATTTATATATCGTTAATCGCATTATTTTCAATAGGTTTTATTACTTCTTGTTCCGATGAATTTTTAGAAGTAGCTCCAACAGGAGCTTTGAGTTCCGAATCTTTAGCTACACAAGGAGGTATGGAAGCCTCTTTAATTGCTTCCTACTCTATGCTATTGGGTAGAGGTGGTTTTTTTGCCGATGCCAGTAACTGGTTTTGGGGTAGTGTGCTTGGTGGTGATGCCAATAAAGGAACAAATGCCGGTGATCAATCTCAAGTAAACGAAATTCAAATCTATTCTCCACAAACCAACAATGGATCAATTCTTGAAAAATATAGTACAACTTATGAAGGTATCGCAAGAGCTAATAATACTTTAAAACTTGTAGCCATTGCAGAAGGCATTTCTGATGATGTTAAAAACAGGATAACAGGAGAAGCGCGTTTTTTGAGAGCCCATTACTATTTTGATTTAAAAAAGAATTTCAACAATACACCTTATGTAGATGAAAATTGGGACGGCGTTACTCCTGTTGGTAATAATACAGATCTATGGGAACCCATAACTGCCGATTTTCAATATGCTTACGACAATCTGCCAGGTACTATGAGTGATGCAGGAAGAGCTAACAAATGGGCTGCCGGTGCTTACTTAGGTAAAGCCTTACTATTTCAAGGTAACTATGCAGAGGCAAAAGCTGTGTTTGATGAAGTAATTGCAAGCGGTACTACCGCCAGCGGAGAACCTTATGGTTTAAATGAGAATTATGCCGATTGTTTCCGCTCACCAACGGACAATAGTAAAGAATCTGTTTTTGCATCCCAGGCTGCCGCAGGTACTGGTTCTATTAATAATGCCAATCCAGGTATGGTTTTAAATTTCCCACACGGTGGAAGTGATCGTCCGGGCGGTTGTTGCGGCTTCTTTCAGCCAAGTAGTGAATTAGTCAATTCTTTTAGAACAAATGATGACGGTTTACCATTATTAGATGGGTCATATAACGATAATAGTAACAGAATAAAGAGTGATCTTGGCTTAACTGGTTCTGATGAGTTTACAACCGATGCTGGTAATATTGATGCACGATTGGATCATTCAGTTGGTAGAAGAGGTATACCTTATTTAGATTGGGGTCTGTATCCTGGTTTTGATTGGGTTCGTGACCAAGCCTATGGAGGTCCTTATGCCCCTAAAAAATTTATTTACTATCAAAACGGTAGTGGTGAAAATGATGCGACCAGTTGGACACCCGGCTACACCGCTGTTAATTATAACATCATTCGCTTTGCCGATGTGTTGTTAATGGCAGCAGAATGCGAAATTGAATTAGGCAATTTAGATGCTGGTAAAGATTTAATTAATCAGGTAAGGGAGCGCGCTAAAAATTCTCCTGTTAAAATGGATGATGGTAGCAATGCAGCAAATTATAATATTGAGCCGTACGAATCATTTGCAGATCAGGAAGAAGCGCGCCAAGCAGTTCGAATGGAACGCAAGTTAGAACTTTCCGGTGAAGGACATCGTTTTTATGATTTGGTAAGATGGGGTGTGGCTGCCGAAACTTTAAATGCCTATCTCGCACACGAAGATGCTTTATTGAGTTCACCTTTTGCCGGTGCCAGTTTTACCGCCAATAGAAATGAGTATCTACCCATTCCTCAAAACGAAATTGATTTACTTGGACCAGATGTGTTAAAGCAAAATCCAGGGTATTAAAAGAAGAACAATTTTACATAGTAAGGCGAGCATTTATGTTCGCCTTTTTTGACAAGTTTATCTAAACAATAAAGTAGTTGACACTTTTTATTCAATATTTTCAGCATTTGTTTTAAGAGTATATAACAGTAAACAAAGCAGTTTAACCGAAGTGGTGGCAATTTTTGCGACCTAACGTAGAGGTCGCAATTTTTGCGACCCTAAAATGCCTAAGACTCAATTACTGTTTAATAGCACACAGGCTTTAACTTAAAAGTAGTTTTAGACATCATGAATTTGTTTTGTGCAAGCACAAAAATTGGTCGCAACAAGACTGTGCAATCCGCTTTGTTACCCTACACAGATTCGCAACAAGATGGTTTAACCTACAGTTTTCAGTGAGCATTCTTTGTTGCAATAACGGCTTCAAGTCGTTTTCCTGCAAACCACCTACTTCGTAGTAGATGTGGTTGTTGGGTATAGTAATTTGAAATTAGCCAACTATTTGGTTTCACTAGCTTTTTGAACCAAAGCCATATCTATGGTTTGTTTTTCCATATCGGCGCGTGTAATTTTTACTTGTAAAACATCGCCAATTTTATAAAGGCTGTCGTTTAGTAAACCTACTATGGCTTGCTTAGCTTCTTTGTATACATATTGATCGTAAGGCAAGGTTTCAATAGGTATTAAACCTTCACATTTATTTTCGGTTAGTTCTACAAATAAGCCATAATGTTTTACACCAGAAACCATGCCCTCGAAGGTTTGCCCTATTTTATCTAACATAAATTCTACTTGTTTGTATTTAGTAGCCGCTCGTTCAGCTTTTACGGCTTTCCGCTCTTGGTTAGAACAATGTACTAAGGTTTTTTCTAATTCGCCTTTGCGTATGTTATAATTGCCCTTTAGCACTTTGGTTAAATTACGGTGAGCCAATACATCGGGATAACGCCTGATGGGTGAGGTAAAATGAGTGTAATGTTCAAAAGCCAATCCATAATGCCCAATGTTATCGGTAGTATAAATAGCTTTCGACATAGAACGAACTGCCATATAACTTAACAGATGTTGCATCGGTTGCCCTTTTACCGATTCCATTAAACGGTTTAAAGAATGTGCAATGCTTTTTGGCGAACTTAAATCTAACTGTTGCCCCATCGACTCTGCATAAAAATTGAAGGTGATGAGTCGCTCCATATCAGGCACATCATGCACCCTGTAAACAAATGGAATGTTCGCTTTGCTTTGTTGTTTTTTTTGGTGGATGAATTCGGCAACTGACCGGTTAGCCAACAACATAAAATCTTCTACCAACATATGAGCCGCTTTGCGCTCTTTGGTATATACCGAAATCGGTTTGCCATCTTCATCAAATTTAAATTTAACTTCTTCAGTTTCAAAAGAGATCGCCCCATTGTTAAAACGTTGTTTTCTAAGCAGTTCTGCTAAGCGATTTAAAGTTGCAATTTCATGAGCATAATCTCCTTCGCCAGTTTCTATTATGCTTTGCGCTTCTTCATAAGTAAATCGTCTATCAGAATGAATAACCGTTCGTCCAAACCAATTTTTAAGTACTTCGCCTTGGCTGTTTATTTCAAAAACGGCAGCATAACATAATTTGGTTTCCTTAGGTCGGAGGGAGCAAATTACATTGGAAATTTGTTCGGGAAGCATTGGTAAAACACGATCTACTAAATAGACAGAGGTTGCCCGTTTAATGGCTTCCTCATCTAAAGCAGAACCTGGTTTTACATAATGACTCACATCGGCAATATGAACGCCCACTTCAAAATTACCATTGTCAAGGGTTTCAAATGAAATGGCGTCATCAAAGTCTTTAGCATCTTCCGGATCTATGGTAAAAGTGGTAATTTCCCTAAAATCACGTCTGCCTTTAAGGTCTTTTTCACTAACCGTTTCACTCAATTGTTTAGTTTCATTAATCACTGCTTTTGGAAAAACCAATGGAAAACCTTTGGCAACTAAAATGGATTGCATTTCAACATCGTTCAAACCCGGCTTGCCGAGTATTTGAATCACTTTTCCGGTCGGGCTTTTTTTGCGTTCTTCCCATTCCATCATTTGTACAATCACCTTGTCTTTATTTTTAGCCTTATTAATATAATTAGGTGGAATAAAAAAATCAACTTGCAAGGCAGGATTATCAGGAATTACAAAGGCATATTGTTTATTGATTTTTATAACGCCCACAAATTCGGTTTGACTGCGCTTTATTACTTTTACAATTTTGCCTTCTTGTTTGCTTGATTTTCGTTTCAGAAACAACTCTACTTCAACAGTGTCTCCATCTAAAGCTCTATTCAGGTTTGCTGCTTTTACATAGATATCTTTAGATTGTGTATCAATAATTACATAAGCATTACCACTTTTGCTCATATCTACTACACCAGTTAATGGCTTTACTTTTTTAGATTTTTCCTGGTTAAACTTAAACTGCTTTGCCTTATTCTTCTCCAATTTCCCCTGCTGTTCCAGGCGATCGATTGCATCTACAATTTGCTCTTTCAACATTTTCTTTTTGGTAAAATGATCAATTAACACTTGGTAAGGCATCCATTTTTGATGATTACTAATGAAGTAGCGGAGTACTTTTTGCATGACTACATCTGTAGCGTAGGCTTTTACTTTCTTTTTTCTTTTTGCCATGAGTTGACAAAGATAGGCATACATGTTGAGTTTGTTGAGGATGTTTTTTTTTAGAATGGATTTTATTTACAGAGGATAAAATGAATCAATCAAGTTTGGTTTTCATTTTTTTTAGATTCTGGATAATTTGTTTTATTTGCTTTAAACAATTTTCAACGAGATGTGTTTTAAAAAAGAGCCCTTTCGCTGCTCTCTTTAATTACAACTCCCATACCCCGCCCGAAAATGCATATTGTTACCAACAGCACTTTCATATAGTCGAATGCTAAAACCGGTATTCAACTTAACTTTATTCGCTCGGTATTCTATTTGCTGATCATTACCAACCAACACAAAACCATCCGTTTCAATAGTGCTGTTGCTTTTATACACATTGTAAAAAGGGCTTTCTTCAATACGGATTGATTTATGAAAATGGGTAAGGCGTTATGAAATAAAAAACCCGGCAAAGTTGCCGGGTTTTATCCTTTGTAAATGTAGATCATTCAATCTACTATGAAATTTATATACAATTTATTCTTTTATCAATTTAAAATGTTGATAAGTACCATCTTTAACTTGAACTTTTACTAAGTAAATGCCAACCGGTTGTTTGCTAATATCAAATGCTGTCATGTATAATTCAAAATCATTTTCGAACTTAGTGATAATGGGTTGACCATTTGAATTATATACAATGGCTGAAATTGGCGTATCAGTGCAATCAAAACAGCTAATTGTAAATATACCGGCAGTTGGGTTTGGATATACTTCAATTAGTGGTTTCGGGTTAACCGGTTCTGTTTTAAATGATACTCCACCGCAAGAATAACTATTGGTTAAACCGCCTTGACAACCCTTTACATCTAGCACTTCAATTTCATATTCCCCACTTCCAACATAAGGTCCAAATGTTACCGTTTCATCAGCAGAAATATTGGTAAAAGTTTGGTTACCATCGGAAACAGTTAAATATGCCGCATGCGGTGCTACTACACCTACACCGCCATTAACCGATACAGTTACAAAATATTGATTACCCATACAATTTTCATCTACAAGGGTAACATCAATCGCATCAAAGAATAAGGCATAGGCTCCATAAGGTGCCCAAACGGTACACTCATGATCAAACATTGGGAAACCATCATCACCAGGATAGCCAATAACGGCAGTTATATAAAGTGGTATATTATTATATACTGCTCCGGCACTATTGAATTGACCATTGTTGCTTGTATCAATGATATTTGAGGTATCAGGATCAAACTCTTCTCCTTCGTGTAATACATAAGCAACTACACTATTTTCATCTACTACCGAAAACGCAACTGCCATATTCACCACATCACCATCACAAATATAGGTTTGCGAAGTCTGCATTAAACCAGGATCGTTTCCACACTCAGCCGGTGGCGGAGGAGGTGGCGGTGGTGGAGGAGTTGTACACGTATGTCCAAAATTAACAGTACCTGTATTTTGGAAACAACCAATTGAGTTAACGCTGCTACTAAAATAAACATAATCAAAATTAGAACTTGTTTTATCACCTGGCGCTATTGTATTCGTCCAGTTACCAACCGGCATAATATATGGTTCGCACTCTGGCAATACGGTAGCTGTTGCGGTACAACCATCTTCGGTAATACTCACATTTATAAATGGTTCAATGGTATTTGGATATACAATGAGATCTTCTGTAAACTGACCAATTGGTGTTCCATCGGTGCAGTATGCGGTAATCGTATAAGTCTCCATTTCGGGAGCACAGAAACCGTTACTTAATATTAAAGACGTTTCATATTGTCCGTTTCCAACAGAGCCCATGGTTACTTCCTCATTATTTGGTGTTTCTAAAATCACTATTTGATCATTAGCATCTCCATCAGTTAAACTTAAGGTAAACGTGGCTTCATCACCTGAACAAGCGAAATTCACATTCACATCAGAAGAATAAATTGGTGAACAAGTGTTACAATCAATTACCTCAACAAATATTTCGGTTAATTGTTCACTCACACAACCATCTGGACTAACCGCTTCTACTAAGAAAGTATACGAGCCTTCATCGCTTGGTGCCGGTATTAATATTTCGCTTCCGTCGCCCATTACGGTGCTTCCATCGCCACTATACCAATTGTAGGTAAATGGAGCGATATTTTCTACAGCTAAAGCTATTAAAGTGGCATCTGAACAAACTACTTGGTCTGGTATGGTGCCAACCGGTGGCTCAACTTTAGTTACTGTAACCATAATGGTAAATTCAGAAGTACAACCTCCTGATGTAACGGAATAGGTAATAGCAGCCTCACTACCTTCAACCGCTCCAGGGAAAAACATATTACCCGTAACTCCATCACCGCTGAAACTTCCTCCGGCATCACCAGTTAATAAGCTCATTAAATCTAAGGCATCATCATCTGCACAAACGCTACTAACCATTTCGAATGAGGCATCTGGTATATCATTTACTACAATCTCTCTGGTTTGAACATTGTCACAAACTGCTGGATCATCGGCAACAAAGGTAACCGTATACGTACCCGGACCATAAGCGGCATTAAACATACCTGCCGACGATACGCCGTCTCCAACCCATTCTCCACTCATTCCACCGTTAACAAATTCGCCTAAATTAAGCATAGCCGAACCGAAACATACTTCCCCTGGATTATTCCAGAAATTATTTGGCGTTTCGTCTACATCAACCGTAAGTAAATAACTTTGTTCGCACATGCCATTACTAATAGTATAATATAATTTAACCGGGCTTTGAGCACCAAGCCCCATACCGTTAAACATGTAGAAAACCTCTCCATTATTATCCATGATTGATGATACCCCAGGACCAGACCAGAAACCACCTTGATTTGTAGCGACTACATCTGCCAACATTAAGTTTTCACCAAAACAAACACCAGCAACATTAGTAGTTAAGGTAGCCTCTGGTAAAGGCATTACTTCAAAAATCATTGGTACTGCGGGTCCTTCGCAAGCAGTACCATAAGCATTGCCTGCAAACTCGGTTACCCAAATGGTATACAAGCCGGCTTCATTAGTATTAACCGAAAAGCCTTCTGTAGAACAAATGGTTCCGCCATAATCACAAGAACTTAATAAGTCACCCGGTCTGCCATCATCATCAGCATAGAAATTATAGGTACCCGCACCTATCTTTATACCACTTAACAAATCACCAACACAAATTGCTTCCGGTTGAACTATTTCCGGTTCCGCAATAAATTCTGATGTAGTATTAAAAACTAATTCGCAATTAGTAACACTTCCAGTTGGATCTGTAATAGTATAAGTTTGGATATATGAAATAGATACACCTTGAGTTTCAGTAGTTTCAACTACTTCAAATTCGAAATCAGCACTGCTAATACATGGACTTAAGCCAAAATCATTAATATTTAATGGTGGTGGCGGAGAAACTGGTGCACAAATATTCATTACCGTTTCTGAGGGACAAGTAATACTTACTGGAGCGCCGGTAAATTCTTCTGGCGCACGCACGGTTAAAATTGAACCTTCAAACGTACAAGTACCATCAACATATTGAACCAATACTTGATATTCACCTGCCGGTAAGCTAGAGAATACTCCTGATGATTGCCATGTGTTGCCACCATCAATGCTGTACTGCACCGGACCAGCATTATTGCCATCTACAGCTACACTAATAATTCCATCTGGAATTCCATCACAATTTTTGATATCAATGGCTTGCTCACTTCCAAATGATGGTACCGGAGTATTAACTACAACTTCACCACCTTCTACTATACAAATACCCGAAGTATTTTGAACCATTACCGTATAGGTTCCAGCTTCTAATCCTGCAAAAGTATTATTACTTTGGTAAGATGCGCCTCCATCAATACTATATTCCATACTGCCACCTATTGAGCCATTAATGCTTATGGAGCCATCAACCACATCACAAGCGGTAACATCGGTAGCTGAAATGCTAATGGCATCCGCGCTACAATCGCCACAACCGGCAGGGTCTGGTACGCTAACCGGATCAACCACTATCGTACAAGTTCCTTCTGTATTTTGAACTACCACATTGAAAGTGCCTGCTGAAAGATTATTAAAAGTATTTGATGATTGGAATGATGCTCCACCGTCTATACTGTATTCTACTGTACCAAAAATACTTGCATTAATACTTATTGAACCATCCGTTCCACCACAAACAGCAGCACTAGAAAGTACCACATCTACTGAACCGGCATTACATAAATCACAGCCTTCTGGTTCTGATAAATCAGCGGGATCTATAGTTAAAGAGCATAAACCATTCGTGTTTTGAACTACAATATTATACGAACCAGCGGCTAAACCTTCGAAAGTGCTGGAAGATTGGAAAGTTACTCCTCCGTCAATACTATATTCAACCGTACCACCAATTGGTGCCGAAATAGAAATTGTTCCATCCGGATTATTACAATTGTTCGAGTTAGTGGTAGCAACTTCTACAATTGACGCATTGCAACTACCACAACCAAATGGTTTAACAATACTTGCTTCTATTGCATCAACATTACAAGTTCCTTCTTGATTTTGAACTACAATAGTATATGTACCTACAGCCAAACCAGTAAAGGTATTAGAGGATTGGAAGCTAAGTCCACCATCAATACTATATTCTACCGTACCAATAATAGAAGCTGCAATGGTAATTGTGCCATCTGCAGCTTCACAAGTAGTTGCATTGGTTGCTGCTACATCAACAGCATTTACATTACAGGTATCACATCCGTTAGGTTCTGTAATGGTAACTGTGCCTCCATCAATAGTACAGAAACCCTCTTCATTGCTTACTACTATAGTATAATTTCCAGCAAATAAATTCTTAAATATGCCGGAACTTTGGAAAGTTGCTCCATCATCAATACTGTAAAGAATAGTTCCACTAACACCATTAGATGATATTACTATTGAACCATTATCATCACCACAAGACGAAATATCAGTAAATGTTATATCTAAAGAGTTGGCATCACAATTTCCACATTCTGGCAATTCGTTTAAGCTAACCGAGCCACCATCAATAACACAAGAACCCGACGGTGTTTGTGCTACTATGGTATACGTTCCCGGGCTTAAATTTTCAAATGTACCATCACTTTGGAAAGTTGTTCCACCATCTATACTGTATTCAAATGTACCGGATACTGTTGGAGTAATGGTTATACTTCCATCAGAATCTGGCGCACATTGGAATGGATCATTAAATTCTATTTGTATGGCAGATGCATCACAAGGACCTGATGGACAATCACCCGGTAAACCAATAGTAAGCACACTGCCACTTAAAGTACAATTAGTATCGTTGGTTTGTACTACTATAGCATAATCGCCCGGCATTAAACCGGTAAATAAGCCTGAACCCTGGAAGTTGGTTCCATTATCTATACTGTATTCCACGCTACCAGCTATGTCAGCTTCAATGGTTATCGTTCCATCGCCATTAGGAGCACATAAAGTTGATTCTGTTGATTGAATGGAAATATTATCTGTAGTACAATCTGCTGACGGGCAATTGGCTGGTTCTGCAATCGTAACCTGTCCGCCATCAATTGCACAAGTTAAATCAGCTGTTTGAACTGCAATAGTATAATTACCAGCAGTTAAACCTGTAAATGAACCTGAACTTGAAAATGGTGCGCCTCCAGAAATGCTGTATTCAACTGTACCACCAATTGAGGTAGATATGGTTATTGTACCATCTGCAGTTGGAGCACAGCCTGTTAAATCTGTTGAAGCTATGGTTACATTATCAGCCGAGCAAACACAACCGTCAGGATCACTTAAGCTTACTGAACCACCATCTATCATACAACTACCATCAGAAGTTTGAACTGCTATAGTATAAGTACCCGCTGCTAATCCTGCAAAGCTTCCATTATTTTGGTAAGATGTTCCACCATCTATACTGTATTGAACTGTTCCTCCAATTGAAGTTGTGATAGTTATTGTACCATCAGAACTTGGAGCACAAGCTGTTGAATTGCTCGAATCAATAGTTATGTTATCCGCAGAACAAGCGCAAGAAGCTGGATCGGTTAAGGTTATTGTTCCACCATCTATTACACAATCATTATCTGATGCTTGAACTATAATGGCATATGTGCCAGCATCTAAACCCGTAAATGAACCATTGCTTTGGAAAGTAGATCCACCATCTATACTGTAAGATACATTACCTGCAGTAGAAGTAGTTATGGTAATTGACCCGTCTCCACCTGGAGCGCAAGCTGTTGAATTATTGGAAGCAATACTGATATTGTCAGAAGAGCAATCGCAACTTGCCGGATCGGCTAAGTCAACAGTTCCACCATCAATTACACAGCCTCCATTAGTTGTTTGAACTACAATTGTATAAGTACCTGCATTTAAGGTTGTAAATGTTCCACTACTTTGGAAAGTTGAACCACCATCGATACTGTATTCCACTGCATCGGTTAAAGTAGTTGTAATGGTAATGGTTCCATCAAATTCTCCACAATCACTTGGATCAGTTGAGCTAATGTCAATAGCATCTACATTACAATCTCCGCAAACAGCAGGTTCTGTTATTGTTATTGGATCAGCTGTTAAACTACAACCATCTGCTCCGTTAATTTCAACTGTGTAAGTGCCTGGAGCAAGACCGGTATAGGTTCCTGCACCAATAATATCTACACCGTTTAAAGTAAAGGTTAATGGACCTGGCGTGATTGAGGTTGATACTGAAATAGTACCATCTCCTTCTGCACCACATAAGGTTGAATCTGTGAAATCTATTGTCACATTTTCTAAGTCACAAACGGAGTCCGGATTAACCACTACTAATGAAGCCGGATCATGATCATCTTCATCTGTGTTCGGATCGCCTCCTCCTGGTGTTCCTGTTCCATCTCCACCAATAGTATTATCAGCAGGTGAATCTGGATCACCATCACCATCATTGCCATCATTACCATCTGGCGTGCTATCTACATCTGCAAGACCTAATGTATTTTCGGCATTGCTTATCTCACCATAGTTTACTAAGCTGCCTATAAATGAAGCATCTATTGTTAGTGCAATATCAATTGTAGTACTGCTACCGGCTGCTAATGCGCCACCAGTGTTGGTAACCGGACCTGTTGCCGGACCTGACCAACCGTTACTATCATTAGTACTTAAGGTTAAGCCTGTTGGTATGTAGTCAGTCACTTCAAATGAAGTTGCATCTACATTACCTTGATTGGTTACGGTTATTGTAAAAGTAACCTCGTCACCCGGACTGAATGGTCCTGCACTGCTTAATTCTTTAATTAAGGCTAAATCGAACATAGCACCATCGCATCCTGCTGGTTCACCGATGGTTACCGGATCTAAACTTAAGCTACAACCATCTGGTCCGCTTACGGTTATTGTGTAATCGCCTGCGCCTAAATCGGTAAAGGTACCTGCATCTATTATATCTACTCCATTTAAAGTAAACGTTACAGGACCAGGTAAAATGGTTGAGGATACGGTAATTGTTCCATTTCCATTTTCACCACATATGTTTGAATCTGTAAATTCTACAGTGACACTATCTGTTATACATGATGTATCAGGACAATCGGCTGGTTCTCCAATCGTTACCGGATCTAAAGTTAAACTACATCCATCCGGACCAGTTAGGGAGATTGTATAATCGCCTTCGCCGAGATCGGTAAACGTTCCGGCATCTACTATATCTACTCCGTTTAAGCTAAAGGTTACCGGACTTGGTATGGTTGTCGATACTGCTATGCTCCCATTAGAATTTGGCGCACATTCGGTTGCATCGGTTGGCGTTGCGGTTACATTGGCTAAATCACAGTCCGTTGGATCAACTACATCCGGGCAATCCGAAGGTTGACCAATCGTGATCGTTTCGGAAGTCAAATCACAACCATCTGCTGTTGTGATATTGATTGTATAGTCGCCTGCTGGTAAATCACTAAAGGTTCCGCCATCTGTTAAGGTCTGTCCATCGCTTAAAGTGAAGGTTACCGGACCTGGTGCTATAGTGGTCGATACCGTAATACTGCCGTCGCCTTCTGGTGCACATTCTACTGAATCGGTTGAGTCAATAGTTACATTCGCTAAATCACAGTCCGTTGGATCTACCACATCCGGGCAATCCGAAGGTTGACCAATCGTGATCGTTTCGGAAGTCAAATCACAACCATCTGCTGTTGTGATATTGATTGTATAATCGCCTGCTGGTAAATCACTAAAGGTTCCGCCATCTGTTAAGGTCTGTCCATCGCTTAAAGTGAAGGTTACCGGACCTGGTGCTATAGTGGTCGATACCGTA
>CALHDG010000114.1 GCA_938023075.1 uncultured Chitinophagales bacterium
AGCCGGTTTTGTGGTAATTTTGGCACATACAACTCGTTTTGACTGCATCGCAAATTGAAATTAAGTTTCTACGAAGTTGGCTACTATGCTTATACTCACCATTATGCTGCATTAGTAAATAAAAATGAAAGTATATGATGAAAGTAAAGTTGAAGAATACCCAGCTCTCGCCAAAGCAGGTGGCGGTTGGGACGAAGTTTTAGAATATTGATGAGCCTGAAAAAGGAAAATATATGCACAAGAAAGAAAAAAGAATAACCAAAGGGCCAGTTCAATTCTTGTTAAGACCAAGAAGAGGTGAAAACCTATTGCCAAATTTCTTCTCGCCTAATGCTTCTAAAAATAAATTGAATATTATTAGAGGAATAGATAATCCAAAGAGGAAATGAAGAATCTAAATCAATTTAAGTGTTCTTTTTATGATGAAACGCATACTGGAATACCAAACTTGCGAATAAAAGCACCAATTCAATAAATTTTTTCATACCAACTATCCACTTGCTTATGCATTGCTTTCGATTCTTCTTTTTGTAGGGTGTTAATATGGTTGCAAGCATAGGCTATTTGTTGATAGGGTTTGCCCATTCTTGATGATTTTGGCAAAGCTGTTGAATGGCATCGGCAATATATAATATCTCGTTATTGCTCATTACCGGGTGAAGCGACAATCTAATCCAACCGGGTTTTTCAGAAAAATCACCTCTATTAATTAAGTTGGTGATGCGTTTAGAATGATCTTCACTTACGTTTAATAAATAATGTCCATAGGTGCCGGCACAACTACAGCCACCTCTAACCTGAATGCCAAAATGATCATTCAAAATTTTTACCCCTAAGTTGTAATGTAGATCATCTATATAAAAAGATAGCGTAGCAATCCGGTTTTTATGAGTTGGAGCCAGTAAATGCAAATTGTCGTTTTGTTCAAGTAGGTGCCAAATTAACTTGAGTTGTTCATTTTCGCGGGCAATAATGTTATCTACACCCATTTCATCTTTCAGCATCATAGCCATAGAAGCACGGATAGTTTGTAAAAAAGCAGGCGTACCGCCATCTTCTCTAATTTCAATATCATCAATATATTTGTGTCCACCCCAAGGGTTAGTCCAATCAACTGTTCCGCCACCGGGGTTATCTGGCACTGTATTATTATATAATTTTTTATTAAATATTAATACTCCTGTGCTACCCGGTCCGCCAAGAAATTTATGAGGAGAAAAAAAAATTGCATCGAGATAAGCCTCTTCATCGTGGGACGGATGCATATCAACATGGATATAAGGTGCGGAGGCGGCAAAATCTACAAAACACAAACCACCTGCCTGATGCATCATTTTAGCAATATCGTAATAGGGTGTAAAAATGCCCGTAACATTAGAGCAAGAGGTGATAGATGCCATTTTATGTTGGCGATGTTGGTGCTTTTGCAAAAGTTTGGCTAAGGCATTTAAATCAACTAATCCGTTTTCATCAGGATCAATTATTTCAACAATAGCAATAGTTTCTAACCATGAGGTTTGGTTAGAATGATGTTCCATATGCGTAATAAAAACTACCGGACGATCTTCTTCTGCCGGTTGGACGTTCGCTTTATACCGTTCGTGCACCCTTAAACCCAACATTCGTTGAAACTTATTTAAAGCACCGGTCATACCCGAATGACAACAAATTACTTTGTCTTCAAAAGAAGCGTTAACGTGTTTTTTAATTCTTTCTTTAGCTTTATGATAAGCTAAGGTCATAGTAGAACCAGTTATGTTCGTTTCGGTATGTGTATTGGCTACTAAAGGATAAATTTCGTGAAGCAATACTTCTTCAATAGGTTTATACATTCTTCCACTGGCAATCCAATCTGCGTAAATGATCGGCAGTTTTTTACCGAGCGGAGAAACAAAGGTTTGATCGTAACCAATGATGTTTTTTCTAAATTTTTCGAAATATTGCTCTAACATATACGATACAAAAGTAATTATTATACCAATTTTTAAGCACACATTAAGCAACAATTTCAATATTATTTAGTAGTCGGTCAAGCTCATATTGTCGGTTACTTTGGTAAAATTAGAACGATTACTTCGATGGAGAACATCAGTAATAGCTTGGCTATGCCTAGTAACCTCCGCCTCGTACTCATCCAAATTTTATTCAAATTAATACGACACCATCAACTTGACTCACTACTTAGTTTTTACAAATCTAAAAATATGTGGGTTTCTGTCTCTATCAAAAATTCGTAAAATATAAGCTCCGGTTGGCAGGTTATTAACTGCCAATTGATAATTTGAGCCGAGATGTTGTTCATAATGCAAACCCATATTTTGCCCCTGCATATTAAACAAATCTATAGTATAATTTATTTCGTTTTCATTAGGTAACACTAAAAATAGGTTTTCTCCGAATAAAAAACTTTCAGAATTGATCAGAGCTATTGTTTCGGCACCGCATCTTTCAACATTTACAAAAACAGAATCTATAAAACGTTGTTGTGTGTTTTCGTTGGTTGCTGTTAAAATATATAAAGTTGATTCAGTAGGGGTAGCAGTTGGATTAAATACCCATGGGCTACTTAAACTTTCTGAAGGAGACCAACTAATACTAATTGCCTCTTCCTTTAAATTTTCTGCACCTAAACGAAAGGAGACTCCTTCGCAAACAGAAGTATCTTTTCCGGCAAAAATTTGATAAGGTACAAAACCATAATTGTAGAAACTTTTCCAAACTTCAAAATAATTTGCCCCGCTGTTCATCAACGAATCGGTTTTAATTAATGATTTTGCTGCCGCATCCATAGGCGTATTGCTGCTATAGTTATACAAACTACCTAACACAATTTTATCTAATTCTTTTCTTCCAATAATGGGCCAAATTTCCATTAAAGCAGAAGACCATATTTCACCATTGCCATGTATGCTAGAGTTCACATCCGAAGGATATCTTTTGTTGGTATTAGCCAAACGGCCACTCCAAAAACTGTTATGTCCATCCCAAGAAAATATCTTTTCCCAACCAAACTCATTTATGGATCGACTGTAAGATGCAGCAAAATAATCTCCAATGCCTTCGTCTATACTTTGTCTTTCATTACCATTGTTAGTATAAGGTGCTGCACTGTGTACAATTGCATGCCCATATTCGTGCACTACCACATCGGCATCTTCAGCATCGTCAACCCCGCCTTCGCCAAATAACAAACCTGGCACCGTTAAATCAGGATCAAAGTATGAATTGTCTTCTCCATTAGCGGCATGGGTATCAATTTCTATCGGATAATTCACTAAATCTTCATAACCACATTCGTTTATTAGTAGTTTAAATTTATTGATATGATACAAAGCATTCACATCTTCAAAGCCAGGTTGATTGCGTGTGAAGAGGAATGTTCCATCTGTTGAAACTGGAATTTCTGAGACCGGAGCTTCTAACTCTTTTATTGCTACATAAGTACTTTTTAGGGCATAAGTTCCATTTTCTAAGCAAACGGGCATCATCACTTCTTCGGTTTCGCTTTCTAATAAAGGATGGTTACTATCGTTATAATCAATATAGCGATCGCCACTTACCGGGTCTGTATCTCCATATGATACCATTGCCGTTGTTAAGGGATCGGGATTGAATATGTTTCCCTTTGCCACCGTATCTTGATTTGAAAAATAAGTACGCAGATCTTTTGCATAAACCATGTTTAAAGCCTCATCAATAACTACCTGATGATGCCAATGTTGTGTACTATTAGTTATGTTGGCAACTGTAGCAAAAACCGGTTTTGAATAAGCATCTTTAAAAACAACACAGGTATGAGCTTTTTCAATCTTAATCTCATCTGTATTATCTTGATAATATTGTTCAATCCATTGCTGCGGATCTGTGGTTCTTTTGGCAACAGGTAAGGCATCTTTTGTAAACTTAAACGTATTGTAAAAAGCCGTATAAACAGCATTGCTTTCATCAACATTTACTTTTATTTGCGAACCATAAACCGGAATCTGATTGATATATTGTTGATAGGTATAGTGGGTGGCATATGGACTTTTTTTAGTATATAACAACTGTACAGTATGGTTGTTTTCAAATAAAAATGTCTTATGTGTTTTCAAGAAAGATAGCACACCTTCTGCCTGTTTGGTATTGTTTTTTAAGGGATACCTATTATAATCACAATCCGCAAATTTCGTATTGAGATAATGATTTTGAAAGGCATTAATGTAAGATGGAGCCGGTGCTTTTTTTGCCAAAATATTGCCACCAGCTAACATTAAAATAATTATAACTATTTGATATTTCATTGGACTGAATAAATGTAGTTTGTTAACGGCATAATGTCAACAAAGTTGCATATTATTTTACATTAATGTAATAATGTTGATGATCTATGGCAAATTCATTGATGTTTAAATTAGGGAGTTTAATTTTTTTCCAATTACTGTCGGGCTCTAGTAATACGAAATCAGCAGCATTATTGGGTTTTACTTTTAAAGGCATGCTAAAACCATTGACATCCGCATTCCATTTGTATTTTAACTTGCCCGATTTTTTAAGTTTATATTCAAACTCTGGCAAGTTTGGGTAAGTAAGGTACTGTTTAAATATTTTGCTTAAATCTTTTCCAGTATTTTTACTAATAAACGCGGTTAGCTCATCATAATCGGTATTTTTCATTTTAAAATGTTCGGTAATTGCCCGTAAGGTTTTAAACCAAACTTCATCATCATCTACTATTGAACGAACGGTGTTTAAAAACAACATGCCTTTATCGTACATATCCGATCCTTCTTCATTTACTCCTCTAACACCTACCATTGGTTTTGCATTAGCTACCCGGTTACGTCGTGCATTCACATAATCCATCGCAATGTCATAACCGTGTATACATTCTACGTATAAAGCTTCGGAATAGGTACAAAAAGATTCGTGTATCCACATATCTGCTGCTTCTTTTTTACTTACGCTATTGCCCCACCATTCGTGCCCAGCCTCGTGTATAATAATATAATCAAAATCTAAACCGATTTGGCTAAAATCTCTACCTGCATAACCGGTTTGATAATCGTTGCCATAAGCTATTCCACTTTGATGTTCCATGCCCAAATACGGCGTTTCTACTAAGGCAAATCCATCTTTATAAAACGGATAAGGACCTAAATATTTTTCAAAACAAGCCAGCATTGGTTTAACCTGTTCAAACTGTTTTTTGGCTTTTTCTAAATTGTAGGGTAACACATAATAATCTAAATGTAAGCTATCTCCATCTTCATTAAAATACACATCACTAAAGTTGGTATAATTGGCTATATTTAAAGATACATTATAGTTGTTAATTGGGTAAGATACCTTCCAATCATAACGCGTTCTGCTAGTATCTACCGGCTGAGTGCGCAATAAATTACCATTGCTAACTGCCATTAAATGGTTGGGTACCGTGCAATGAATGTACATACTATCGGGTTCATCGCTTAAATGATCTTTATTGGGCCACCAACTGCTGGCACCTAAACCCTGGCAAGCTACGCCTATCCAATGTTCGCCTTCTTCATCTTTATCCCAAACAAAACCGCCATCCCAAGGAGCTCGTTTTGCCACCTGAGGTTTGCCTTCATAAAATACAGTCAACGAATGTAGTTCGCCTACTTTCAACATGTAAGGAAATTGAATAAATATCGCTTGACACTCCCGTTCAAAAGCTAATTGTTGCGGGTTTGAAGTTAAGGCTGTTTCAATAGCCCTAATGGTATAATTTTCAAATAAATCAATTTGAATGGAATTGGTTGGTTCCATTACTCTAAAATGGATGGTATTACTGCCTTTAATAAACTGTTTTTCGGGCATTACTTCTACAGAAAGATCATAAAAAGTAACATCAAAACAAGTCCGTTCGGCTCTTAAACTACCCCTTAAAGTATCGCATCGATCATAGCTCTTTTTATGAGTGTTTAACTGACTGTAACTATAAAAAGTTAGTAAACAAAAACCAATAGCCAATATCTGTTTCATAAAATTAGTCGAAATTATTGTATAAAGGTAAGATTAGATTTTTACATGTTTAGCTAACCACATCAGTAAATTCTACATTTTTAGCAAAAAGAAGGTAAACATCTAACCAACCACCTATAGCCCTACAAAATTAGCTTCCTAAAATTGATTGAATTGTAGGTATTATCAACTATACAAAGACTTAAAAAAAACAAAAAAATCACTCTAAATATTTGATAACATGTTGGGTTAAGTGTACAAAACATCTAATAATCTTGAAAGTAAAAATTCGATTAATTGGTTCAAAAAGTGACCTCATTATTCTTACAACATAATGATAAGTAACTAATTTTGTATAATAGTAGCTAATATATATGATTTAGAACCTTTACAGGTTTCAACAATGAGCTTATAATATAGACAGTTTTGAAATAGTTAGCCTAAAATTTTTGCAATAGTATAAAAGGCTTCTACTAATTCTTCCAAATCAGGATTGTCTTTTCTGATTAATAAACTTTGGAAATATTGAGTATCATTTTCTAAACCAATAACACTATTAAATTTTAGAATTTCATTTTGCTTCACTTTCTGAAATATCGTATCAAAATATTTTGCTCTAACACCTTGCTTGCCATCACTTAACAAACAATTGTAAATTATTGCATTTTGATTGTTTTCAAAATATATTTTTAAGATGTGGACTACCGTTGAAACAATTTTACGGTCAGTAGGATGGTCTTTTATTTCTTCAATTGTTTTATTAACTGAAACAAATCCAAATTCAAAAAAAATGGTAGGCTAAATCGGGATAAGAGAATTTAAATAATTCTTGGATTTGCTTTTCAAAATAAACTAAATATTCAATACCGCTATTAGCCGTAAATAGAAAATAACCTTTACTTTCCTGATGATACTGGTAGGGGATTGACGAATTTTTTTCCATACTTTTCTGCCGCTTCATTTATATCAGTACCATTCATAACAGCCACTTTAAAGGCTTCTTTTTTTTATGGAAAATTTAAATGTAGAAAAATTTAAAACAGATTATTCAATTATAGATTCAAAATTTGAAAGCACAGGTTTAGATTGGGATAAATTGGATAAAATTTATAGGCTATATTCTATTATATGGCTGATTTAAGATTGGTTTTCCAAATTTGCCAAGCGACTTGGCTTGAAGTGGCATAACCTATAAACTGATTGAAGCGCTGGGTGCTGTGCTTTATCCTTTCTAAGATCATAAACCAATTCAGATAGTTCTGTAAATATTTTGTGCTTACTCCATTAAAGGGTCTCATCCATTGGCGTAATCTTTTAGCTACATTGTTTACATTTTGAACATGGTATATTTTGTCTTTTACGCGCTTACCTTTAGAAGCTACAAATTTTTTATGCTCTAAACCCTTCGCTTTAGCAAAGGCAGTATAGGAACTATGAGAATCGGTACAAAGCGTTTCTATTCCATCTAATTTATCTTCAAAGATTTCCACTAAATCTTGCTTGCTTATTCTTCCTCTTGTTGCTACTCTCAGTTCTTTGTTTTCCGATCGGTCACAGGTAACTACAACTGCTATTTGTTCATCACTTATACCCCTTTTACTGGCTTTACTGCCTCTTTTACGAGCTTTGCGAGGCAATTGCTTACTTCCCTTTTCCGACTCAAGAAAGAAAATGTCATCACTTTCTGTAATGCCTTCAAAGCCCATAGGTACTGCTTTCTCAAAAGAACTCAATACCTTATGCCTCCAATCAAAAGATGTTTGGATACAAATGCCAGTCCGTTTACCACATTCTGCTATGGAGTAACCCTGTAACATATGATATAGATACTGCTTAAATAATTCAGGCTTCTTTAGCCCAAAGGTTACTGTTCCCGTCGTTTGTCTGAAATACTTATTGCAAGACTTACAATGATAACGCTGAACGCTTTTATACTTACCATTAGCACGAATATCTTTACTTTGACAAAGAGGGCAACAATAGAGGTATTGGTCACTTACATCTGCTGACAAAGCATTGAGCGAATCAGAAGCAGACGAACGTAATATCGCTAACAACTCATCCACAATGGCTTGGCGACTTTCTTTATCTAAACTTTTAAAATAGGTGCTGAAACTTTCTGGTATCATATCTGATGATTTGATGTAAATATAGCAACTAAATAAGTCATATCATAGAATATAGCCAATTTATATAGATTTTAAGCAAAAAATTCCTGAATTAGAAAATATAGCAAAGTTTTTATCTAACCAATTAATGGGAATTAAAAGAATTCATTCAACAAGGTTTCGAGTAAAAGATCCTGAACATTTAATTGAAAAAATTATCAGAAAAAAATTTGAAAATAATAGTATAGAAATTAATATAAATAATTATTATGTTGTATTAACAGATTTAATAGGTATAAGAGGTCTTCATTTATATAAGGAAGAATGGTTGCCAATTCACAGCAAGATTAAGAAAATAATGAAAATCTCTAAAGATGTTAAAGTATATAATAGAGAAGGCGATAATGATAATTATTATACAGATAAAATAGATGAAAGTGAAAAACTTCAAATCACAAAACATAAATTTGGATACAAGTCAATTCATTATATAGTTGAAACAATGCCAGGGCAAACAAAATATTATGCAGAAATTTGAATAAGAACAATTTTTGAAGAAGGTTGGAGCGAAGTAGACCATAAACTTAGGTATCCATATAATATAAACAGTAAGGTGCTTTCTAAATATCTAATGATTTTAAATCAATCAATTGTTCAATACGTTTTCTGCTTTTCCAGTTTTTAATTTGTTTTTCCCTTTTTATTGCCGCTGATTTTGTTTTAAATTGTTCTGTATAAACTACTATCCAATCATTGGCTTTGCCAGTGAATCCTTTATGATTT
>CALHDG010000115.1 GCA_938023075.1 uncultured Chitinophagales bacterium
GTATCCAATTTCATAATCAATATATCGCGGTTACCACGATCTTCAAACAAATACTCATGACCGGCACCATACAAATAACCATCGGTATGGTAAACCATAGAATATATACTGTGTTCAAAATTTCGAGGGTAAAACTTTAAATCAATAAGCTTTTGTTGGTTGAGGTTATATTTCATAAAATAAGGGTAGGTATTCACAGAACCATAAATTTCAAACTTTTGGGCAGTTGCCATAACATAAAGTATTGAATCTGCGATAGTGGAAGTATGCGTCCAAGCTGTATATAAAAATAAAGAATCATTAGCTATATAATCGGACCATATTAAATTACCAGCACCATCTATTTTTCTAATTATTAAACCTACTTTGTCTATTCGTCCAGCTCCTATTTCAATTAAGTCACCATTGTCAAGTAAATGGATATCTTGTTGGAATTCTGTTGAACCAGTATAATTGTAAATATTATTAAAATATTGGGCACTTAAGGCGAAAGTATTAAATATAAGAATGATGATAAACAATTGTTTAAATTTCATAATGGCTAAATTAAAAAGAAAAAGTTGTTCTTAAAGAACAACTTTTTCTTAAAGAAATTTTAATAATTATCGTGCGATAATTAGTTTAGTTTGTTTGCGTAAATTATTTGCTTTATCCGTTACTTCTATGATATAGGCACCTGGTGGTATCTCACTAACATCATAATCGATTAAAGCATCATCAGTTTTAATAAGCTTACTTATTAAATAACCGCCACTGTTGTATATTTTAATCATTAATTGATCTGTTTGTGTGGCAAAATTGCCTACATCAATTGATATGACATCATTGCCCGGGTTAGGGTGTACAAAACTATCATCATCATTAAGAGCCAACAGTGGCTTGGCTACTTTTTTTACATTTTCTGCTTTCGGTTCTTCCGTTTCTGGTGTAAAAAGTGGCGTGGTTTCATCTGTTGTAGATAATAAAGCATTACGGGCTATAATGCCAGCATAATCATTATCGCTTGCCAGGTCTTTTAAAGTAGCTAAGGCTCTTTTATCTAAAGTATACACCGTTTTACCGGCTTGCAGCATATCAATTTCAAATTGCTTTAACAATACTCTGCATTTTAAATTTTCATTATCTCCAATTTCAATAGCATTCAAGGTTTCTTTCGCTAAATCAAAATTACGGGCTTTAATACTTTCATCCAATACAAATTGCTGAATGGGCAATTTATTTAAAGCTGTATTTTTTGATAAATACACCAAATTTTCAAGTACTTCATCCGGTTTTATTTTTTTGGTACAATCTTGCGGAACATACTTGGTAGGTACCGATAACTGAATGGTGGCTAACTGACGTACTTCTCTTTCTTTTTCATCTCGTAAAGAAAATCCTGTTGTATTTTCAAACAGGTTATCAACTATTGCCTGGTTTTTAATAATTAAAAGCTGTTGCCTTACCGGTACATTGCTAATAGCAACACTTAAAGCCTCCAGCACCTCATTTGTTAACGGTGCATTTTCTTCGAGTATAGTTAATACATCAACTGGAAATTCACCAATTCTGTTGGAGAGCGCAATTAATTCATTATCGGATAAAAATACGTCGTGGAAACTTATCGCCTTTTGAATTTGAGCTATACTTATCGCGGCACTTATTATGCCACTTTTATCAAGCCTGCCATAGCTGGTAAGCAGCGCCATGTTTTGCAGTATTTCATCTTCAATTTTTTCAAATACCGAAATGTCTTCTTGCAAAATAGGACAAGCGGTGCCACCACTCACAGCTTGTACATAAGGCTGATCATTTTCAAATGAATTACAATTGACAGCAGGAGTATTGTCGCAAGGATCAAGTATTAACCGGCTACTATTATTACTTGGTTGAACCCCCGTGTAATGATACATCACATCTAAACTGTTGCTACCATTCATAATAAAATTTCTATGCCCTGTGCCAAGAGTGCTATTTTGATTTGCTGAAAAAGTATTACCAGCAGGAGCAGTTTCTGGTTCACGGGGGTCAAAAGCTTGACCACAACTACCTTGACTAAGTGCTACTGGTACGTTAGCAGGTGATACCCCATAATTTTCGGCATAAAACATTTTATTGGTAAAGGTATTGCATAGTATTTGTAAAGAGGGGTTATCGTTCCAGGCTTGTAAGCCACTATGTAAAGCAGTAATAATGTTTGGATTTACTCCAATTAGATTTTTTTGTATGTAATTGGTTTGATCCATTATTGACGGGCTATCGTTTGCTTGTATTGCATAACCGCTAGTATATAAACTACTTTGGTCTTCTAATTCGGTAGGATCGTATTGATATCCACCATCAATAAAATTAGTAGACACCATATAATCTCTACAAGCTTCTAAGCGGATTCCCCAGTTATTTTCAGCATAATCAAAATGCCCTTGCAAAGCTTCTCGCATATTAACGATGTTATTGTAGATGAATAAACCAAAGTCGCCTCTGTCTTTCTCTCCATCTCCATCGTCAATATCGGCGTGATAGCCGCTAAAAACCATTGAATGGGCATTATCATTAAATGTACAATCTTCTACAAGGGTTTGTTTGTTTAATGCAGCTAATCCATTAGCCGCATAAATGCCGTAATCAAAGTTAGTAAAATGGGTATCGGTTAAAATAAAATCGGAATCATCTGTCCAAATTGCTTTACTCTTTCCATATTCTTCTTGATGTGAAATAAATGTATTTTGACCGCCGTTCTTGCCCATTATTTTATAGTTTGATACATTTTTTAACCGCACCTGTGTAATGGGTACTTCAACACCTGAGTTTCCGGTTCTAAAGTCATCATTAATAATAAATTGAGTATTCAATAAATCAGAAACTACAGGCGCATCGTTACCAATTAGCACTACACCGCAAACGTTGTTCAAAAATATAGAATTTTCTACCAACACTATTCCATTATGGTCGTCGTGTGTCGGGTCTGAAGATTTGTGTTTTGTTTTAACGCCATTTTGGGCATATTCAATGGTTGAGTTTTTAATAATTACAACACCTTGTCCTTCTAAGTTATTCGGATAATTTACAGAAAGTACAGAAGAGCTGTTAGATGGATGCCCCCAAGCTGGGTTACCATAAACTTCAATACCTACCCATATCAGGTTATCGCAAGTTGCCGTTAGGGTAGCATTGTCAACAATCAATTTTGCACCTGTTTCTACTACAATTCTTTCAGACAATTCGATGGTAATATTTTTAATGGTTAAAGTTGTACCTGACTTAACGGTAATGCGTGAAAATGTTTGAGTTGCCGATCTGTCCGGTGTTCCACCGTCAATTTCAGTTCTATTGTTCATGCTATTTGGTACGCCTTGATCATATACGGTTTCATGAGTCGGTAGCAATGCTCCATTCAGACAATCGCAGGTTAGCGGAATACAATCGTTAGGATCCTCATCACCATAATTGGGGCATATTTCCATAATGGCATAGTCATCAAAATTGGCATTGTTGTTTGCACAAACAACAATGTGTCCATTTGATGTATAGTCAGTTGAAAAGGTCCACAAATCGTTTAAACCTTCAAAAAATGGATAATCTTTGGCTATAGTAAAAGTGCTTTTATCAACAAATACAAATCTACCGGCATTTTCTAAACCACCAAATGTAAGTGGATCTATTACAGAATTATTACTTACTGCGCCATTAATTACGTATTGATTGAATTCAACATTTGGAATTGCTTCAAGCATACAATCATTATCATCATCAGTATAAACTGTTTTCTTTTCATAAGTTTCTAAAATTTCGGGCACAAAATCTTCACCTGTAAATTGCCCTAAATGTAAACTATTTGATATTTCTCCAACTGCAACTGCTGCCATTGGATCATTGTTAACTTTAATGAGATAAACATCTGCCTGCCTGAAAAAAGTATTGAAGTTGGTGTTGATTGAACAATCCAGTCCTTGTCTAACATTAGTAGTTACGTCCAAATATCTGGCACCCACGGTGAAAATATAATCTCCACCGCTATCTTGAATACATTTGAAACCAATAGTTGAGGTAACTGAATTAATATCAGCAACGTTATTTGCAGGCACATTGCCGCCGGGAGCAAGAATTTGGCAATCTGGTCGTGTATCACCTGTTGGCATTGGTGGATTAATCTCAATGACATTATCGTTATCATAATCATTGTATGGTGCTACGTGACTTAATCTATGGTGCCAGCCAAGTGTTGTCATGTTTCCATTGCCATCAATATCAATTTTAGCTATTAAAGCTACTCTGTCTGCATTTTCATAAGTACTTGGGTCGTTAAGATGTATTTCACTCAAAGTTCCATTAATCACATAGCCATCAATATTACCCATTCCAATACCATCAGGCATTGTACCTCCGCTGTACGACAATTCTATGCCAGTAGCCGCTTCAAGTCCTTCATTTATATTTTTGTCAGGATCAGTAAAATCATATTGGTTTGTAGCTGGGTTATAAAGTGCTAATAAATCAATTAAAGCAAGGTTGCCATTACTATCTCTTCCGATAATATGAATGGACAATAGGTTGAGGTTCGTATCAAATTCGAAGATGGCCATTTCTAA
>CALHDG010000116.1 GCA_938023075.1 uncultured Chitinophagales bacterium
GGCAGCCAACGAAGATGACAGCAGTTGCGAAAGCTATGATATGACTTGTAATACCGATTGCACATTAGGCGCATTCGGCGGCACTTGGGATGTGGCAACCTGTAGCTGTTTAAATGAAACCGAAGCAGTCAACGGCTGCACCGATATCAACGCCTGTAACTATGATGCGGCGGCGAACTGCGACGATGGCAGTTGCGACTTGGGCAATACAGCCTGCACCGATCCCTGCAACGAACCCAATCCCGACGACGGATGCGATCTAACAACAGACAGTTTCGATGCAGCAACCTGTACAGTAACAAATGAAGCCAGTTGTCCAGCAGGCACAACCTTCAATGCGAGTACCTGTTTTTGCGATCAAGATATTATCATGGGTTGTACAGATAGCTGTGCGCCCAACTTTGATCCGGCAGCCAACGAAGATGACAGCAGTTGCGAAAGCTATGATATGACTTGTAATACCGATTGCACATTAGGCGCATTCGGCGGCACTTGGGATGTGGCAACCTGTAGCTGTTTAAATGAAACCGAAGCAGTCAACGGCTGCATCGAAATCAACGCCTGTAACTATGATGCTACGGCGAATTGTAATGACAATACGTGTGATTTTGGTAATGTTGCTTGTACTGATCCTTGCAACGAAATTGTGGGATGTACTGATCCAATAGCATGTAATTATGATGCAACCGCATGTGTAGATGATGGCAACTGTGTGACTGCGGGTTGCAGTCCGGGCTGTACAGATAGTTGTGCCCCAAATTATGATCCGAACGCTGATGAAGATGATGGTAGTTGCACATCTTATAATAACACTTGTAATGAAGATTGTGCAATAGGAGATTTTGAAGTATGGAATACGAATACTTGTATGTGCGAAATTGATTTAGGGGTAGTAGAAGGTTGCACCGACGAAAATGCCTCAAACTATAATGCAACGGCTACTTGTAATGATGGTTCGTGTGTTTATATTGGTTGTATGGACCCTTGCGCACCTAATTATGATGAAAATGCATTGACACCGGGTTTTTGCGAAACTTATGAAATGACGTGTAATGAAGATTGTACTGCTGGTGCTTTGGAAGTTTGGGATACTGCAACTTGTAGTTGTATACCAGGTCCTGCAATAGTAAATGGTTGTACCGATCCTCAAGCGATCAATTATAATGCCGATGCAAATTGTGAAGATAACTCTTGCTGGTTTAGTATTGAAGGTTGTACCGATCCATGTGCACCAAACTATAATGCCAACGCTACGGAGGATGATGGTAGTTGCAACACTTATTCTACGGAATGTAATACCGAATGCTTAGCCGGACCAATTGAAATTTGGGATGCAACAACTTGTGGCTGCGTACCCGATCCAAACATCACTACGATTATTGGTTGCGATGACGAATCTGCCATTAACTATGATGCCAATGCCAATTGTATTGATAACAGTACTTGTGAATATGCTAATTATTGTGATAATCCTTGTTATGTAGAATATGAACCCGATCCTGTTGCGGGAAGCATAGCCGACCCTACTGCTTGTATAACAGCCTTATCTTGTGCAGATAATCCGCCAGAAGAATGTATACGATCTGAATTTTGTGATGATGCTGATCCTTGTACCACAAATGATTTTAACAGTTATATCAGAGTTACCAATGAAGCTTGTGTTGTATGTGAAGGAGAACCCGTTACTGCCGCGCCAAATACTGGAAGTGAAGTTCGTTTGTCTTGTGTAGGTGAAATTATGTCTGCCATTATTGTAACCAGTCAAAATGAAGTTCAATGGTTTGATGAATTGCCAACCACTGCTTCAACGCCTATTTATACCGGATCTAATTTTGATCCATTAGCCCATGGTAATGCTACAATTGTTAATCCGGCAACTTTTAGATATTGGGTGAATACCAGAAATGGTGATTGTATTTCAGATTATGTTGAAGTAAATTATGAAGTATTAGCCATTAACAATCCACCAAATATTGCCGCTACTGTAGCAACTTGTTTTGGAGATTCATTTATGATTAATGAAGATACGCTTGCTTTATTAAAATGGTATAACGATTCTGTCTTGAATAATTTAGTTTTTGAAGGAACTGGTTTTGATCCGATAATACATGGAGGAATGATCAATAATTTTGGCAGCCAGACTTTTTGGGTTGTAGACGATACGAACGGTTGTACTTCTTCATCAATAGAAATTGAATTTATTATAAACAATTGCACAGCAGGTTGTACCGACCCTTGTGCACCTAATTACAATGCAAATGCTGGTAGCGATGATGGCTCTTGTGAGGAATATAATACCACTTGTAATACAGACTGTGTGATGGGCGATTTGGAAATTTGGGATACAACAAGTTGCAGTTGTGTAGTGGATATAGTTACTGTTTCAGGCTGTACGGATGCCACGGCTTGTAATTATAATGCTTCTGCCAATTGTGATGATGGTACTTGCGATTTCGGAGATACCGCTTGCCCAAACCCTTGTAACGTAAGTATGGGTTGTACCGATGCCACTGCTTGTAATTACGATGCCGTAGCATGTATAGATGATGGTTCTTGCGACTTCGGTGATGAGTCCTGTCCGAACCCTTGTGATGTTGTAATGGGTTGCACAGACGCAACCGCCTGTAATTTCGATTCTCAAGCGTGTATAGATGATGCCTCTTGTGTATTTGAAACTGCCTGTAATTCAGATTGTGCGAATGGAGGCATTTTAGAATTCTGGGACGCTGAAAATTGTCGTTGTGTACCAGACCCGGTAACCGTTTTGGGTTGCATGGATAATACGGCAAACAACTTCGATCCTGATGCGAATTGTGACGACGGTTCTTGTAATTTTGATATAAGAGGATGTTCGGATCCTTGTGCCCCAAATTATAATCCAGATGCAGAAGTTGATGACAATTCTTGCGATCCCTACGATGTAGATTGCAATACGGATTGTTCGATTGGAGATGTAGAAGTATGGAGCACGGAAACCTGTAGTTGCACAGTGCTTATAACGACCGTGTTAGGTTGTACTAATGATATGGCAAATAATTTCGATTCCGATGCGAATTGTGATGATGGTTCTTGTAATTTTGATGTGCCTTCTGGTTGTACAGATCCGTGCGCCCCAAATTTTGATCCAAATATAACCGTTGATGATGGTACTTGCGAACCATATGATATGGATTGCAACCAAGACTGTACTTTGGGTGATCTTGAAGTATGGGATTCGGAAACGTGCAGTTGTGTAACAGATATGATAACTGTTATAGGTTGTATGAATAATATGGCTTGCAATTATAACCCTAATGCTAACTGCGATGATGGAACTTGTGATTTTGGTGAGGTAGATTGTGCAGAACCTTGTAATCCAGCATGTGGTGTTCAATCAATGCTGTCATTTTCTGATCCTTGTGATTGTGAAAATCCGAACAATATTGATTTAGATGCGGACGGGCAAATAGACTTCGTAGAAGATATCATTACCATAACATCTGTTGAAGGATTAACTTGGGAATTCATGAGTAATGCCGAACCAGCAGTTTTCGATAATATGGGTGTGCCGGTTGCTACAGAAACAGCCTTGTCAGAAAATGCTCCAGGTATTTTTGAATTGGTTGTTTATCATCCGGCAGATGGAACAGGTTTTGGAGAAATTACTTTTGTAAGTTCATTGGGCGAGGAGCTTTCTTTATCATCAGCAGGTTGTACTTGTTTAGATTGTCCAGATCCTCCAGTAGTTCCAAATCCAGATCCTATTTGTGTTGGAGACCCATTACCGGTTATCAACACCAATCAAATTTTAAATTGGTATAATGTAAATGGCTTGCCATTAGAAAGTACGGACAGCTTTGATGTGTCAGATCATTTGTTAGATCCTGTAGTAGAATTTAGTCAAGATTTTAAAGTTACCGCAGGTAGTGGTGCTTGTGAAAGTGACACCACCATTGTTACTATTCAGGTAAATGAAACCCCATTGGCACCGGTTATCAATTCCATAATTGTATCTTGTAATGATAATATCATACCAGATGCATTAGAAGTAGAAATTGTTGGAATTGGGAGTTATGTTTTAGATATATTTGGTAATTCCGATGATGGTTCTTCTATGCCAGTATTCAATCAAAACTATACGGTTAATGTAAGAGACCTGTTTAATATTGCTTTTGAAGATTTACAAGTGACGGTATTCGATTCCTATTCTGTTATTTTAAGTAAAGGAAGTTGTGCATCTGAACAAATAGAATTTGAAATTTCATTGGCAGGAGAAATTGCCACCCCAAGTACCGATGTAGAGACAACCTATACCATTTGTCCTGGTGAAGATTTGCCAGAAATCATGATACAAACCAGCAATCCTACTCAAAATATTATTTGGTTTGATGAATTAACACAATCTACTTTAAGTGATATTCCAAATCCGGTAGATTTAAATGATTTAGTAGATGCAGACCAATTAGGCAATTATGTATTCTCTGTTACTGCTGCTGATGGAGATTGCGAAAGCGAAGCATTAAATATTTTCATTACGGTACAAGAAGGCAATGAACTTCCTATAGATGCCAATATTGCTATACTTGGAGAAGATACAATTTGTGTTGATGGCGAATTTGGGCAATTGAGTTTAGAAGATGCTAATGGACCGGTGAACGCAACCTGGTATTTGGGTGATATTGTAAATGGTGTTGAAGTTGGTTCGGATGTTTCTACAGTAAATCCGAATGATTTTATTGATACCAGTTTACCCGATGCGATCTATGCAATTTATGCGACCTATGGCGGAGCGGGGGCTTGTCAAAATCTTACGAATACTGCCAGCATCAGTCTAACGGTACAAAGTCAGGCTAGTTTAGGTATACAAAATAACACCGGAAATAATGCCGTGTGCGCTGGTTCAACAGTAACCTTAGCAGGTATTGCGGGTAATCCTGTAGAATATGTATGGGAATTTAATGGAGAACCCATTATGAGTAATGGTGCAGAAGTTATTATTACGCCGCCAATTACAGAAGATGTATTGGTTACCTTATCAACCCCAAATAATAGTTGTTTCTCACCGGCAAGCTATCAAATTTTTGCAATTCAAGAAGTTGCCGTTCAAGTAGATGCGCCGGTAAGTTGTCAGGGAGAACCAGTAATGTTAGAAGCTTTTGCCGGTGTAGGAGCGACTTACTTGTGGTCGCCGGTAATAGGCTTAGATAATGCGACAGGTGCCAGCGTAGTAGCAACGCCACAAAGTTTACCGTTTACCTATACAGTTACGGGTACTACTGCCGAAGGTTGTGCTTTTTCAGAAGAATTGACCATTGAACCAGATGCCGGTAGCGAAGCAGTTGCTGGTTTTGATCTGCCAGATGGACCTTATTGTACCAACAGACCATTTGAGTTAGTCAATACGTCTACAAATGCTACTTCTTACCAATGGATGTTACAAGGTTCAGATCCTGCTTTGGCAACAAGCCCTAATGTTATGGTGAATTTTTTAACTGCCTCGCCAGAGCCATACGAGTTAACGTTAATTGCCTTTGGTTGTTCTGGTTCTGATACCCTTACCATACCGATAGAAGTATTTATGACTCCGATATTAAATGGGATAACTGATCCTCCTGATGCATGCCCCAATGTTGAAGTGATGTTAAATGCTTCCGGTAACAATGTGAGTAACTTCATTTGGGCGCCGGATGACAATTTAATCAATAGTTCAACCGGCACCCCAACTGCTAATATTTCGGAAAGTACAGAGTTTACCGTAATTGGCATTTCTGCTGAAGGTTGTGCAAGTGACGCTCAATCGTTTATTGTGGAAATCGTAAATTTTCCAGATTATGATTTTTCGGTTATTGCCAATAATACGTGCCCCAATGAACCCATTACTTTAGAAGCCGCTTCAACCGGTGGAAACTTGACGTTCTCCTGGACAGGCACCAACATTTCAACACCCTTGTTTGGAGCACAGCAATTTGTAGTTCCACTAAATGATACGGCAACTTATGTATTAACGGCTTCTTTTGCCAATTGTCAAATTCAATCTGAGCCGCAAGAGGTGATTTTAGAAAGTTTACCAAATGCAATAATCGTAGATCAAATTGATCCTAATATTGTTTGTATTGGAGATCCGATCAATTTACAAGTGGAATCAACTGAAGTAGAAAGTTACGCTTGGTTCCCAACTGATTTTGTTTCGGATATAAGAGGGCAAAACGTTAATTGGCTGGTTACAGAACCTGGCGTAAATACGGTAAATGTTGAAATTACTGGCTTTAATGGTTGTGTAGATACCTTAAGTTATATGGCTGAAACTAATATTTACCCGGAAACATTATTTAGCAATGATGCCCCTACGGTTTGTAATGGTGATACTGCCTTAGTTGTATTAAGTGATGTGAACATTGATCCAGAATTTGTGATATATTCGGTAACGCCAAATGAAAGTGCCGAAGTGAGACAAGACAGTCTGTTTTTGTTTCCAACTCAAGAAACGAACTATACCATTACCGCCAACTTCAATGCTTGCTTAACCAATGCAACCATTGCAGCCACCATTTCTGCAGAAGGATTAAACTTAGCAGTGAATCCATCAGATGCTATCTGTAATAATACCGATACGATAACTTTAATTCCATCGGGAGCAGATAATTACGTTTGGGAAATGGATGATTCGATATTGTCAACCGATGAGAATGGAGTGATCACTATTGCTCCAACAACAAATACAACTTACACCGTTATGGGTACCAACTCTAGTGGTTGTGAAGGTGCTGTAAGCTATATCGTAGAAATTAGTCAGCCAATAGAGTATCAATTAATTGAGGATGTAGAAATCTGCAACTCAGCAGAAATTAATCTATTAATGGATTTTACCGGAGATTTTATGGGTGCAACATTTGATTGGGGTATGGCTGAGGTTGACCAAACCGATCCATTTAATCCATTGGTTAATCCAACTGCCAACTCAACTTATAGTGTTACGGTTACCGATCGAAATGGTTGTACCTTTAGCGATGAAGTCAATATTAATTTTAGTTCTGAAAGCGACTTGGGTATTATGGTGTTAGATACCATACTTTGTGCAGATGCTTCCACCATGTTTACAATTGCAACTGGTTTTATAAATGTAGTGGTTGATGCGCCACAAACAGATGTTCAGCAATTGAATGAAACCGATTTTATCTTAAATCCGGTAAATGTTGTTTCTGGTGATATTACTTATACCGTTAGCGCAGAAGATGATATGGGTTGTGCAGTAAGTGAGTCTTTTACCATCACTTATTTACCCAATGAACCGGTAAACATCATTACCAATAATAATAACATTTGTGTTGGAGACAGTGTGGTATTAAGTATTGAAGGAAATGATGGACCGTTTACCTGGAATCCACCAATTGATACTATGGCTAATGGTACGGAAGCTATTGCTTATCCAATAGAAACCACTACTTATTATGCAATGGGCCCTTCTTTAGCCGCTTGTAATGCTTTAGATTCTATTACTATTGTAGTAACTGATGCTCCTCCAATTTTAATTGTTCCTGATTCCTTGATTTTTTGTGCAGGCTCTTCTATACCTATTTTGGTAAACAGTGCCGAAAGCTATGAGTGGGATTCTGATGAAATAACAGAAAGTGGCAATTTGCCTAATGAGTTTATTTTAACCCCTTCAATTGATACTGGTAGTACAACCTATACTTTAACGTCTACTTTTGCTAATGGATGTGTTGGTGTTGGTACTTTATATGCTGAAGCCGGTGCCAACTTAACCATAGGTGTAATAGCGGATATGGACAGTATTTGTATGGGGAATTCAGTTGAAGTACAAGTAACTGGAGCCTCTGAGTATATGTGGTCGCCAGATGTGGGACCCCTAGCACCGGGGCAACCCATCATTTTAACACCAGATTCAACCACCACTTATACCATTAACGGAATGACGGCAGGTTGCAGTGGTGATACTACTTTTACCGTAACCGTATCACCAGTGCCAGAATTGCAATTATTAACCGATCCTATTATTTCGGCTTGTTCTAATGAGTTGATTCAATTGGGGGTTAGTGGTGCCGATACTTATGTGTGGGGACCAAGGAATAGTGGTAATTTTGTGGATGATAATAATACTGTAGCAGAACCTACAGTTTTTGCCGTAACTACAGTGTATGATGTAACAGGCACTAATGAATTTGGTTGTAGCAGCGATATCGAAACCGTTTCGGTACAGGTTATTGATTTTATGGTGAATGCCGGAGAAGATGCGACCATTTGTCCTGGGCAAAATACACCGCTTAGTGGTTTTGTGGCAACTTTTAACACACTGTTATGGCAGTCGGATGATGGGTCTTTTTCTGATCCTACGGTTTTAAATCCGGTTTTTACGCCAGATGCAGGAGTTAGTGGAGCGGTTAACATTAGTTTAACTGCCGAAGATGAGGTATGTGGCAGCTTTACCGATGATGTTGTGTTAACGGTAATTGATAGTAATTTAAATATTGATGCTGGGTTGCCAATTACGGTATGCCAGGGCGAAGCAATTGTTTTAAATGGAGATGATAACGGCAGTTTGGTTACCTGGACAGGCGGTACCGAGCAATTTGAGGATCCATTTGATGCCAATACAATTTATACGCCTCAGGTAAATGAAACGGGTGTGTTCAACCTGTATTTACAGAGCTTAAATGATTGTGGAGTTACAGTACGGGATTCCGTTTTGATTGATATACAGCCGGTAGTAACGATCATTACCAATGGCGATCAAACTATTTTTGAAGGGGAAAGTGTACAACTGTTAGCTGAAGGTGGCGCAGCTTATGAATGGTTTCCGCCAGAGGGTTTAAGTTGTACCGACTGTCCGAATCCAATAGCTTCTCCATTGGAAGATACGCGTTATTTTGTGGTCGATCCAACAGCAAGTCAATGTTCTTCACCGGCAGATGTTTTTGTTACAGTTGAGTTTAATGAGTACGGCAGAGTTTGGGTACCTAATGCGTTTTCGCCTAATAGCGATGGACAAAATGATGTGTTAACCATTACTTCGGTTGGTGTAGAATCGTTTAGATTTACCATTTGGAACAGATACGGTCAAAAAGTATTTGAAACTAATGATGTAGATGATGCCTGGGAAGGTAACTTTAATGGTTTAAAACAACCGGTAGGTGTTTTTGTTTGGTATGCTGAATATACTTTTGAGTATGCACCGCAAGAAGTAAAATCGAGTAGGGGTAATGTTACTTTAATACGGTAATGAATTTATAATTTTAATTAATTTTCAACAGGAGGCAGACCAAAAAAAATTAGCAATAAAGCGTATTGTTTAGTAGCCAAGTGTTGTTTTGAATGAAAAAATTCAACTTTCAAAATTCGGTGTTCAAAATTCGATATTTTTTTTGTATACTTATTTAATGAATAATGAATATCGATTAACGAATAATGAATGTCGAATTGTTATCAATATAAATTACTCAAGTTTCGGTAGTAAAATAATTGCTGTTCCAATGTAATCTGTTCCATTGTGTCAACAAAAGCACGGCAACTTTACTACAACAAGTGAACAGGTTCACTTGCATGATTTTATGCTTTATATTTTGAATTAAGTTGACTTAACCTTATTGAGTACTTCAATTTCCATAAATAATTAATAATTAAGTTATTATGAAATAAATACTACTACCGAAACTTAAGTAAATAATTAACATTTAATATAAGAAAAGATACTTAGATAGAATTATCGCGGTTATCCCGAAGCTTCGGGAGTTAAGCCCACGCAGGGTCGGGGTAATCAGAAAGCGGGACTACCCTTTGTGAGATTTTCTGTTGTTTCGCTTCAATTTATTTTTATATGGATTATGTTTTTTAATATTGATTTCGATACATTGAATAATCTTTAAATAAATGTTACTTTTAACCGAATAATATTAGGGTTATTAAATAGAGGAATATGTTTCAAAAAACGACGAGTTTAAAAAAGGTACGATACCGCAGCAACAAACGTAAAGACGATTTTTTTAAAGATTTACGAGGCAGGGTCAATAACTATTTTACTGAAAACGGAATTAGTAAACATGCGAATAGTGCTATGGTTTTTAAAACTATTGTTGCCTTTACTGCTTGGGCTATTGTTTATTTATTGTTGATTACTAACCAATTTAGTTTTGGCAATACCGGCGTTTTGTTAGGTTTTTGTTTATTGGGTTTTGTAAATATTTTTATTGCTTTGGCGGTTATGCACGATGCTTGCCACAATGCCTATTCTTCTAATAAAAAAATAAACCGCATACTGGGTTATTCTATGAATTTTATTGGTGGCAATTCTTATTTATTTACCAAAATGCATAATGCCCATCATGCTTTTGTTAATATACATGGTATAGATGTTACCTTAGAATCGCATGGTTTATTCAGGTTTACGCCACATGAACCCTATCGATGGTTTCATAAATATCAACACTTGTATACGCCGGTTTTGTATATGATTGTTAGTATGCATTGGACAATTATTAAAGATTTTAAATGGTTTTTTGTTGAAGATAGTATTGGGAATAAAAAAAATATTAAGCACCCACGTTTTGAGTTTTGGATGTTGATTTTTTCTAAATTGTTTTATTTTGGTTACGCCATTATATTACCATTATTAGTTTTACAAGTGCCGGCTTGGGTAGTTTTGCTTGGCTTTGTAGTAATGCATGTACCCAGTAGTTTAGCCTTTGCGCTAATTTTTCAAGTTACACATGTTTATGAGGGTACACATTTCCCGATACCCGATGGTGAAGGAAACATTGAAAATAATTATGCATTACACGTTTTAGAAACCACTTCAGATTTTAGCAGAAACCGACCGATTGGAACTTGGTTAATGGGCGGCATTAATTTGCATGTAATTCATCATTTGTTTCCAACCATTTGCCACATTCATTATAAGCCATTGACTGAAATTGTGAAGGAATGTGCTGAAGAATATGGCTTGCAATATTATGAGCAGCCTAGTTTTGCATCAGCCATTAGCTACCATATAAAAATGTTGTATCATTTAAGTAAAAAAGATGCCAAAGTTCCTCAATATGGTAAGAGTTTGATTTTTAATTGATTAAAAAATAGATATCGGACCTTTGTAGGGTGAACATAGTATGAAAATAAAATTATAATTGACATCCACCATTTAATTAGCACTTTCGTAACTAAAAAATTTTAAACGATGCACAAAAAAGACAGAAGAAATTTTTTAAAGAATACAGCTTTAGCAACCATAGGGTTAAGCAGTACAACTGCAATTGCAAAAGGTAAAGCTCTGCAAGATAATCCGCCAGATTGCGTACCAACCACTTTAGATTATTTTGGCGAAGGTCCTTTCTATTCAGATAATCCACCTGCTTTGATTGACAATAAAGTGCAAGGGACTGATGTTGGTGGTGAACCGCTTATTATTAGTGGACGAATTTTTGATCTCTCCTGCAATAAATATATACCCAATGCTACCATTGATGTTTGGCATGCCAATCCAAGTGGTGATTATGATAATAGAGGGTTTAATTTTAGAGGCGTAACCAACTCCAATGAACAAGGTTTTTATTTATTCGAAACCTTAAAGCCGGGTAAATATTTAAATGGTAGCCAATTTCGTCCGGCACATATTCACTTTAAAATTACACCACCCGGTTTTAACACCTTAACTACCCAACTTTATTTTGAAGGTGATGAAGATATTCCTTCAGATGCTGCTGCTTCCATTGATTCAGGCGATTTTGATGCCAGCCAACGAATTATTCCGCTTCAAAAAAATGCTGCCAATCAATTAGAAGGTACTTGGGATATTGTGATTAACGGCGAAGGCTTACCGGTTGGCATTAACGATTTACATATTGACAAGGGTATGATTTATGAATTGTTACCAACCCCCTTTAGCAATCAACTAACCATAAAATATGGTGTATTTAAAAAAGCGAAAGTATCCATAAGCGTGTTTAATATAATAGGAAAACGAGTGAGTGAATTAACTAGTGCAACAATGGCACCCGGTAAATATGAAGCCTTTTGGGAAGTTCCAGATACTTTAACGAAAGGACATTATTTTGTGTCGCTAAGTATTAATGATTTGCAAGTACATTATTTGAAAGCAATAAAGCAATAATCGTATTACTACCTAAAATTAAATATATATTTTGAAGCGAAAGTGTGTGGCTCGCATAGAACTATCTAAGTGTTCTTAGATATATTGAATATCATTTATTTATACATTAACATAATTCAACATTAATTATTCGTTAATCGATATTCGTTATTCATTAAATGGTCAACCAAAAAATATCGAATATCGAACACCGAATTTTGAATGACGAATTTTTCCATTCGAAAAACTACTCATAGCTCCTAAACAACTCAATGTACAATAATGCTGTTGGCTTGGAAATCGGGGCTAGTTTATAAAGTGCGCCCGCTCGTAATATCAGCCCATATTATGATATACGTTTTGTACATCATCATCTTCTTCTAACTTCTGAATCAGCTTGTCCACCTCCGCTTCTTTCTCTTCGTCTAAATTTTTTAGTTCCATGGGTACCCGTTCAAAACCAGAAGTGATCACTGTAAGTCCTTTATCATCTAATGCTTTTTGTAAGCTACCAAAATTGGGGAACAAACCATAAACCATAATGCTTGGTCCTTTGGCATCTTCATTTTCTGCATTTTCATCGCCTTCTTCTTCAAACATTTCTTCCATGCCATGGTCTATCAATTCAAATTCTAACTCTTCCAAATCAATGTCTTCCGTCTTTTTTACCTGAAAAAAACATTTTCGTTCAAACAAAAATTCTACTGAGCCACTTGTACCCAAGGATCCATTATTTTTATTAAAACAGCTTCGCACATTAGCTACCGTGCGCAAATGATTATTGGTTGCCGTTTCTATTAATACTGCTATACCATAGGGTGCATAGCCTTCGTATACAATTTCTTTATATCCTTCAAAATCTTTTTCACTGGCTTTTTTTATTGCCCGTGCAATATTGTCTTTGGGCATGTTAGCAGCCTTGGCATTTTGAATAGCCGTACGCAAGCGCATATTCCCTTCTGGATTGGGTCCACCTTCTTTTACCGCTATCGATATTTCTCTGCCAATACGGGTAAAGGTTTTAGCCATGGCTGCCCACCGCTTAAATTTTCTGGCTTTTCTAAATTCAAATGCTCTTCCCATAATTTATAGAATTCAAATTTTTACGCAAATATATAAATTGCAAAGGTTTAGCCCAAATAATGCGGGCAGAAGAAAAAGATTGTACTTAATTAGGGTTTATAAAGTTTTCTATGCTTCATTACAAAAAATATTGGATTCCACAAACCAATTAAGTAATGAATTCGTTACATTTGTATCGTGAGAGATATTGAGATTACCAAAGCGTGTTTGGAATTTATTGATAGCCAAAACCAAAGAGTAGTTGATAAATTCTTTCAATTGATTGATGTAATTACTGAGGTAAGAATAATTAATACAAATTTTGTAAAGAAATTAAAATCAAGCAAATTTTATGAACTTCGTATTAAAGCAGGAAATGAATATAGAGTAATAATTTTTGCAATTGATCATCTTAATTTCAATGAATGTCAAAAAGCGGTTTGCCTTTATGGATTTCAAAAAAAATCAAACAAAGACTATGCTAAAGCAATTAAACAAGCTGAACGAATTCTTGAAATGTATTTAAGTGAAAATAAATAATTATGAAAGCAAAGAATGCAAAAGAACTTTTAGACGAGCGATACGGAAAAAGAGGAACTGAACGAAGAGAAAAGTTTAGAGAGGAAGCATTTTCCTTCTACTTCGGTGAAATAATTAAACATAGAAGGAAAGAACTGAAGATGAGCCAAAATGAACTTGCTGAAAGAATTGGAAAACAACGTCCGTATATTTCAAGAATAGAGAATGGAGAAGATATACGTATTTCTAACTTTGCTTTAGTAGCAACAGCATTGGATTTGACCATTGAGGTGAAAGCAAAATAGGTAAACACTAACTAAGCCGAAGCAAACTGCCGTATAAAACGTACATCATTTTCAAAAAATAAACGAATATCATCAATTTTATATTTTAACATGGCAGTACGATCAATACCCAAGCCCCAAGCATAGCCGCTGTATATTTCCGGATCGATATTACAATTTGTCAATACAGCAGGATCAACCATACCACAACCTAAAATTTCAACCCAACCTGTTTTTTTACAAATAGAACAGCCTTCGCCGTTGCAGATGAAGCAGCTAATATCCATCTCCGCCGAAGGCTCGGTAAATGGAAAGTAAGAGGGGCGCAAACGAATTTTGGTATCCTGTCCGTAAAAAGACTTTGCAAAATAGAGCAGCGTTTGTTTTAAATCGGCAAACGAAACACCTTTATCAATATACAAACCCTCCACTTGATGAAACTGACAGTGTGCTCTTGCGGAAATGGTTTCATTGCGATACACTCTTCCCGGACAAATAATACGGATAGGTGGTTTTTGTCGATCCATTGTTCTTACCTGAGCCGATGAAGTATGGGTACGCAACAAGGCAATGGGGTTTTGTTGAATGTAAAAGGTATCTTGCATATCGCGCGCCGGATGATCTTGTGGCGTATTCAATGCCGTAAAGTTATGCCAATCATCTTCAATTTCCGGTCCTTCAGCTACTACAAAACCGATACGGGCAAAAATGTCAATAATCTCATTTTTAACGATAGAAAGCGGGTGGCGACTACCCTTTAACTGTGTATTAACCGGTAAGGTTAAATCCAATTGTTGTTTTTGAGTGGTTGATGTATCTTGTAAAGTCGTTTTTAAAGTATTAAATTTTTCTTCCGCCGTTAATTTCACCTTGTTCACCAATTGCCCGAATTCACGCTTTTGCTCATTTGCCACCATTTTCATATTCGCAAATAAGCCTTTGACTAAACCTTTTGATCCTATATACTTGATGCGAAACTGCTCTAATTCATCCGCCGAGTTAATGTTAATCCCTTGAATATCTTCTAATATTTTCTTCGCTTCCTCAAAAACGTTGTTCATGGTAGTATTGAATTTAAGTGGGTAAAGATAGGAGTAATTTTCTGAATTAGATATTATGGTATGGCATATATGCTTATTACAAAAATTTGTCGATTCTGGCTGTTTAACTAAAGTTCGAAACTTAGTGACATTAACAAGTAGAGATCAAATAGAAATGATGGATTGGAGTGAAAAACTAAAATCAACTGAAATGGAGCAGTTCTTTTAATGCCCTCACACTAATAGACAAAACTAAATAATATCGTACTTACAGTTCTTCAAACAGAAATTGATGTTCTATTTCCCAAACTCTTTTATTGTCTTTCTTTTGTTCAAAACTAATCTTAATACCGTCATATTCTTTATCTGATGCATAATGTTCAAAAGCTAATTTGGCGAGCTTTTTTGCTAATGCATTTTTTTCTTTAAAGCTGTCAGATAAATTAGCGTCCACATCAAAATTGATTGTAATAAACTTGTAAGAAACGCCACTTTTATAAGAAGAGCTGAAACCATAACTTAGGTTTTCATAAGTAAGCAATTTTTCAAATTTTTTATGCAGAGCTTTTTTATCTTGAAAATTGCCACCTGTGCAAGCAATGAAAAAAACTGAAATGCCAAGTATAAATAAAAATGTTTTCATTTATCAAATATAATGCTTTTTTTTAAAGTGGCTTTACTGTTTTACAGTGAAGGCTAGTAGCTCAAACTTTAACTTTTTTAGCACATCAGCCATCCCGAAGGTTTGGGATGCCTTGCCTAATCAACTCAACTCCTACACATTTCAAATTTCACTCCTAATTTTCCGACAGCATCAACTTGAATAAAACTAAGGAATGCTACAAAAATAAATCTACATTTCTGTCTTTGCCATTTTTTCCCGAAGCTTCGGGATTGAAACGCCTCGTCTTAGTTCCCCACTATGACTACGTTTTTCGCCTCGTCTATCAAAAAATGACTTTAACATAAAAAGTAGATTTATTTTCTCCGCATTACTTTATTTTCAATGCCCTTCTATTTTAATTACTAAGTTTTACAAAACGCTCAATTTCATAAGTGCCATCATCAAATTGCAATAGCATAATATAAGTGCCCGGCATCAGTTGGTTAACCGGCACTTGAACATTATTCGTTTTTGCCTCAACGTTTTGCGTAAATATTTGTTTGCCAAGTAAATCATAAACAGTAACACTGCCTTTTTCTGCCGGCTTTTGGAACTCAATATTAAGCACTTCATTTGCAGGATTGGGGTAGATGTTGATACCACCATTATGGCTAAGTTTGTTACCTGCCCGTGACAGTGTGCCATAAACTTCTACCTCAGCCAAACTCAAAAAGTTGCTATTATTGCGATGTACCATTACATAGCGACCTTGCAAGTTGAGGTTAGACAATTCATTTACAGTAAGATTGTTCAAATCACCTATCTTGGTATAGTCGTTAGGGTTGCTACTATTAACATTACCTACATATACAGAACTATTTTCAATA
>CALHDG010000117.1 GCA_938023075.1 uncultured Chitinophagales bacterium
TTTAAACACAACGAAGGCAGAATGACTTCACCCAAACTCCGAAAAAAATTAGAACAACAAGAATACAATGCTGACAAAAAATGGCTCTTAGAAAAAATGGATGAACTCAAACCCTAAATATATTCCCTCAAATACAACAGGCGCTTAATTTTTTGTCCGTTTCGTTTGAGCATTAGCTTCAACGGTTTCTTTCGTGCTTTGGTCATTTTTTTGCTAATGGTATTTAAAGAAAACAGCTTGGTAGGTAAGCCGTTTATTTTTAATAGTAGGTCATCTTTTTGAATGCCAACTTCTTCGGCGGGGGAGGTAGAGATCACCGTCTCCACCACGTACTGTCTTAAATTCCTGCCAGTTGCATACAACACCAAGCCACTCAAATCTACCGGAAAGCTTAAGTCTAATTTTTTCAGCGGCTTTAAATAAACATGTTTACCGACAAAATCAAATACCATTGTAAAACGATCGAGTATTAAATTGCCGATAAAACCGTGGCGTCCGTCTAAACTAGCTGTATCGGCGGTATGGGGTACTACTTGAAATTGAGTTAATAAATTATAGAGTTGATAGGGTTTAATATTTAAACGATGTATTCTGCCGAGATAGCCTTCTACTTTGCCACCCATACCTACCCCAATTTTACCTTTTACGTGGTGCTCCGGTAACTTAATTTTAGGATGTGTATAATTATGCAATACTAAACCTAAAGATGAGCCGGAATCGATTAACAATTGAACTTGAGCGGTATCTTTATTTTGTAAAACAATATCTGTATGTAGATAAGGTCTGTTATCTTTTACTCTAATCGGTAATTGTTGATAAGATTGAACTAGCTGATCTAAATGCTTTCTTTCATATAGCTTCAGCGTTTTGGTTTTATAATTAAGTTGTACCAACAACTTATAAAAATGACTAAAACTTAAAATACCGTGAATATCTATCCCTACAAAATTTTCTAATTGTAAATAATCTTCTTCTAATACAAAAATGGGTTGATTGGTGAAGTACAATTCACCTATATTAAAGTTGACAAAGCGGGCAAGATAAGCGTGCAGTTCTCTGCTCATATCCGCGCCATAAAAGGTGTATTTTTTGTTATAATTAATTTTTAATAAATCGGTCACTTGTCGTTTGGTAATAATAGTTTGCTCCGCTCCGGTATCTAACACAAAGTTTAAAGTCATTAGCCCTTCTAAACGAATTTTTACAATGATGAAGTTATTTACATATTCAAAAGGAATGAGAACGTTTTTGTGGTTTTTGGGCAGATTAACAATTTCTTGAGCCACAAGCCTGTTTTGCCCCAACAAAAGGCAACAACAAAGTAAAAAACTCAACCGGATAAGTGTAAACTTCATTTCTGTGCATAATATACTTAAAAAAGAGCAGCATTTACGAATATTTATATCACGGCTATTCGATAATAAATTATCAGGCTTCCAAATTTAAATTAGTTAAATTGCAAAACAGAATACATAACAACTTTAATTTTTTTTGCACGAAAATCAAAACATAGAATGGAAAAGTAGCTGGCGGGATACATTTTTGAAAACCGTTTGTGCCTTTGCCATTACCCAAATTCGGGTATACGATGAAGCCATTGCGTTTTGGAACGACGGTAGTTTGCCAGCCGGTTTAAGTATTGCTGATTTAAAACAAACGCATCCTTCAAAACCTCGTAACCCATTAATTGCTGAGGTATGTGCTTTCGCAGGCTATATTGAGGCTTGGGGAAGAGGAACCTTAAAAGTAATAGAAGCTTGTAAAAAAGCTGCCTTGCCCGAACCTCAAATTACCGAACTTAGCGGTGGCATATTGTTTACGCTGTTTAAACCCAAAGCAAAACTTAACCCCCAAAAAGTTGACCCAACTAAAAAAGACCTGAACAAACGGCAGTTAAAAGCCATTAAATATTTACAGCTTAACGAAAAAATTACTAATAAAATTTACCAAGACATTAATAATTGTGCCCGTAATACCGCTACAAAAGATTTAGCTAAATTAGTAGAGTTAAACATCATTACCTCTAACCAATCTAAAGGTGCTGGGGTCTATTATGCGCTGCATTGAATTGCACATTAATTGCACATTATTGTTAATTATTATAAAATTATTATTTTTTTGTATAGCATTGAATATCATAATTTTAAATTGATTTTTTCTTATTTGAATTGCACATTAATTGCACATTAATTGCACATTGTACAATTGAACTGTTTGGTATAATAATGGTCGGTAGTCATTGCTATATATTCATCATTTCAATACAAAAATATCCAATATAGAGTACTAAATTTTGAATGATGAAGTTGCCAAAAGGCTTAACGACTACAGTGGTAGTTGTTAAACCTAACTATCTACTTAATAACAGGTGTGGTCAACATCACATCCTTTGAAAAGATTAATTAATTTGATTACGTTTAGGCATCTTTATCGTCTAATTTTCTGGAAGGAATTATTCTATGAATAAATAATTGAATATTTCTAATAAAAGTACCATTTCACCGTTTATAAAAAGTGTTTACCGGCTTCAAAAATATTGTAAAAGGCTTACTATTTGTTTTCTGTTGCGTGTCTCAACAATTGGTATGGGGGCAGCAAGAATATCAATTTAGCCAAGTACACCAATTTCCATTGTTGTTAAATGCAGCTTATGCTGGTTTTCAACCCGATGTAAACCTCAATTTAGTTTACCGTTCGCAGTGGTTGGGTTTGCAAGGCGCACCTCAAAGTTATGTGCTTACTGCCGATTTGCCCATTGATTATTTTAATAGTGGCTTCGGGGTAATATTAAGTAATGATCAAATTGGCTTAAGCCGTTTAACAAAGGCAGCGTTATTGTATAGTTATAAATATCGGTTTAACCAATCGGCTGTATTAGCTGCCGGCATTAATATAGGGGCTTTTCAATTTGAATTTGATGGCAGTCAGTTGATTACTACAGATGGTTTGTATGAAGATATTATTAATCATAATGACGAACTGTTGAATAATGAATTAGGTAGAAGCCTTCAACCCGATGTGGGGCTTGGTTTATATTTTGCTTCGCCTTATGTAGAAGCAGGGATAGCCGCAAATTATGTGGTGAATGCAGTGTTGAACGAGGGCAATACGAACGAAAGTGTGGCATTCCGGTCAAATCCTCAATATAACATTCAACTAAAAACAAATTTTGAGGTCTTAGATAATATCGTAATTAAACCTGCGTTATTTTTGCACTCTGATTTAAAAGAGCATCAACTAAATGTAACTGTACCCGTAGAAATGAATAGAGCACATTTGGGTTTGGGCTACAGAGGGTATAGTAAAAGAAGCAACGATGCGCTTATTTTTATGTTAGGTTTTGAAGTTTTGGAAAATTTTGTAGTGCATTATGCCTATGATTTAGGATTGTCTGCCATTAAACAAACACACAATGGAAGTCACGAATTTGCGTTAAAATACCGGTTTAAGAATCTAATACCATCCCCCAAAAGTAAAATTATTTATAATCCAAGATTTTTATAATGAATAATGATTGGATTAACTATTAACAAATTGGAATGAAGAGAAATTATAGGTTTAGACCGAAGATGTTGAAGCTGAAAATGAATAGTTAATTTTGATTTATTCCATAACAAAACAAATAATTATTACGTTAGTGTATGATGAAATGCTACTTAATTTTGTTAAATCTGATTTTTAAAACTAAATTTGTGGGCTTCTTTAAGCAGTATAAAAAAAATAATATGAAAAATATTAAATATGTCTTATTGTTGGCAATGTCAGCAGCCATTTTTACAGGCTGCCAACAAAGTTACAATGGTCAGTTGCTTGGCGTTTTAGAGCGTCCGTCTTGGAAGAGTATTAACCCTTATGGTATGAATTATATTCCATCAGGACATTTTATTATAGGGTCAAGCGATCAAGATATTTCCTTTGCTTTACAACAACGCAGTAAAGAAATATCCATTCAAGGTTTCTACATGGATGATACCGAAGTAACCAATAATGAGTATCGCCAATTTACCAGTTATGTGCGCGATTCTATTGCCCACGTTATGTTAGACCATTGGGAAGAATCCGAAGATGGTTCACAAAAATTAGATTGGACTTATGAGATTTTTTGGGATGACCCGGAAGATCAAGCTGCTTTGTCTGACATGTATTATGATGAAAGTGAGCAGTTTAATGGTAAAAAAGAATTAGACACCAGAAACTTAGTATATGAGTATGATTGGTTTGATTGGAATGAAGCCGCTCGTCCTTCTAATAGAGATAAGCCTCGTTCTTCTTACATAAAAAGTAACGTAACCGAAATTTATCCTGATACCTTAGTTTGGGTTAGAGATTTCTCTTATTCATATAATGAACCGATGACCAGAAACTATTTTTGGCATCCGGCATTTGACGATTATCCGGTAGTTGGGGTTAGTTGGGATCAAGCCAATGCGTTCAGTTCGTGGAGAACGAAGTTTTGGAATGATTTTAAAAATACCAATGGCGAAACGATGGGCGAAAACTTCCGTTTACCCTTTGAGCATGAATGGGAATATGCCGCACGTGGTGGTTTAACCAATTCTCCATATCCGTGGGGTGGTCCGTATTTAAGAAATAAAAAAGGTTGTATTCTAGCTAACTTTAAACCAGGTAGAGGTAATTATACTGAAGATGGAGGTTTCTATACCGTAAGAGCCGATGCTTATAATCCAAATGATTACGGTTTATATAACATGTCGGGTAATGTGGCTGAATGGACTTCAAGTGCTTTCCACGAAAATGCTTATTCTTTTCAATTTGATATGAATCCTGATATTCGCTATGATTCAAGAGAAGGGGATAACCCGACCTTAACCAGAAAAGTGTTAAGAGGTGGTTCTTGGAAAGATATTGCTTTTTATCTGCAAACCGGTACGCGTCATTGGGAGTATGAAGATTCTGTAAAATCGTATATTGGTTTTAGAAATGCTTTAACTTTCTTAGGTCGTTCATTAAATGATTATCAGTAAATAATCCACGCAACACTCAATTTATTAAAGCAACAATTAATTAAAATATAAAAGCTGAATGATCATCAATTCATTCGCAAAAAAAGTAGAAGTTAAAGAATGAGAGCAATTTTTGAAAATGCAGGATTCAAATATCTAAAAAATGTTATTATAGGAGTTGGAGCCGCTATTATTATGTTAGGGGCTTTAGGTAAAATCACCCACCAAAATGTACTCGGTTTTAATCCAGATCAAATGCTAAGCGTTGGTTTATGGATGGAAGCAATTATTTTCTTAATTCAAGGTTTGGTACCACCCAAAAAAGATTACTATTGGGAGAAAATGTATCCTAACTTAGATAAGTATAGTGGTGCGGTTGCCGGTGGTGGGGCTGCTGGAAAAAGCCAAACTGCTGAGTTAGATCAAATGTTAGCTAACAGCAGCATCAATCAAACTACTATTGATCGTTTCGGAAAATCGTTGAATGAATTTGGAAGCAGTATGGATCGTTTATCTGACGTTACCGATACGGTAAGTGCTACTAACGAGTATAATACCAAAGCAAAAGAAGCTGCCGATGCCTTAACACAAGTAAAAGATGCTTACAGCCAAGCCGCTGCAGTTGCCGGTAGTTTATCTATTTCAACGGAAGAAACCGCAGGTTACCAGCAACAGGTTATTCAAGTAACTAAAAATCTTTCGGCACTTAACGCAGTGTATGAGTTAGAATTGCAAGATACCAATAGCCATTTAAAGAATATGAATAAGTTTTATGGCAACTTATCTGCAGCTATTCAAAATTTAGATGATTCTTTAGAAGATACTAAAAAGTATAAAGAGCAAATGTCAGGTTTAACCAAAAACCTAACTAATTTAAATAATGTATACGGCAATATGTTAGCCGCTATGCAAAATGGTTCTAACAGAGGCTAAGAGATTAATTAACTATTTTATTCAATTAAAAAAACAGAAATTAATTAATGTCAATACCAAAGGAACCGCGGCAGCAGATGATCTCCATTATGTATTTGGTGCTCACTGCCTTATTAGCCTTAAACGTATCAGCCGAAATTATTGAAGCCTTTAAACGCTTTAATAATAGCATGGAAGCCAGTAATACTACTGTCCAAAGCAAAATTAATTCTACTTATAATGCTTTTGAAGCGGCTGTTGAAAAACGTGGAGGTGACGGACAAGAACACTTGGATAAAGCAAGAAATGCTTCTGAACTTAGCCAAAATGTAGTAGAACAAATACAGCAATTGAAAAGTGAATTTAAAGAGTTTACAGATAGAAGTGTTTCAGATGAGGTTCGTGAAAAATCTGGAGGAGGTTTAGTAAATGCTTCTTCACAAGATGCAACAACAAGATTTTTTGTAAAGGGTGTGCCTGATGAAGGACTCGAACCTAAAAGCGAAGATCTTAGGGAATTGATGAGTAGCACCCGTCAACAATTTTTAGATTATTTTGCTGACGCACCTGTAGAATTGCAGGCTGTTACATCCTTAATTCCTGAATTTACAGAAGAACAAGGTGAAAGGGATTTCTTTTATCAACTGCCTGCAGTTGCTGCTTTGACTGAGCTTACCCGTTATGAAAGTTTGGTAAAATCTGCGGAAACAGTTGTGGTTGAAAAGTTAAGTAAAAGAGTAGGTGTTGAAGATGTAATTTTCGATGAATTTGAAACTGCAATTATACCAAACGCAGAAACATTTATTGATGGTGATCCATTGTCTTTAGAACTATTTTTATCTGCTTCGGCAAGTGAGGCTGTTAAACCAGAAATTTTAGTTAACGGAAAACGACAGAAAGTAGGTGCCAATGGAAGAGCTAAGTTTGAAATGAATACCAAAGGAACGGGTAAAAAAACGCTTGATGTTGAAATTAGGTCTCAAGATCAATTTGGAAAAACTAAATCATACAAAAAGAAATTTAGTTATGAAGTAGTACCTCCATTCCGGCAAGAATACAAAGCAGTTGTTTCTCCAACTAAAATGAATGTATTTTATATTGGTGTGGATAACCCGATTGAATGTGGTATTTCTGGAATTGCCGGTGATAAGATTACGGCTTCAATTGCAGGTTTAGGCGGAACCATTACACCACTTGGAAATGGTAAATTTAATGTACGTGTAAAGGAAGCCTCTACCAAATCTAAGTTAACCAAAATAACGATAACCGGACCAAAACCAGAATATGACAGAGCAGGTGGCTCACATACGGAATCTAAGGAGTTTAGAGCTAAGTTTATTCCGAATCCAGTGCTTGAATTAGCAGGTAAATCCGGTGGAAAAATAAAAAGTGGCGAGTTTAAAGTTCAAAAAGGAATTGTAGCAAAATTGTATGATTTCTTATTTGATGCAAAGTTTGAAGTGTTAAGTTGCGAAGTTACTTATGCTCCAAAGCGCGATGATCTACAAACTAAAAGTAACCCAAGTCCATTGTTTACCAGTGATGTTAAAGCACTGATGAGCCAAGCAAAGCCAGGTGATTCTTACTTTTTTGATGATGTAATTGTAAGAGGTCCTGATGGAAATAAACGTAATTTAGGAACCATAGCTTTCAGTATTAAATAACTAAAAGTTTAGAATAATGAATAAATATAATTTTATATTATTGATAATGTGCGCACTGTTGAGTGTTCAATTTTCTGCCTTGGCTCAGCCAAAAGGGATGATGATGGGTAATGACGATGAAGAGGAGAAAATTGAAACGCCACCACCAGCACCCGTATCTACTCCAGCTCCACCGCCGGTAACAACACCGCAAACAATTGATGCGCCTGTTTCGGCACCTGAGCCTTTTAATCCGAGTTCAATTTCTCAACCGTCCAACGAAGGAACAGGTAATATTTATGGACAGCAAAATTCGTCTAATCCTTCAAGCAATCTAAACAGGGGAACTAGCGGAACAACTACTACCGGCGGAAGCACAACAACAGGTAGTGGACCTAATAGAAATTTACCGAGAGGTGGAGATGATATTGGAGGAACCGATGTACAGGCACCACCTAATTATGAGGAAGGACAATTTGTAAAAGAACCTTTAGTACAAGATGGGATATATGAAAAGTTGCGGGTAAAAGAGCGGGAGGTTTTAAAATATGATAATATTAGAGAGGCAGATGTGTTATGGTCGAAGCGAATTTGGAGAGTAATTGATACTCGAGAAAAAATGAATTTAACCTTTTCATATCCTGACCAACCCTTTGTTGGTATTTTATTAGATATTATTAATAAAAGCGACAAGGTTAAAATTTTTGTAGATGATGATTTTACCTTAGAAGCTACGGCAGAAGAAGTAATGGGTAGATTAGGAGCAACAGAAACCGTTGAAGTATATAATCCGGTTACAGAAGAATATGAAACTGAAGTAGTAAGTAATGAATTTAATCCAGAGCTAATTACAAAAATTAGAATTAAAGAAGATTGGGTGTTTGATGAAGAAGCCTCTCAAATGGTTGTACGTATCTTAGCACTTGCTCCTATTATGGATGTATATGATGACAATGACAATTTTAGAGGAGAGCAGGCGATGTTTTGGGTTTATTATCCTTCAATCCGTCAAGATTTGGCAAGATATGAGGCATATAACCAATTTAACGATGCACAACGCATGACTTGGGAAGATTTGTTGGAAATGCGTTACTTCTCGAGTTATATTTATCAAGAAGGCAATGTTAGAGATATGCGTATTAAAGATTACATCGCCAATGGTGTAGATCAATTAATCGAATCAGAAAATATTAAACGTAAATTATTCGAATACGAACACGATTTATGGTCGTATTAGAATTAAGATATAGAATTAGAAAGCCGCAGCATTACGCTGCGGCTTTTTTAATGATAAATACCTTTGCACGTTTTAGTAGGAGTGATATTTATAAATAATATATTCACTATTCTATCAATAATTTTTCATAAGAAAAATGATCATTTGATTGTAATTCAATTAAGTACATGCCATTAGTTAAACTACTTACATCAAGCTCTACAATGTTAGCGAAAAAATCTTCTTCATTGCCTTGAGTTTGCATCAGTAATTGTCCGGTAGTTGTATAAACCTTTACCATAGGTTTGCTGAAAAAAGGTATTTTAGTAAGGTTTAAACTTAAAAACACTTTATTTTTTGTTGGATTAGGATAAAGCTTAAATGAATTGGTAACGATGGCTTTAGTTGCCGGTTTTCTAACCGAAAAATCGCCATTGCAAGCCCAACTATATCGTTTAAAAGGCTCAAAGTCATCTAAAAAACTAAAACGGACGGCAGAAAAATAACTATATAAACCGGTTTCATCAAAAATTTGATAGCCATCCAATCCATTATACACTACAATAAATACAAAGTTTCCATCATCATAAACCGTAATCGTTTCACCGGTACAATTGTCTTTATCTACTTCTTTTTCTAACCAAGGGTAAGTATCATAAATTTGATTAATTGCCTCTTCATTTTCTTTTGCCTGTTTACAAGACCAAGTATTTTTTTTATTAGATAGGTTATAAAAATCTAAACATAAATTAGCATCTGAACAAAGTACACTTCCATCTTCATAATAGAGTACCTTTCCTTTTATCGCTTCTACATATACAAATTTCGAATTGTTTTTCTCATAAACGTCTATCAGGCTAATGCCACAACCTTCATCATTTACTAATTCGTTTAACCATAAAAAATTGTCAATCATGCTGTTGTTTTGTGCGCTACAAGCAACATTTACCGTAACATTAGTAGGTCGTCCGTTTGGGCATTCATCAACGGAAAGATATTGGATTTTATAGCTTGTTGTTTCTGTGGGTAATAAAACCACCACCCCATTTTCATCTAATGTCCAGTCTGTATTTGGTGTAACTTCCAAAACCGGTGGTGAACAATTATAATCAATCATCGGACCAGTTGGCTCAACGGGCAAGGTGGATGTATTTTCAAGACTGTTTTTCGGTTTGGAAGGAAGCGCGTTTTCATCAACAACTTGTATAACAGTTGGAGGTTGGTTAATGGCAGATAAGTGAACCATTTCACCTCGGCAAATACTAAACTCCAAACCTCTTGTAGTTTGAGAATTTTCAGATGTTTGAGCCAAAACGCTAAACGAAATAAAAAAAACACCAATACTCAATAGTAGAGTGTTTGTAAGATTGCCAATGGTTAATTGCATAATTATTGTATTTATTTATAATGTATAAAATGGTTAATTTACCGTACATAGATACAAAAACTATTAGAAAGGCTATTTAAGTAAAAGGTATTTTATTAGTATTTTAAGGTTTGCGTAGGTTTGATAACGGATTTTTAGCACTATATATTAAACAGTGATCAACTAAAAATGCTAAAATTTGGATGTTTCGTTATCGGACTTGAAAGATAATCTGTCGAATTCTTTCAAGCTTTAGACAAAAAAATTATTCACAACAAGATTCCATATAATTTTTACCTCTCCAAAAATATTTTTTAATTTATAGTGAAAAAATGAACTTAAAGTATATATTTGGAAATATTTTTTAAACTAATTAATGTGATATGAAGAATTTATTAAAATTATTTACATTTTTAACGATCATTTTTTTATTGAATGCCTGTTCATCAACTAACAGTTTAACTTATTGTCCAGATTTTAATAAGAAAAACAAGGTTAAAAAAAGCTTTGCTTTAAAACTCAAAAAGAAACAACACAAAAATTTCAAAGCTTATACTAAAACAGTTGAAAGTACTGTGCAAAAGCTTGAAAGTGTTGATCCGATAAATACAATTGTTTTAAATTCAATCAACAGTATTTCTAAAACTCAACCTGAAATTGCTTCTACAAACTCATTTAATATGGGTCAGTTTATTTCATCTAATTCATCATCAAAAATTAATGAAAATTTTGATTTAGAATCTGCAACTGCTTCAATAAAAACATTAATAAATGAAGATTCGGAACAACTTATCGAAAATTTAAATAAGTCTAAGTTGGTCAATTTATCAGTAACGAAACCACTTTCAAAAAAACAGATTAAAAGAATAGAAAGAAAGGTAGATAAATTTGAACGAAAGCTGAAAAAGCATAACCAAAAAGAAAGTACAACACCTCAAAATAGTACAGGAGGACAAAAGAGTCAATTGGTGGCTTTACTGCTGGCTATTTTTGTTGGTGTAATTGGTGTTCATCGGTTTTATTTAGGGTATACTGGTATAGGTATTGCTCAAATATTTACATTGGGTGGCTGTGGTGTTTGGGCTTTAATTGATTTAATTAGAATTGCTACCGGTGATTTAGGTCCTGCTGATGGAAGCGAATACGATCCTGAAACATTACTTCAGAATTAAGTTTAAATTTATTTAAAACGCTTGAATTTAAAGCAGATAGTATTGGCTATATTATTAGTGGGTATTCCTATCATACTGATAATATTACCGGCAGATTTTTTTGATAGCGGACAATCTATCTGTTTATCTCAATTAATTTTTAATGTAGAGTGCTATGGATGTGGATTGACAAAATCGATTATGCATTTATTGCACTTTGATTATAAAACCAGCTGGGAATGGAATAAATTAGGAATTATTTCATTCCCAATTTTATTTTTATTGTGGTTAAAGTACGTTTTTGAGCAATTTAATATTCATATTTTAAAAAATTTGTAGTATTACAATGCCTTATATAATCTTCATCTAATGTAGTCTTACTTTACATAGTCTTACTTTGCTTTTTGTACTATTTAAGTTGCTGTCGCTTCTACGGAGCTAGATTTACAAATCTCGCTGTTCTACCAAGTTATCATCTCTACAAGACAACAGTTTTTATGCTATTGACATAATTTTATTAAGGTTACAACTGCAATAATTAAAATAAAGTTATATCTTGTACAAAGATCAATAAAATTTAACAATGAAAAAAACAATATATCTACTCTTTTTTTTCTGCATGGCTATGCTTTTTCAATTGAATAGCGCAAACGCCCAAAATACAATTACTGGTACAATTACCGACGAAAATAACGAACCGCTTATTGGTGCCAATGTAGTTATTGTAGGCACTACTATTGGAACCGCAACCGATATCGATGGAAAATTTACCATAAAAACAGACCGCGAATTTCCCTTTGATATTGAAGTATCTTATCTCGGTTACCCCAATACACCAGTAACGGTTACTCAAGCAGGCAACTTGGGTACTATCAGTATGACAGAATCAACCAACATATTAGATGATATTGTGATATCAGCCTCTCGTAAGCGAGAAAAAGTGCAAGAAGCACCCGCTTCCATTTCAGTTATTTCGGCAAGAAAACTAGAAAATACTGCCAATGCTACAGATGCTACCAGAAATTTAATTAGTACTCCAGGTGTTCAGATACAACAACAATCGGCTAACCGAATCAATATATCTATGCGAGGCAGTGCCGGTTTGTTTGGCACCTCGGTTTTCCCTATTATGGATTACCGAAGTTTAATTGGTCCGGGTATAGGTACGTTCCAAACCGACGGTGCCGGTATTAGCAATATGGATTTGCAGAAAATAGAAGTTGTAAGAGGAGCGGGTTCTGCCTTATATGGTCCGGGTGTTACTCAGGGAGTCGTTCATTTTATTACCAAAAACCCGATTGATTTTCCAGGAACCAGCGTAGAATTAGTTGGTGGTGAATTAAGTACTATAGGAGCGGCGGTAAGGCATGCCGGCAAAACGGATAATGATAAATTTGGCTATAAAATTAATGCACAATATAGAAGAGGGAACGAGTTTACCCTAGATCCCAATGATCCGGATGATACCTTGCAAATAGCCCGGTTTACTACTACCGGTATTTTTCAACCGGCTGTTACCAATGGAGTAGTAGATGTATTGTTACCACCTGAGCAATTGATCTCTTTTGAAGAATTAGACGATGATGGTGACGGAAACCCCATGCAAGCCGATTGGTTTAATGCCGCTGCCAATGCAACTTTAGAATTCAGACCAAAAAATGATTTAGGCATTACCGTTTCAGGTGGTTACAACCAGGCTTCCTCCGTTTTTTATAATGAACAAGGCGAAGGTTTATCGCAATCCACCGAATTTTGGGGGCAGGCAAGAGTGCAAGCCGGTGGTTTATTTGCCCAAGTATTTAGTGTGCTTAATGATGGAGGATCAAAACAAAATCCTACTTTTTTATACCAAACCGGTTTACGAACGCCAGTTGGCAGAACCCAAGTAGAAGGGCAGGTTCAATATAATTTTGATACAGAAAGTTTTTTAAATTCCAGTTGGACAGCCGGAATTGACTATCGCTTTGCAGGTCAGAATACCGAAAATTTAGTGTATGGCAGAAATGAAGAAGACGATTCGTATTCGGTAGTAGGTGGTTATGTGCAAGGTAAATTTAGTCCACTAACATCCTTAGATTTGGTGCTCGCTGCTCGCTACGATCGTTTTAACTTTATTGATGAAGGGGCTTTTTCACCCAGAGCAGCTTTGGTATATAAAATCAATCCGAAACATACTCTCCGGGCATCTTTTAATAGAGCAAACTCTACGGTATCTAACCTTCAATTAAATATCGATTTCCCATTAAACACACTTATACCAGGCGCATTTGATATATGGTTATATGGAAATAAAACGCCCCAAACGTTTACTGAACCAACTATACAATGGTTCGATCCACGAATTCCGGCAGGCTTAACCTCTTTACCACATGCCGTGCCGTTTGGGTCTGTTAATGAAACCGTTGCTGCTGCTTTGGGAGCTAATATTCCTGATATTGGTGCACTTGTAGAATCGGTTTTGCTTAATCTTGATCCAAATACTTTAGGTACAACAGGCACCTTATCGCCCGGTTTCAACATCTTTGATCGTACGCCATTAGGGGTAATCGATGCGCCAATTTCATCCATTTCAATTCAAGATACTTGGGAAATTGGATACAAAGGTTTAATTGCCGATAAATTAGGAGTTAGTTTTGATATCTATCATTTAACGGAAAAAAACAATTCTCAATTTACAGCCATTTCACCAACCTACGCATTTATAGGGCTTGAAGAGTTGCCAGCCGAATTTGGCAAAGCCGTTGCCAATGCCAGCGCGGCTCCCCTTACGGAAGCATTAATTGCTGCCGGACAGCCAGAGGCAGCAGCTGAAGAAATAGTTGCCAGTTTGTTGCCTTCTATTGAGGGGGCTTATGCCGATGGAGGTGCTATCGTAGCAGAGGGTTTAGCACAACTTCCCTTTCACGCTACCATACCTACCGATCAAGTTCCCAATACCGGTGCTACCCACATTTCTGCCGGTTACCGTACATTTGATCAAAGAGATTATTTCGGTTCAGATATTGGTTTAGAATATTACATCAATAATGATGTTTCGGTGTTTGGAAATTACTCTTGGGTATCTCAAGTAGAATTTATGCAAAACGTAGTTGGCATAGAAGGCGAACCTTTGCAAACCAACTTAAACATTCCTCAAAATAAATTTAGAGTTGGGGCAAATTACACACCAGAGTTGGGCTTCAAAGGCAGTCTGTCTTTCCAGCACGACGACTCCTATTTTGCCAATGCAGGTCAGTATACGGGCGACACCGAAGTGCGAAATTTGGTGGATGCTTCTGTAGGCTATACCTTTGATTTTGGGTTGAGTATTGGCGTTTCAGCTACTAACTTGCTCAATACTAAATATCGCTATTTACCAAATATGCCTAAAATTGGTAGACGGGTATTAGGTAAGTTGAACTACAATTTTGGCAAATAGAAAAAAAGGTAAAGGTGACATCTTTTAAAAAAGGTGTCATCTTTGAAAAAACAAAAGGCGACATCTTTTAAAAAAGGTGTCATCTTTAAATTAGCTAATACAAATTAGAAGCAATGCATAAGAGTGGCAATTTTTTTTGAAGCGAAAGGAATGCAGCCACTTGGAAACGGGCTCCCCGCTTTCCACTCAAATGCCGAAGCTTCGGGATAACCGTTGCAATTCTATCTAAGTCGTCATATTTAATGTCATTTATTTATACATTAATAATAATTCAAAATTCATTATTCGTTAATCGATATTCGTTATTCATTAAATGGTCAACCAAAAAATATCGAATATCGAACACCGAATTTTGAATGACGAATTTTTCCATTCGAAAAACAACAATTAGCTACTAAACAACCCAATGTACATTAGTGCTGTTGGCTTGGAAATCGGGGCTAAACTTCCAACTTCATCCCATTTTAAATGCCTTTCTACATAAAAGCCAGATTGTTCAAAACCAAAACAAAATGAATCCAAAACCCAATCAAAAGTTAGATTAGAAGAAAACTACATGAGTCAACTTTCAAACCGTTATGGTAGGATGCTACAACCATTAGTGATTTTTATTAACTTTGGCAAAACTATATGATAGAATCACTGCAATTTTAAATGATACGATTAGG
>CALHDG010000118.1 GCA_938023075.1 uncultured Chitinophagales bacterium
GGTAGGAAGGTCTGTTTCCAATATTTTATCTATGCCTAATTCATCCAGCGTTTCAAATACAAAATTAATTCCGCCAAAGGGGTTAATGGTCTGCTTACTTTTTACTATTTTCGTACCTAATGATTGTAACATCACCAAAATAGGTGAAATCATTTAGTCCGCAAAGCTTTTAACCATAAAGCTTTGCGGTTTTTTTCAACATAGACATGCGGATATAAGGTGCAATCGGGGCTAGTTTGCAAACTTCGGTTCTTCGTACAAAGTAAAACGGAGGCTCTCAAAAATAGAAAAGTATCAACCACTTTAGATAATCTTGTTAAATTTTTTCAGCATAGCGCAAATGATAAAGTGTTTATCTTCTGTATTTTTCGCCCCTTTCGTTAAAATGCGACTTTCACATCATAAAATAAGTTTATTTTCTACTCAACACTTCTACAATTTATCCACAATTTTATTTTTATAGCATGGAAGATTTTTTATATTTGAGTGGTCAATGAAGTGAAAACATTATTTTAATTTAAATACATACTCGCTCAACCAACTAAATACTCCTCAAAACAAAATTTTTAAAAACCGATTTTTAATACTTAAACAATATTATATGAAAAATTTTTACAAACTATTAGGCATCTTCATCTGTTGTTTTTTGTGCACGGCAGGGCAACAACTTTTTGCCCAACCACCTAATGACGAATGTTCAGGCGCAATAGACATTAGCGAGGCTTTTATGGGCAGTTGTGGAGACTTTACTTTTAATGGACCTTTTGATTTAACTGGTTCCTCACCTGGTGTGGATGATCCGCCAGAACCCGGAGAAATGGGCGTATGTCCTGATGAAGAAGATGCTAACCTATTTGGTGATGATTCTGAAACTTGGGAAAACAGTGTATGGTATACTTGGACGGTGCCTGATTTAAATGGGGATGGTTCTGATGTAGCCTATTCTATTTGGACTTCCGATGGATCGTACAACGATGACTGTGGTTTAAATCCAAATAATATTATAGGTGGTGATGCAGATACTCAAGTAGCTATTTACAAAATGGATGATTGTCCGAATTCGGCTACAGGAGAATGTGATCACCTTGCAGCCAATGAAGATTTATTCTCTGTTCCGCCTTGGATTTCTGGTTGGTTAACTTTAGAGTTTACTCCTGGTGAAACCTATTATATGGGTGTTGATGGATGGGATGGCGTGCAAGGCGAATTCTGTTTAACCGTTGTAATTTGCGGTGTTGAGTGTGGCGATGGTAATTGTGCACCAGTTGAAACTTATTGCCAATGTGAAGATTGTAGAGAAGAATGTCCGTACTCTACTTTTTCTGGTATAGATGTTAGAGAAGACGGTAACTTCAGATCACCAGATTTTGAAGGTAATATTTTCGTATGCTCAGAAAGTGTGGTAGGTTTTGATAATGGAAATGTTTACTTGGGTTTAATTGCTAACGAAACGGCAACTTGTGATGGTACAGTTATAAATTTACCCCTTGAATTTAGTGTTGGAAGCTTAATAGGTTCTGATGAAGATGGTTTAGATACTTTATCCCAAGGATTCTTTTCTTACTTAGAGCTAACGCCTGATGATATTGCTGCGGGTAGTATAACAATTACCTCAATTCAAAATGATGGACTAGGTAATGATTGCTCCTCATCAGTAACTTTAAATTTTGCCGATTTCCCGCAAGCGACAGAGCCATACTGTAATTTACCTTGTTTTGCAGGTGGTGTAGATACGCAATTTTTAGAAAATGGCATTACCGTTTGTGAAGGTACGCCTTTTACATTAAGTACAGATGGTTTAGAAGATTTAACAATTGACTGTGCTTCTGATGATGGAACACCTTTTCAATATGCGTGGAGGTTATATGCTGATTTATATGGAACAGGAGACTTCGCTGCCGTAACTTCGTGGCAACCGGTTGGTCCTAATCCAACCATCAATCCCGATGATTTTTTTATTGATGAATTTGGTTATGCAGGTCCTTATTATACACCTGGTTACCCTATTTTACCAAACACATTGCCGCTTCATATTCGTGCAGCAGCCTTATGCTTAAATTCTGACGGATCTATCGTGGAGGGTTGTTTTGCCAGTAATCAAGGTTTTGCCAATAGCTTTGTTGGTGTTACTTATTTGCCTGCCGGCGATGCTGGTTGCGGCTCAGCAATGGGTTGCACCGATGCTACGGCTTGTAATTATAACGAAGCTGCAGAAGAAGATGATGGCTCTTGTACCTATGAAGATGAACTTTTTGATTGTGATGGAAATTGTAAAGTAGAAGAGGATTGTGCTGGTGAATGCGGCGGAACAGCTACAGAAGATTGTGCTGGTGAATGTGGTGGTTCAGCTGCAGAAGATTGTGCCGGTGAGTGTGGTGGTTCGGCTACTGCCGGTACTGCCTGTACAGATGCTGCCGGTGTGGCAGGAACCTACAATGATTCTTGTGCTTGTGTTCCTGATGCTGTGCCTGGTTGTATCGATGCAACGGCTTGTAACTTTAATCCAGATGCTACTGAAGATGACGGCTCTTGTACTTACCCTGCTAGTGATAACGTTGACTGCGACGGAAACTGCCTTGTAAATACGGATTGCGCTGGTGAATGTGGTGGCACGGCAACTGAAGATTGTGAAGGCACTTGTGCCGGTGCAGCAACTACTGGTACTGCTTGTACAGATGCTGCCGGATTGGCTGGTACTTATGATGGGTCTTGCAACTGTATTGCTGATCCAATTCCGGGTTGTACCGATGCTACGGCTTGCAACTATAATGCTGATGCTACTGAAGATGACAATTCTTGTACCTATCCAGCAAGCGACAATGTTGACTGCGATGGAAACTGTTTAGTAGAAGTTGATTGTGCTGGTGAATGTGGTGGCTCTGCTGCCGAAGATTGTGAAGGAACCTGTGCTGGTTCGGCTACTACAGGTGCTACTTGTACTGATGCCGCTGGTTTAGTTGGCACTTACGATGGCTCATGTAATTGTATTGCCACTCCAGTACCTGGCTGTACCGATGCTACGGCTTGTAATTATAATGAAGCTGCAACCGAAGATGATATGTCTTGTACCTATCCGGCAAGCGATAATGTTGACTGCGCTGGTAATTGTTTAGTTGACGTTGATTGTGCGGGCGAATGTGGCGGTTCAGCTACTGCTGATTGTGCCGGCGAGTGTAATGGTTCGGCTACTGCTGGTACTGCTTGTACTGATGCTGGAGGTACTGCCGGAACTTATGATGGTTCTTGTAATTGCGTGGCAGATGCTGTGCCTGGTTGTAATGATGCAACTGCATGTAACTATAATGAAGAAGCTACCGAAAATGATGGGTCTTGTACCTATCCGGCAAGCGATAATGTTGATTGCGATGGTAATTGTTTAGTTGACGTTGATTGTGCGGGCGAATGTGGCGGTTCGGCTACTGAAGATTGTGCCAGCGAATGCGGCGGTTCTGCAACTCCTGGTACTGCTTGTGTTGATGTTAATGGAAATGATAGTGTTTATGCTGATAACTGTGTTTGTACAGAAGCAGATACCGGTCCAGTTTGTGAAGATGACGCAGCTTGCAATACAGGTGCAGCTGGTAATTGCCAATACCTTGATTGTGCCGGTGAATGCGGTGGTTCAACTACTGCTGGTACTACTTGTGATGATGGTAATGCAGAAACTGAAAATGACGTGTATGGTGCTGATTGTACTTGTGCCGGCACACCAGTTATGACTGGTGGAGGTGGCGAAGCTGGTACCTTATCCATTAGCAGTGGCGGGTCTTATGGTAGCATGAATTATATAAATGATGGTGAAACTGTAACAGTTTCAGCAACTGATTTTACATTAGTACCAGGTCAAGATGTACATTATGTATATCATGAAGATGGCGACGTAACCAATGCTACACCTTTAAGTAGAGTACTTACGTACGGAAGTTCTTTTACCAATAATGGTATGGGTAAAAAAGATATTTATGTAACTGCCTATGGTGCAAATACGGCAGCCAATGGTGGTCCTGATTTTACCGATGGAAATATTACACACAGTAACACTATACCAGTTACTTTGCTACGAGCAATTACCATAACTATTGATGAGGCTTGCGATCAACTAAGCTCACAGTTTTCTTACACTATGAGCGTTACTGGTGGTTTGCCAGAATGTGTATCTACCACTTCTTTTGAAATTAGTGGAGATTATTTTGCAGGTACATTAGCACACGGACAAAGCCAAACAGTTGGTCCTATTGAAGATGCAGAAAATTATGTAGTAACGGCTAATGATAGTAACGGAGGTAGCGAAAGTATTAGTAAAGCAGTTAATTGTTCTAAGTTGCCAATTGAGTTAATCAGCTTTAAGGGCGAGGCTTTAGAAAAAGGCAATATTATGAAGTGGCTTACGGCAACTGAAATTAATAATGAATATTTTACTTTAGAAGGTTCGGTTAACGGAGTTGACTTTAACACCTTAACTATATTAAATGGTCAGGGTAACACTACTTCAACCTCATCATATAGTTATTTAGATAGAAGTGCGGCTAAAGGCTTAACTTATTATCGTTTAAGCCAAACCGATTTTGATGGCACAACCGTAGAAGTGGGTACAATTAGTATTGAACGGGGGGAAACTTCATTTAACATTACCGATCTGTATCCTATACCAACTTCTGATATCATCAATATGGATTTTATGGCTCCTGAACAGTCAGTAGTGGATATAGAAATTTACGACTTGGTTGGTAATACCTTAGAAACTCGTACTATAGCTTCATTAGGTAATAATTTAATGCAATTAAATGTAGCGGATTATCCAGCTGGTGTTTATTTTATTTCAATCATATCTGATGAAAATAAAGCGATACAAAAGTTTGTTGTTGAGTAGATATTATTCATCAATAAAGATATAAACGAAAAAAGGTTGAATGGAATTTCCATTCAACCTTTTTTTTACTCTTAGGCGTGTATATTACTAAAAGATTGACAAGTCATTTACTTGCTCATTTTTAGCCATTTGAGCTACAACAGCCTGTTTTTCTTTGTGTGAAACTTCTTTTGAAAATTCGGCTCTCTTGTCGTTCCACAATCCGTTAAATTTTTCTAAAATTCCTGTCATTGTTTTGATTTTAATGTGTTAGACAATCTGTTTTAAAGTTATTAAAGTGATAACTCCTTTGCTTAGTTAATAATTCCCCAAAAGTTCTGATTTTTTAAAAATCACGGTAATTGATGATATATCTTCTCGATGCAAATATTATCTTTACATCTTATCAAATAAAAAACAGATTTATGAAAAATGTAATCATTTGCGTATGGTTGGCATGTGTATCAATAGTTTCCCTGCAAGCACAAAATTTTTTAAGACCGTTTGAAACCGTTTCTCACCAAAAACCAACTTACATAACTATGGAAGATGGCAAAGAAATTGAAGGTACCGTAAAAAAGTTAGACAGAAAGAAAGGTTTGATTGAAGAAGTGAAAATGAAAATTGGCGATGAGAAGAAATCGTTCAATTTAAATGATATTAAATTTGCCTATTTTCCACAAAGCGGTTGGGACCAAATGATCAAAGTCCTTGATTTTTCAGAGGATGTTCAACAGTGGGAAAGAGGCTTGTTTGATGCAGAACGATTGAAAGAGGGCTACGCTTATTTTGAAAAAACCGAAGTGATGGTTAAGAAAAAACAACGTACCTTGTTAATGCAATTAGTTAATCCTTCTAGTTGCGAAGTAATTAAAGTATATCACAATCCATTTGCTACAGAAACAACTGCCATAGGTGTAAAGGGATTTACCCTCGCCGGAGGAGATGATAAATCATATTACATTAGTAAAAATGGTGAAGTTGCTTACAAATTTTCTAAGAAGAACTTCAGGCAAGATTTTGAGGAGTTTTTTGGAGATTGTCCTGAAATAATGAAAAAATATGCAACTGCGAAATGGAGAAGTTTTGAAGAAATTATTTTCGCTTATAATAAGGCATGTGAAAATTAAAGAACTCAACGGTATGTTCAGAGCTCCTCACTTTAAGGAATGGGCAAAAAATAAATTTACACGCTGACTTTACAATTTTCTAATATACTTTGGAGCAAGTTTTTTGTAAGCATCTCTTTTCTCTTCGACAATATCTTCTTCCTCCATTGATTTTACAATTGTAATGCGTTTCAATAATTCCATCCAAATAATTTTTATGTAAGATACCAGTTTTTTTTTGGTGTAACCACAATACATTATTTGAAAGTTTTAGGCTAAACTTATCGCATTACAAAAATAGGGCTCCCATTTTATCAGAAGCCTTTATTGAATGTCTTGTAAGTACTCTATTATAGATGTTTACATCCTGAAGAGGGAGTTACAGTCAAAAAATTGTAAGTGATGCCTAATTGAATACCATATTTCCAATATTTGTGCCTCCATTTATATTTTGGAACGAGTATAGGAGCCAAACCAAAACGTGTAATCGTTCCATTGAGCGATAGTTCAATTTTGAGTTTTTGATTAAAGGGTTGAATATAATACCCGCCACTTACCATACCATAATAGTTGGCTTGTGAATTAAACTCGGGCGTAAAACCATTATAATTTACCGTTTGAAACAGATACTGAAACAATTGCAAACCCATCGAAAAACCATCAAACGGATTGTAATGGTGATAGTTTAATTTAACGCTTGGGCTTAAATATCCAATACGGTATTTAATGTCAACAGTTGGATCAAAGGAAGATAAGATATGTATGTCTTCTGTCTCATATTAAAATATAGTGTCCATAAAACTTAAAACAAAATTTATACTGTAATTATCACCAAACTGTCTGGTTGCGCTAACACCCCAATGCCACTCGTTTACACTGTTAAATCTATCTATCCTTTGAATCGGTACGATTAATTCACTTTTTGTATAGGCAGTAGTTATACCAATCTGCCATATTTGGCATAATGCAAAAAAGGGTAAACCTATAAATATTGGAATTGATATCAATTTAAGCATAAAATTATTTATAAATTTTCATTGCAATTGATTATTGCCCATTGGTTACCAATGCCCCTGCTCGATCCTTCTGCCCTTACTCTGCTAAATTTAATAGCATTTTGGGTATCTACATTACCTGAACTTGGTTTAAAATAATCACCAAAAACACCGTTTGATATATTATATTCATTAGTATCACTAAAGTTTGGTGTAGTTAACAAACCACCAGCAACTATTGGCGTGCAAAGTGTTCCATTTGGCATTCTAACGTTTAGCACGGCTGTTGAGTTTCTTACCTCTAAATCGGTTTTATAATTTACCCAAATACACGATCTTCGTCTTTGACCTTTTAGATGTGTATTATAACCTGCTTCTATGAAATTTGAATTCTGAGGTCCAAAAAATATAACAGTATTCAATTTAACACGTCTATCTCTTTTACACCAACTTTCATCTTTGGTTTCCGTTTCTGATACCTCTTGATGTGGTAATCCACAGTTTCCCACAGGTCATAAATAAGCTTCATTTGTATAAACATATTGAATATTTTCTTTATCTACACTTTTGGGTAAAGTTCTCATTTTTTCGGCAACTTTATATTGCATATTTTTATTTGCTATCCAATAAAAATTGCTAAAATCGTAAATTTGTTCTAGTGTTCTGTTTTCACTATCTGTTTCGTCTATAAACCAATAATTTTGACTTGTATAAAAATTCTTCAGCGAAATCATCATCATTTTTGTCCAGCACTCCGTTTAAATAGTCAAGCTGTTTTGTATAATGACTTCTGAGCGATTCGAAACCGGTTGCATTTTCAAAAACATTTAGCCAATCATTTGTATTTTTAAGACTACTTAAAAAAATGATAAAGCTTTGTAATTCTTTTTCGCTTTTGAAACTCAACATACCATTTTCAATCTGCAAGTCTTCCATTGTCCATTTTTTATTAAAAGATGTTTCATAATCTTTTTTTAAGTGTTGTTCATAATTGTTGTTTTGTTTCTCATTTAATATTGAATTAGCCTCCTTTGTTTCAATATTTTCTTTGTTACAAGAAGTAAAAATAATAGCAATAATACAAAATAATAAATTAAAAATTTTAAAATAACTCATTGATTTTATTAAAAATATGATTCCCTACCTATCTATTTAACGAGCGTTGTCGGGAAATAAATTGTCTCAAAACTATATGTAATAGACTACTAAATTTGCAAGTTTTGCTCGAAGATAAGGGGGAGGAGACTTGCAAATTTTTAACACATCTTAAAATAAATTAACAATTTAATTATATTAAAAATAGTTTTTATGTAGAGTTTATGATAAGCCTACAAATTATAGTATTTTGTTAATGCGAAAATATAACTTGGTATCAATCCATATGCTTATGTGCTTTAAGAATTTGTACAACTTTTACAAGGTCAATCTCAAACTCAGCGGCTATTGCTTTAGGCGACATACCAATTTTATCGCAAAATAAAATGGTCTTAGTTAAGCCTTTCTCTATACCATTCTCTTCGCCTTTTCTAAGTCCTAATTTTTCACCTTTTCTAAGTCCTAATTCTTCGCCTTTTTTAACGCCCTTTAAGTACAAGCCGTCGGTTTCTATGTCATATGTTACTGGCATATCTTCTAAAATTTGTTCGGTTTCTGTTTCAAAGTTACGCAATCTTGATAAAATTAACAACTGATTGAGGTGCCGGTTCAAATCTTTTTCGGTTTTTACTACTTGTTTCAGTTGTTTTACAATTAACCGCAAAACAGCTTCTATCTTGCTTTTCTCATAATTTGCCAGTAATGCCAAAATTACCACTTCGGGTACTTGGTCTTTCAATAGCTCGTCAGCAGAAAGTTCGTACAAGTTGATGAGTTGATAACCGGTAAAAATCTCTTCGGGTTGTAGTTGCGTGCGTGCGGTAAATGG
>CALHDG010000119.1 GCA_938023075.1 uncultured Chitinophagales bacterium
AAAATAGCCCCGATTGTAGTGGAAAGCCCACAGCTGAAGCGCAGGCATTTTGAAGCGCAGCAGGCGAGGACTTGGAACGGAAAGCGGGACAACCCTGAAATTGAAAAACAACTGTTTTGCTTCTAGTAAAATAGAGAAAAAATATTATAATTAAATAAATAAAAAAAGAGAATAAGGACAAACTGAACAAAAGAGTCTCGGCTCTGACTTCTGACATCTGGCTTCTCAAAATCTAAAAATAATATGGTAGAAATAAAACCAGACGAAATATCGGCGATACTTAGAGAACAGTTATCGGGCGTAAAATCTGCTGCCGAGTTAGAAGAGGTTGGCACAGTATTGCAAGTGGGTGATGGTATTGCCCGTGTTTATGGATTAACGCAAGTGCAAAGCGGGGAGTTAGTAGAGTTTGAAAATGGGGTAAAAGCCATTGCCTTAAACTTAGAACAAGATAATGTTGGGGTGGTACTCATGGGTAGTTCCGACGAAATTAAAGAAGGCGATACCGTTAGACGAACCAAACTAATTGCTTCGGTAAAAGTAGGCGAAGGTATGATTGGCAGAGTGGTAGATACCCTCGGTGAGCCAATAGACGGTAAAGGACCCATTAGTGGCGACTTGTACGAAATGCCCATTGAGCGTAAAGCACCCGGGGTAATTTACAGAGAGCCGGTGAGTGAGCCGCTTCAAACGGGTATTAAAGCCATTGATAGTATGGTGCCGATTGGAAGGGGACAAAGAGAGTTGATTATTGGCGATCGTCAGGTAGGTAAAACGGCTATTGCGATTGATACTATTATAAATCAAAAAGAATTTTACGATAAAGGTGAGCCGGTTTACTGCATTTATGTAGCTACGGGTCAAAAAAATTCGACCATTGCTCAGGTATACAAAACCCTGGAAGAAAATGGGGCGATGGCTTATACCACTATTGTTGCTGCTTCGGCTGCCGACCCGGCACCGCTTCAGTTTTATGCACCATTAACGGGTGCTTCTATTGGTGAGTTTTTTAGAGATACCGGCAGGCCAGCTTTAATTGTGTTTGATGATTTGAGTAAGCAAGCCGTAGCTTACCGCGAGGTTTCGCTGTTGTTGCGTCGTCCGCCAGGTCGTGAGGCTTATCCGGGAGATGTATTTTACTTGCACTCCAGATTATTGGAGCGTGCCGCAAAAATCATTAATGATGATGCTATTGCAGCCGATATGAACGACTTACCTGATAGTATAAAGCATATGGTAAAAGGGGGCGGTTCTTTAACGGCTTTACCAATTATAGAAACACAAGCAGGAGATGTTTCGGCATACATTCCAACCAACGTAATTTCTATTACCGATGGTCAGATATTTTTAGAAAACAACTTATTTAACTCGGGTATTCGTCCGGCGATTAACGTGGGTATTTCGGTTTCTCGTGTGGGTGGTAACGCTCAAATTAAGTCGATGAAAAAAGTATCGGGTACTTTAAAATTAGACCAGGCACAATACAAAGAGTTAGAAGCCTTTACCAAATTTGGTTCTGATTTAGATGCTGCTACTACGGCTACCTTAGCAAAGGGCGCCAGAAATGTGGAAATCTTAAAACAACCTCAGTTTTCGCCTTTGCGGGTAGATCAGCAAATTGCGATCATCTATTTAGGTACCAAAGGTTTGGTTAAAGATGTGCCGGTAGAACAAATTACCGCCTTCGAAAAAGACTTTTTAGAAACTATGGAAAACAGCCACAAAGATGCCTTGAACGTTTTTGCATCGGGTAAGTTAGAAGAATCTGCAACTTCAACGGTTGAACAAGTGGCGGCTGATTTGGTGAAGCGGTATGCGGTTGGGTAGAAGCGAGAAGTCAGATGTTAGAAGCGAGATAAATAAACACCCCGTCATGCTGGAAAAATTTGTGGAGCGGAGCGGAATACATTTTATCCAGCATCCCCTTGAAGTTAGGGAGCGAGACCAATAGATGATAATGAATAACGAACACCGATTAACGAATTATGAATGTTGATTTGCTGAGATAGAATATAATAGTTAAACAAACAAATAATAAAGATTAGATAAACAAGAAGCCAGAAGTAAGCAACGAGATAGCAAACGCGAAAGTCTCGGTTCTGACATCTGACATCTAAAAATAAAATATGTCAGGAAAATTAAAAGAAGTACGGGAGCGGATAAAATCCATTAAATCAACAGCGCAAATTACCAATGCGATGAAGATGGTGGCAGCCGCCAAGTTGCGTAAAGCAACAGATGGCATTCAGCAAATGCGACCTTATTCGAATAAGTTGAGTTATATGTTGCAAAACATTGTAGCCAGCGAAGAAGGCAGTTTAAGTATAGATTATGCTGTTGAGCGACCAATAGAAAAAGTGTTGATTGTTTTGGTTACATCAGACAGAGGTTTATGTGGTGGTTATAATTCTAACTTGATTAAAACATCGAGAAAACTGATTACCGAAACCTATGCCAGCCAATGGAAAGCGGGTAATATTGTAGCCGTGCCTTTAGGTAAAAAAGGATTGGAAGCCTTGCAACGTGTGGAAAACATTCGGGTAGTAGATGATTATTCTGATGTTTTTACAAAGCTGTCTTTTGAAAATGCGGGTGTAATTGCCGAAAAGATTATGGAGGCGTATTCTGACAAACGGTATGATGTTGTAAGAGTAGTATACAGTAAATTTAAAAATGCAGCAACTTTTTTATTTACCGACGAAGCCTTTTTACCGATTGAACGACCGGAAGCTGATGAAGATGCGAAGCAACAATCGATAGATTACATTTACGAACCGGAGAAGGTGAAAATGATTAATCAATTAGTGCCTAAAATTTTGAAAACGCAAATTTACCGCATCCTATTAGATGCCAATGCCAGCGAGCAAGGTGCGCGCATGACCGCGATGGACCAAGCCACCGAAAATGCCAAAGACATTTTACGCGACTTACAAATAGATTATAACCGTGCGAGACAAGCGGCAATTACTACCGAGTTGACTGAGATTGTTAGTGGGGCTGCTGCTTTGGAAGGTGGGTAGAATCTTTCTTCAACACTAAAAAAATATTGACGCACGGCTAAAGGTTTGTGCGTTTTTTTGTTTTGAGAGTGTTTATGATTTATACAGTAGAAATATTTTACTTTATTATAATTAATTGGGATTGTGCTATCTTTGTTTCTTAGTATATCCATAAGTTGTTATTACTCCAAAACAGAAGATTATCTACATTTGTGTGAAACATCTTTATTAAAGGATTGGAATAATTTGTCCTCTGATAAGAGGTTATTAATAGCAGTTAAGGAGACAAAGAATTTGATAAAATATGCAAATTCGAGCAACATTGATTTGTGTATACCCATTTATAAAATGAAAGATACCGTTAACATAGCATATGGGGGGCGACACCCGAACTTCAGAGGAGAATTCATTTCAAATGAAAAGAAAATATTGATATATGACTATGCTTTAGAATATCAAGATAAGGCTGTTTCAACAATAATGCATGAGTATTGTGCGCATTACATGGAAGAAGAGTTAGACTTAATTTAAGATACTAGTCAAGAGGCTAGATCTGTAAAAGATATAAACCCTTTTAAAGGCAAAGAAAATGACCCTTATCAAGGTCTTGATTCAATAAATGTTATTGAAATTCTTCCGCCAACTTCATTATTGGAAGAGGAGATAAATGGTTATACTCTTGAGTTTGATTTGAACACTTATGGTTTTATTTCTTTGAAAGAGATAGATTCATCCAATATTTTAGATGATTTGAACAACCATAGAAAGGCATATTTTTCTCGAATATTAAAAATTAATTAAAAAGTATGAAAAACTTGTTAGTATTATTGTTAGTTATTATGTATAGCTTGTATATTAAGGGTTCTACTTTTGATTCCGTGAATATGTCTGCATTAATTTATGATTTTCATTCTGAAGAAGATTACAAATTGGTACTCAAATTTGTAAATAATTCTGATAGTAGCTTAGAATTTCCCTACTCTCAATCAATGGTTTATGAAAATAATAAGTTAAACCCAAATTTGAACATTAATTTGATAAATATTGATGATGGTGAAATACATACATACAGATTAAAAAGCAAGTCATCTAGAATAGCAATTTTTAACTCAAGGCAAAAAAACATTATACTTGAGCCAAAATCTTGTTTTGTTGATACATTAGATTTATCAGAATTGTTTGGTGACGTAATTCCTTTACATAATATGTTATATGTAAGTTACGAGAAACCAGAGTTAGTAGACGGTAGCCTTTCTATGAAAAAACTAACATCTAATTTAGTAGATTTAAGTACGTTAAAAGAAAAAACAAACTAACCAGCAAATCATATCTTAATAACGATTCTATTTTTACAACAATAGTAGTTAATGAATCTGATGGAAAAATTGAGTCAGAACTAATAATTTCTAATATTCTTGACCAAGGCATTAGAAAAAAAACAATATCTGATTTAAAGACTAAAAACATAATAACGTATCAATTTTGTGAAACGGAGGGGGCGAATTATGTCTTAAAAATTAAGGATATAAATCCAACAGTATCTCTTCAATTCTATTCTGAAAATGATGTAAATAATTTTTTTAAAGTTTTAGAGTCAGGCAATGCCTCAAAAATGAAAGTAACTACTACTACAAGCTTATTAGCAGGGTACGTAAAGTGAATAATTAGACGGTAGAAGCGTATGATATCAAAGGCTTCTGTCTCTTAGACATTGGTTGTTCCAAAAGAAAAGTAACATTATATGTACTGAATCATATTAGATGCCAACGCCAGTGAGCAAGGTGCACGAATGACGGCGATGGACCAAGCCACCGAAAATGCGAAAGACATTTTACAAGACTTACAAATAGATTATAACCGCACGAGACAAGCGGCTATTACTACGGAGTTGACGGTTGACGGAGATTGTTAGTGGAGCTGTTGCGCTTGAGGGTGGGTAGAGCTTTTTTACAAGACCATAAAAATATTGACGCACTGCTCTAGAGGGTTGTGCGTTTTTTTGTTTTTGTAAAAGTTTGTATCACTAACTAACTATTTTTTTGTATTTTTAAATAAAGAAAAATGGAATTAACGCATAATATCAAAGACCATAACTGTGTTAAGGAGTTTTTAGAAATGGTTAAGAATAATGATTATGTAGAAGTGTTATTTGTTGAAGAAGCAGATACAACTATACCGGAAGAACACCAATTGTTATTAGAGAAACGTTTAGCAAGTATTGAAAAAGGAGCAATCACTTTTAAAAGTTGGGATGACATAAAGAAAAAGTATGCCAACAAAACGGTATGATATTCAGTTGCTGTATAACTCAGTATCTCCTAACTACTTCAACCTAGGTTAGCATAACCAATACGCTTTTTCAATCTACCCAAACTCCACAATCGTAATCCCATCTCCACCAAACTCGGGTAACTCATCTTTATAATTGGAAACGGCACTAATGCTTTTCAATATCCGACGGACGGATTGCCGCAAAACACCGGTGCCTTTGCCGTGTAATATTTTTACTTGGTCGGTATTGTACATTAATGCGCGATCTATAAATTGTTCTACCGATGCCATGGCTTCTTCGGGGCGTTTTCCTCTTATATCAATAGTGTGGCTAAATTCAGAAGCTCCTTGTATAATGGAAGATTGTTGGCTAGTATAGCGTTTGTCTTTTGATTGGTCGTATTCCACATCTAACACAACTTCGTTGGCTTTTACTTTAGTTTTCATCAAGCCAAATTGAACGAGATAGCTATTGTTTCTAATATCAATTACCTGCCCAACTTCGCTACCTTTTAACAATCGTACATAACTACCTTCTTTTATTTCTCCTTTCGAATTGCGTTTTTGAATTGAGGTTTTCAACGCTTCAATATCGGCTTGAATGGCTTTTCGCTCTTGTTGAATGCCTTCTTTAAATTCTCTTAAAACTTTTTTGTTGGCTTTGTCTTCCGTCCAAGCTTTTATCAGGTTTTCAAATTTTTTATTGAGTTGATTCAAGGAGTCGCTTGCTTTTTTTTGATATTCTTCTTTTATCTGTTGACGGTTTTGTAAAAGCTTTTCTTTCTTCAAGTCATACTCTTTAATCAACTTATTGCATTTAGCGGTTTGAGCATTTAACTCTTTTTCTTTAGCTGCCATTTTTTGTTTGTCGCTTTCCATCTTATTCAACAACTCATCAAACTTACGGATGCCCTGATCCATTTTTTGTTTCGATCGTTCAATTAAAGGTTTTTGCAAACCGATTTTTTGCGCCAACTCAAAAGCATAGCTGCTGCCCGGTTTTCCAACAGATAGTTGATAGGTTGGTTTTAAATGAATCTGATCAAACTTCATCGCTCCGCTTAACACGCCTTCTGTTTTACTTCCCCAAATTTTAAGGTTAGAGAAATGTGTAGTAATCACACCAAAAGCTTGTTTTTTAAATAACTGTTCTATAACGGTTTCGCCAATCGGTCCACCAACACTTGGGTCTGTGCCCGAGCCTAACTCATCAATTAACACCAAGGTTTTAGCATCTGCAAATGTGGTGAAATGTTTCATATTGGTAAGGCGTGAGCTGTAAGTACTTAAATCATTCTCTAAACTTTGCTCATCTCCAATATCAACAAACAACTGTTTAAATACGGTTGTTTTACTGCCTTCATCAACCGGAATTAAAAAACCACATTGCGTCATGAGTTGAAGTAAGCCTATCGTTTTTAAAGCAACGGATTTTCCGCCGGCATTCGGTCCACTAATTACCATAAAGCGGTTTTGTTCATCTAACGCTAAGCTTAAAGGAATGACCGGCTTTTTCTTACTCTTATTAATCATGATCAACACCGGATGAAATCCATCAATCAATTCAATTCGTTTGCCTTCTACTAATTCGGGCGCAATGGCGGCTTGTGAGCGGGCAAACAAAGCTTTAGCATAAATAAAATCGTATTGACCAACTAAGTGTTGAAACAGTTTCAAATAGTCAATATGCGGGCGAATAGTAGTTGTTATTTTTTTTAAGATTTGATAGATCTCTCTTTTTTCGGCTTGTTGCAACTCCATCAAATCGTTGTTGATTTGCATCACCGCTTCGGGTTCAATAAAGGTAGTTTTACCCGTTGCCGATTCATCTAAAATTAAACCTGGTACTTTTCGTTTATTTTCTGCTAATACCGATAGCACCCGCCTGCCATTGCGAATACTTTCGCGGTCGTCCGTTAAATATCCGTAACCGGCATATTGGTTCATAATGCTTTTAAACTTGCGGTCTGCCTCTTGATATTTTGCGGTACTTTGTTTTCTAATTCGTTGTAGCTCTATTGAAGCGTTGGATCGGATCCGTCCATCATCATCAATAATATCTTTTATAGAATTAATGAGACTTTTATTAAAGGTATAAGGTGCTATAATTTTAAATAAAGTAGGATATAACTCCATCCGTTTTTCAAAAAAATGAAACAACATGTTTACCGTTTTCAAAAACTGGTATATTCTGTACAATTCACTTTCTGAAAGTATGGCACCTTCTAATTTCAACCGGTCAATTTCGGCAGAGAGTTCATGATAGTTGACTGTTGGAAAAGGTTCTTCATTTTCGATCAACAATTTAAACTCGGTCACTTGCCGCAACCAACTATCAATTTCCGTTTTATCTGCTGAAGGCAAAACCTCCCCTACCTGATGAGTGCCTAATACGCTATTACAATAGCTTTTTACGGTATCCAACACATCATCAAATTCTAACTTTTCAAATAAGTTTTTCGGATACAAAAAAACTTTTCTTTTTTGCTGTTCATTGGTCATAGCTCTGCAAAAGTAATATAAATTAAGGTTTCTATTGGCTTGTTATGCTAGTGTGCACGTTTGGCTTTTTAGTGGTTATATAAGACTTGTTTAATTTACAGTTCAACAACAAAGGTTATCAACAAAAGGTTTACTAAATTTAAAGTTTTTATCAATCTATATCAGTATCTTTGTAAAAAGAGTCTTGTGTGTAAACTTAACATGAGTTTCACGGCTATTTAACAAATAAACAATTACTTTGCCAATTAGAATTAAGTTTAAAATGAAAAAAATATTTACACTTTTATTATGTTGCGTATGCGCAATTGGATTAATGGCGCAAAATACAATTTCGGGTCAGTTAAAAGATGCAGATACCGGAGAGACTTTAATTGGAGCTACCATTGTTTTAGAGGCTACTCAAAAAGGCACAACAACTGATATTGATGGTAACTTCAAAATAGAGGATGTACCCAATGGCAATCAAAATTTATTGATTAATTATGTGGGTTACCAAACTTTAACGGTTCCAATCAATGCTTCTCAACGAGGGCAGTTAGGAGCCATTAAAGTATACAGAGATGAAAAGGTGCTTTCTGAAGTTGAAATAATTGCTTCGATTGCCACAGATAGAAGAACTCCAGTAGCTGTTACTACATTAAAGGGGGAAGAAATAGCGCTAAAAGTTGGCAACCAAGAGTATGTTGAAATATTAAAGAAAACTCCATCGATTTATGTTACCAAACAAGGTGGTGGTTTTGGAGATTCAAGAATTAATGTAAGAGGCTTTGATCAACGTAATACAGCCGTTTTGATAAATGGTATACCGGTTAACGACATGGAAAATGGTTGGGTATTCTGGAGTAATTGGGCTGGCTTAAGTGATGTTACCAGTAAATTACAAGTGCAAAGAGGTTTAGGTGCAACAAAATTAGCAGCTCCAACTGTTGGTGGTTCCATTAATATCATTACTAATGCTGCTGAATTAAAAAGAAAAGGTACAATTTCATTGAGCGTTGGTAATGATGCTTATTTGAAAAGTGCTGTTTCCTACTCCACAGGTTTGTTGGAAAATGGATTTGCCGCTTCCGTTCAGGCAACACGTACACAAGGAGATGGATATGTTGATGGCACACAATTTAGTGCCTGGTCTTATTTTTTAGCTTTATCAAAAGTATTTAACCGTAAACATACTATGTCGTTCTCAGCTGTGGGTGCGCCACAATGGCATCATCAACGAACTTTCGATGTTCGTTTTGATGAAATATATTTACAAACTTACTTAGACAAAGGCATCAAATACAACCATAACTGGGGAAGTTTAGAAGGTGAAGAATTTACATGGAGAAGAAATTTTTACCATAAACCAAAAGTGTTTCTAAATCATTACTGGAACATTAATAGCAGAACTAACTTAAAAACAAGTGCATATGCATCATTTGGCAGAGGTGGGGGAACCGGGCCAAGAGGAAGATTAAGAACCCCTGGATCGGTATTTAATTCTTATAGCGGAGATGGAGAAGGAATTTATGATTTAAACGGACAGGTACGTTTTGATGATTTAATGGCATATAACCAAGGCAATTTAAACAATACCGATACTTTATTACAAAATTGGGGAGAGAATAAAAACCCATCCGAAGAGTTCAACGGAACTTACGTAGTAACAGAAGATGGTAAAATTTATACCGATTCTTTAGGCAATGTAGTAAGTGATGATTTTAATGGCAACCTAAGTAATACTTCTAATGGTTCTGGATTTATTAGGAGAGCTTCTATGAATTATCACAACTGGTATGGTATTTTAAGCACCTTAACTTATAACTTAACTGACGAGTTTACGCTAACAACCGGTATTGATGGAAGATACTATAAAGGAGAGCATTTTAGAAGATTGGAAAATTTATTAGGTGCACAAGGTTATAGCACAAAGTCTGATATTAATAATCAAAGCAATTTATTAACTGAACCGGTTCCAGCAAACTTTGGTAATTTTTTTGACAGCACTTACAAAGATGGAACTGTATTAGCTTACCATAATGATGGCATTGTAGGATGGGCTGGTGCCTTTGCCCAATTAGAATATTTAAGAAACGATTTGAGTGCCTTTGTTTCATTATCTGGTTCTAATCAATCTTTTAGAAGATATGACTACTTTAATTATTATAGCGATGAAAACAGAAATAATATTTCTTCATCGATAGTAGCATTAGAAGGGCAAGCTGCAGCGGACCAATGGTTAGAAGATAATCCGAGCCAACAATCAGATTGGGTGAGCATTTTAGGTGGAACTGTTAAAGCAGGTGCCAATTACAATATTGGTAGCTCTAATGTTTTTGTTAATGGTGGTTACTTATCGCGCCAGCCAATTTTTGATGATGTATTTTTAAACTTTAGAAATGATATTAATGAAGATAGAGTTAACCAAACTATTTATGCGTTCGAAGCCGGCTACGGTCTTCAAACAAAATATGCTGATGTAAAAGTAAATTTATATAACACCACTTGGTTAGATAAGCGAATAGATAGAAGCGCAAGTTATATACCAACAGCCCCAACAAACAATTTTGAATTTGAAGGTATGATCTTTAACGAAGGAGAAGTGTTAACGGATGCTTATGGTGTACCGGTACAACGAGGCGGTAATGTAAACTTTTTGGTAAATCAGAGGCATATTGGAGGTGAATTTGAAGCTTACATCAAACCAATAAAAGAACTTACAATTGATCTATCATTTTCTTATGGTGATTGGAAATATATTGATGATGCCAGCGGAACTTTAGTAGATGAAGATCTTAACAATACCGTTGAAGTATTTTTGCCCTTACAAAAAAGACCCATTGGAGATGCTGCACAAACCACTTTCGCTGCAGGCTTAAATTATAAACCAATTGACGGTTTGAGATTGTACACAGACCTAACATACTTTGGTAGAAACTATGCGCAATTTAATATTGCAGAAAACGACGATATTTCAGATTCCGATATCAGAAACCCTGCATTACAATTACCCCAATATGCATTGTGGGATGGTGGTGCCTCCTATTCAATTCCATTTGGGGAGTATAAAATTAGTGTTAATGTTAATGTTAACAATATTTTAAACACCCAATACGTTTCAGATTTAGTTACCAATATTCCAGACGACCCTGATACAGAGGAAAATGAATTTTATACCAGAAATAAAGGATATTTTGGTTTTGGAACTACTTGGAATACAGGTCTAAGGTTTCATTTTTAATGTCTCCTTACAAACAAGGAATTTTTTTATGATAGATACGAAAAGAGGCTGCCATTATGGTTAGCCTCTTTTTATATTACTGGGTTTTGCTTAACTAATGCTTCACCGAAATTAATTCTATTACAAGAAATATATTACCTCTTGTTGTTTATTAATTAAATAATATAATACATATAAATATTACTCAATTTGCCTTAATTTTCTGTTGGGAAGTATTTGTGCTGGCTGTAGAGCTGCAGATGTGATTAAAAAATTACTTGCGCAAACCGATATACTTTAAAGTTTTTAAGCAATTGGAAACAGAGATATAACCAACATTTTAAAATGGTCGAATTTAACCACTTTAAAACCAAAGCAGGCTACCTAAGTTGAATGTTGTATTTAATGAAAGGCTGGAGATTGGTAATCCGCCATATGCAAACGCAATAGCAATTAAAAAGTCATTATCTAAAAAAGAATTTAATTATCTAAAATCTAATTTTGCCAAAGTAACCGACAGTATAAGCTTGACTGACTACTTAATGATAAAATTGAAATAACAAAAACAATTATTTCTCAAAGTATGCCTTTATCTAATCTAGGTAAGATAAAGGCAACTTCAACAGCTGAAGAAGCTGATGACTATTCTAAACTGATAAATGAAATTAGTGGATATAGATTGATTCAATTGACCCATATTATAACAAATGAGGAATATCCAAATTAACGTACGAAAGAAAAAAATTTAGGGAGCTATACTTACCTAAACATTACTGATTGTAACGTTTGACGGTGATGACTTTTATTGTTTTTGTAAAACATTGATTATCAATTCTATAATTTTTTTAGGATTAGCTATAAAGGACTATCAAAAAAACATCACTCATTCATTATCAGTATACTTTGTAATATGAATTTTTTTATCACTACAATCTGTTACAATCAGAAAAATCAAATTGGGCGTAGCGGCATAACCATTCGAAACCAACAAATAATGCAACAACCACAAAGTGCTTTCGTCTTTTAAATAAGGGTCCCAACTATCCTCAGCAAACAACCGAACAGCCAAATCTGTCAAGTCATTATTCTTCAAAGTATTAAAAGCATACATCCAAAACCGGATGGAAGAAACCATATTTTTACCAACCCCTAAATTTACTACAGAATGTGGGTCTTTGAAATTCCCATTATTATTTTTGAAATCAAAACCCTTTTTTAACCAAAGTGGTTTGCAATGGAAAGATTCGTGCCCTGAGAATGTGAATTTTTTCATTAAATGTAGGCAATATTTATTTTTTCAGTTTCCGCAATTTACGCTAAATTTTTCCAGTTTAATAAACAACTTCTGCAAATGTGTAGTTGCTCATTTTTAAGAGACAAAAAAGTAGAATGGAGGTATATAATAAAAGGAATTTTTTCTTTATGACGCAAACAAAATTTTAAGCGCATTACAAATGCTTGAGCTTAGTAAATCCCGGTTACAAATCAGGACTATGTTCATATTTTAAAGCAAATTTATCGAATCCGGATTTGCTGTATTTGATGGAGGTTTTGTTATCGTTAGAATTGCTGTGTGAATAGACCTTAAATTGAGCTTGTACATTTAAGCCTGCCAGTAAAAAATAATGGGAAGTATTATTTTAGAAACCACTTTGGTAAAATTGATTCTTTGATACATCTACGTTTGTTTTTGTGTTGTAAAGATGCACCAAAATATTTTTTATACGAAACCTACTGTAGTGAACTGTGGTTTTTTTGTATTGAGATGTACTGGATTTTTCTTTGTGTACATTTTCATCTCCTTACAATATATAGAATGGGTATTTGCTAATAATTTGGAAGGATTGAATAAAACAAAAATCTCAATCGTAAAAATTGATTAAAAGCTTGACTGTTTTAAAGGAAAAATCTTGTTTCCATACAAAGCAAAGCAAATTATAATATTGATGAAACGCACGTTTAAGCCATTTTTTGACGACATTAGACTTTGTCGAAGTTAATCTTTTAAACAAAACAAGCCGTACAACCCACATCATCCCCATCATCTAAAATATCCATTAAATACGGAGAATTGGATTTGGCAGCTTGCTTTCGTTTTTGCTCTTTTTTTAAATACTCGCTTTTAATAACTTTCATGCGGTTGGGTTGAATGATGTCATCTAAACTTTCGTGTTGATTCCAAGTAAAGCCCTCTTGGTCGTTTTCGTAGGTGCGGGCTTTGGCAAACAAATCGGGGTGCTGTTCGTACAACCAAATCCATTCTATCTTTTGCTGGAAAAAACAAAAATAACAACCCGAACGGCTGCGGGCATAGGCGCCTTCTTCCCCCCCAATTTTGTAGGTTACTTTGTTATAATAAGCAGGCACGCCTACGCCACTTTCTTTCAAAATCTTAAACACACCTTCTTTAATAATTACATCTTCATTATCCAACATGGGGAAATCATCTTCAAAAGATAATGGTACCTTAAACTCTTTTAGCACGGTAAAAATAGCCCGGTTAAACAAAGGCACATCTTTATTGAGCAATTCGTTAACAATATGCTTGAGGTCTTTTTCCGTTTCAATTGTTTGATTGATTAGCTGAACATAATCATCCAAACGACTGCCTTGTGCGTGATTGGAATAAAACGCCCTTAAAATCGGTTTCCCTTTTTTGCTCCACGCTTTTTGTAAAACATCTGTACTCCAAATATTTTTTCTAAATGGAAAAATACTTTGAATGTTTGCCTTTTTAGAAATATAACCTTCCCGTTCTTCATCGCCTCTAATGCCTACATAAGAAACACACAAATCGTTGCCCACAAAATTTTCAAAAGGTTCTAACTTCATTTTTTTAGTGCACCACCGCGCTACCGATGAAGGTAAATAACCTCTATACATTTTAAAAAAATGGTCGAAGGGGTCTTGGTCGCTACCAATGGCATCTTTGGCAATTAATTGTTTAATCGGTTTGCCTAAATAGCTGTTTAAGTTTTCGATGAGTTGGTAGGTTTCGTCCAACTCCTTACCCGTATCGCAGCAATAATATTCCATTTCTAATTGTGGGTATTTGTCGCGCATATAAATGGCAAGTGCGGCACTGTCTTTGCCGCCTGAAATGCCTAATAAATGTCTTGTTTTATTTTTCATTTTTGGTTTCAAACGCTTTTAAAATGGTTTATTCTTATCTATTCATTCATTACTGTAAACTACAAATTGCTTCCTGTGGTTTAAAATCTATATCTTCTATTTCCTTGCTCCAATATGAGTAAATACTATCTAAATAAGGTTTAATGTATTTTGTAGCACTCTCTTTAACTAAATTTCTATATGCAGGTAAACTTGTAAATTGTATATGCTGTTCCGTAGTATAAAAATTATGGATGATGAAGTCAATAGCCAAAATAATATCTATCGGATAATGACTAAAACGAGGTTGCTCAATTTTTAATAATGAGCCAGTATCAACATCTTTAATAGCGTTGCCTCCTATTTGAAGATGACTAATTGGGTGATAAAACTCGCTTTTTGAGTTTCCTTCATAATCAATATGAAAGGAAAACATCAAATCTTTTTCATCATCTTGTTCTTTCAAATAGCATTTACCTTCAATATCAACAATTAAACCAAGAGATTTTAACGAGTAGCGTTTACTAACTTTTTCTAAGTGTAGATATGAACATAATTTTACTTGTAAATCAGATTTGTTAAGATCAATATTCGGTCTTATGTGTTTTCCTACATTAATATTTTTAAAAATGAGTGGTTTGCTTTGATTAATCGAATAGCTTAAGTTGTCGATGTTATTCTTTAACACATAGGTATTGAGGACATTTTTCCCCCATTTTTTATCCAACAAAATTCCCATTGCTTTTAAGCTACTCGCCAAACTCATTTTTTAGTACTTTTTTCTAATCGTTTTTTCAATTTTGAAATTCTATCCTTTTCATATACAGAAATTTGTCTTTGATTTCTGAGCGCTTCTTCATAACAAATATAGTTATCCCCAATCCACGGATACCTTCTTTCACTACTTTTAAGTAAAACGCCATCTTCAATGGCAATTGGCACTTTGCTGTTTTTACAAACCGTCCAATAATATGCACCTTTAGAATGTTTGGCTAACTCTGATACATTGAAACTGGTTTTCCATTTTTTATTTAGCAAGTCAATTTTTTCATTTGCTGTCAATGCGCCTAAATGACTCTTAAAGGTTTTGTGCCACCATTCTTCTAACTTTACCGACCACCAATTTGGATAAACTATACTAAATGCTCCAGTATATTTTACATTTTTTAGTTTGGTAGTTAGTGTTTTCCAATCTTTTGAATTTTTGTGATCTTGATAAGAAAAGCCTAACCTTGCACCAAGTACATAATTGTCAATTAAAATACCTTCTGGTATTAATAAACTTTTGTATAGATACTGTGCTACTTCGTGAATGGGCAAAGCTTTTACCATGTCTTTTAAAAATTCCAGAAAACGGTCATCAATACTTTCAACTTTTTTTATGCCTAATATTGTTTCTATTTTTTTGGTTTCAAGTAGTTGATATCCTTTGACTAAGTCAACTAAATTATCAGATGTTATATTATGTTCAAAATCATCTTTTTCTAATACCAAATCAAACAGGTCATGTGCATTGGGTTCTTTACCATATATTTCTATAAATTTGGTTTGCACTGAGCAAATCACAATTGGAATACTCTTTCTTTTCTTTTCAGTCATTTCTCTTCTCAATTGTTGAGCAAAAGCTTCTTGTGAAAAATCGGCTTTATCTCCTTTTTCATTCTTTTTAGAAAGGTCCCAATCAAGTAACAAACCATTAATGGTTTTATCTATTTGTTTTAAATGCTCATTCCATTTTTTGTGTTGAATAACCCTAACCTCAAGCTCTTTTTTAGTGCTAAGTCCTTTAGCAATAGGCTCTGTAAGGTCCAAAGATTCATCATCTATATATAAATAATTAACCATAATATTTGTCTATTTCACGCTCATTTGCAGCAGGTAATTCTATCCGTACATTGGTAGAAAATTCTTCTGGAGTTCCTGCAACAAAAATTTCACCATTGTATGCAGTAATAATATCTTTAATAATTTTTAGACCAAGTCCGGTGCCGGTAAATTCAAAATCGGGTGCTGAGAAACCGTCATTTTTATTGGCAGTAGTAAAAAAAGCATCGAAAATTCTATCATGATTTTTTTCAGGAATGCCATCTCCATTATCCAAAAATTCTAAAAAAATGATGTCTTTATTTTTACCAACAATAATTTTAATTTTACGTTGCTTTTTACCTGTTCTGAATATAGCTTTTTTTGAGTTAGAATATAAATTGTATAAAATAGAATCCCATTCGGCAGCATACATTGGCTTAGTTAATAAATCATAACCAACCAATTCAGTTTCATATTGTATCATATGTGTTTCCAAATCATCTTTCATTAAGTTGCCAAATTCATTAACTAATACATCAAGCGAAACTAAATCTTTTTCTTCATTAGCTTTTGTTATTGTGCTATCTATGTAAGCAGTGTAGCCTCTAAACCGGTTAAAATTTCTTTTCAGCTGCTCAATAATTTTCTTAGAATCAACCTCCTGCTCTTTACTTTCAAGATATTTTAATCCATTTTTAAAAGAAGGAACAAACTGCCTGATTTCGTGTATAAATTCTCCGGTTGATAAACCGATGGTGGCTAATACTTTCAAAAAATCAATTCCAATAGTATCGCCAATATTTATTTCATCCTCATTTTTAGATTCAGGGTTATCTTTTGGAGGTTCAGTATTATCTCCTGCGAGTTGATTTTTTGGCGGATTTTCTCTCTCCCTTTTGGAATCCTCTTTTTCTTTAATTCTGGCAGAATTGACCCTTTTTGCACCATAGAGCAAAGCTTCGTTAATAAATTTAACTAAGGCTTCAAAAGCCTTAGTTTCAATCAATCCTTCCCTGCTTGAAGTTTCTTTAAAGTGTTTTTCTTGTTCATCAATTATTTCAACAAAACCGATAAAATTTTTGCTACTAAAAGGAACATAAGCTTTTTCATCAGTTTTAATATCATTGGTTTTGTCAATACTAATCCAATCATTTCCTTTTTCACCATAAGGCATTATACGGAATCCATTTTTATATAATCTGATACCTCCTTTTTGGGTATTATAATGACTAATTAAACTATAATCAGCTTTAGAAATGTATCCTTCGTAATAATCTTTATACTTTCTATTTATGTTATAAAATGCTTTAAAATTTATATTTGGGTGGTCTATTTTTTTCTGAATTTCATCGTCTAAGTCTATCTTATTTTGAATTTGCTCATTAATATCATTAATTTTATAACGATGACTTTTAATGCTAACTAAACCAATGTCATTTTCAATTTTTCCTTCAATAATAGCGAGTGAATTGTTCAATACATCTTGACTTGATGTTAGTTCTGTCTCAACCTCGTTTTCATTTATCAAACATTCTATTTCAAATTTGTTTTTTTTAGATTTAGAACTTAAAACTTTATCAGATAAGTAGTATGGTTGAGTTAGGTCAGTCAAATACCGGAACACTCTTTTTATCTTTGTATCAGTCCAACCTTCTCTTAAATTATTTATCCGTATACTGGTGCCTTGCTCAAAAGATAGACTTGTTGGATTAAGCTCAACTTTTATATTGCTCAAATCTTTACCACTCTCATAATCAATCCAATTAATACGTAATTTATACCCTTTCTTATTCTTATCACTTAAAGATTTGGTTTCAATAATTAACTCAGTGCCTAACCGTTGTGTTGCAAATCTACCAATCCCTTTATTGCCTGCCTTTGTTCTTTTAAATATTTTAGAAACCGGATTTTTCTTCTTTTGGTTTGAGGCAATTCTGAGAAAGCCATTCACTAATTCCTTATAAGTCATGCCTCTGCCATTATCTAAAATCACCAAAGTTCCGCCTTTCTTTTTGGCATCAATAAACTTCACCGTTACCGCAGTAGCATCGGCATCATAGGCATTTTTTACCAATTCAGCCACTGCAGTTTCAGCTTTTGCTACCAACTCTCTGCCTAAGCGTTCAATTAAGCTCGCATCAATGGTAAAGTTGACCTTTTCCGGTATAATTTCGATATTTATATTCTTTTTAGTCAATCAAGAATTTTAGTTGTAAAGTTACATAAAACGATTTGGATTGTACACTTTCTTTCTGTAAAGGGTTGAGTGGTCATTTCTTTAGTAATGATAAAATTGAAAGTAATACAAAATAGGAGTGAAGCTTGAAACATTTGTAGATTATTCAGCAATAGAATCCATTAAAACATCCGAGCCAAAATTTAGAATAAAGGTAGCATAAAAATTACTAAAAACATCTTTTAAATAAGTGCCGATATCTCCATCTTCATCATCTTTGGAAATTTTAAACTTTCTATTCAATGTTATTGTATAAAGAAAAAGAGTATGGAAATAAACAGACGTAAAATATTTCTTATTTGCCAATTCAACTTGTTCTGTATTTGGAGTTCTATTTTTACTTTTGAAGCTCTTTAGAACATTGCTATCCATATTCACATATATTTTTTCTAAAACTTCGCCTGACAATCCAAGACATAATACTTCGTCATAATTCATCTCTTGTCCTGTTGCTTCTTCTACTTCTTCCCATGTCGCAAGGTCGTTTTCCTGTTTTTCTTTATACGCCAAAATTAATGTTGGCAACCCAATTAAGTTTGGTTCTTGAGTTTTATCTTCTTTTTTTTCATTAGTTTTTTGTTTTTCCGTTATCTTAACGAAAAAGGTTTCTTCTAATGGTCCTCCGGGAGCAGATAGCGAAACATTTACTTTTCTTTTAAGGCCTACTTGCATTTCTTTTGGTATCCCAAGTGAAATTTTTATTATTCCATTAACTGGACTACTTTTGGTTACACTAATTATATTTTCAACACCAGAAGGTTTTTCTCTAGTTGTAGTTGATTCTTTAGGTTCTAATTCCTTTTCTAGCCCAAGAATACTAATTTGAAGTTCTCCTGGTTCATCTAATCTATCAAAATAATCATTTTCCACATCTGTTGATAGGTTTAATTTTTTCTCGCCTCCCTTAGGAATTTGTATTACAGTGTCTCCATTTTTATTCTTCTTATCTAAACTTAAAAAGCTCGGGAATCTTTTTGGATTGAATTTCACTTCCTCTTTATTGTTGGTATTATTTGTCTTTTTGACATTGGGTTTTTTTGGAGCCTTTTTATCAAATTGGTCAAGCTTAAAAGTTTGGCTTAGTAACTTCATTAGTTCATTATCTAATGGCATTTCTTTGGACAAATCTTTAATTAAATCTTTGGTGTCCATTGAAGTATCAATATTAACTGCTTGTCTTCTCCTTCTTTCAATTTCTTTTAAGCGACTTCCTGATTTTGATAATTGTTGGCTAAGAAATTTTCGCAAATATTGAGTTTCTTCACCTTCTTTCAATCTATCTCTAGATGCCATAAATAGCTCTTTTCTAAATCCATAGTTTATTTCTGTACAGTCTACGTGAATTAGAAGGTAGTTTTTCAAAAGGTTCATTTTCAAAGAGCGAGTTATAAATTCTGAAGTATAATGTCCGTGAACTTGACCATTTAAAGTAAAAAGTACAGACATTCGATTTTTGAAATATCTGTCTTTGATTATTTCTTTAGTTTTTTTAGTATCATAGCTTTTAACTTTCCTTTTAAAAACAAAACACGATACTTTTAATTTCCCAATTTTTCCATCTTCAATAACTTCAGAAAATTTATCTTCCAAATAATCTTTTTCTTCTGTTAACAATCTTCTGCTTAATCCAAATGCACTATTCTCAAGTACTTTATTATTGGGATACCGTTCTTTTGTATCTTTAGTAAGAATAGGTAATGCAGGTTTAAAAAGATACTCATTTATGCTTTGTGTTAATGGTCCGGTAAAAGCATCATAACCGGATGGAAATTGATAATTGTATAGCTTAATTACTGTACCTGTTATAAACTTTCTACCATAAAGCCCAATATCCAAAGTATTTATATCAAAGGAAGGGATTTTATCATCAATTAAAAGATATTCAAACCAAGTTTCTTTCGCATTGTCTGATTCTGATTTAATATGTTCTCTTATTAATGTAAATCCAAAATCACCTGTATTATCATATCGTTTAGAACCTATTAACTGATATCTATTTTTTCCGCAGAATACAATTCCACCTGAGCCACCCATATTGTACTTGCCTTGCACAAAGAGAATATTGTTTTTGTTTCCTCTGATTAAAGAAAGAAAAGTATCTTCAAAATGTTTTGGGTGCTGCCCTTCTCCATTATCGTAAATTATTACTCCTGTTTGTCGTTTGGGACCATCAGCAATTATTTGTAACTCCTCTGCTTGTTTTCTTCTATTGGTCGGTATATCATTCCAATTTTTATTATTTGGGAAGAATAAGTCTATTGCTTCCTGCATGGATTTTGGCGCATTTTTACTTTTTGGGTCAATATTATTTAAAAGACATTGTTTGGTAAGTATTGCATCTATTGAATTAGTAATTTTCTCTATTAAAGCGGCTATTGGATTTGACTGTTGGTTTTTGACAATGCTGAAGTTACTTTTGTTTTTACCCAAAGGTTGCCAATTGTTAGAGCTATTGTACAAATTGTTTTTTAAAAGTATATTCTCAACATCATTTTCTGTTTTAGAAGTATATAATTCATTAAATAGGTTTTGTGGATTCATATTGCAAGTATAATAAATTAATTTATTTTTACATAAAATCAAATAATAAGCATTTTTGATTTTGTCTTTAAAAAAGTTATGAATTGAATTCTCAAAAAAACAGCCTTCAATCAAAATACAGAGATTTTAAATCTTAAAATCCCCAAACCTATCTCACCTTACTCCCCACCAAACCGCTCCCGCAACAACCGCCCCAAAATATCAACTGCCAAAGCCGCATTATCCGGCAACAGTTCATCAATTTGTTTCAATAACTTTTTGGTTTTAGAAGTCGTTTTTTTGTTTAACCGAATTACCTGCGATTGCATACCACTCGAATCGGTAAAATCTAATTTAACAATATTTTCCGGTTGGTCTTGTTGATGCGCTTTAGAGAGCTCCAACAAATTATCCAATTCCAAGCTGTAGGTTTTCAACGTTTCATATAGTAGGGCTTCTTCTTTGTCGGTTATGCTGTCTAAATTTTTTTTCAAAATGGCTTGGGTGATAGACTGTAGCCAAGCAACCCGCTCGTCTAAAGGAGAATTAACCCGGTTAACAAACGATTGCAAATGCGCCGGCACTAAAAAGGCTTTGAGGTGCTGCCACCTTGCTTTTAACAGACCTTTATATACCTTAAACGAAACTTTTTGATGCACAATTTCATTGAACAAAAATTGTTCTACCCGGTTTATAAGCGAAGGATAAGCTTCTTTTAACTCATCAACTGCCGTTTGTAAATGACCAATAAAATCTTCTAAGTTTTGCTGCGATTTTGCTACCGCACTCAACGATGTACCCAAGGCATTAGGGAAATCTTCAAAAAATAATTTTTCCGGGTCTTTCGCTTTTACAATGGCATTTCTTACCGCAGAAGTAGAAGCACTTAGTCGTTTAGTTTGTTGCACATAAGGGCTTAAATTTTTGTAAAATATCAAAAAGGGTTTAATACTTTCAATAAAGCCTTGGTTGCTAATATTTTCTGCCGACGACAATTGCAACAACTTGCGGTATTTGTTGTATAAATTTAACCGCACACCTTTTATTTCAAATGCTTTTATATTAAAATCTTGCGGGTTGCGGGTAAGCCGGTTCATAATAGCTTTGCTCCAAACAGGTATATAGCCTTCCTGCGAATACAAAGCAAATTGCTCTTTGGTAACATACAAAAAAACAGGTGCCCAAACGTCAATTAAGCCATCTTTAATTTTGTAGGGTTTGGTTTTAAAAAGTTCAATCAATTGAACAACCGGCTTTGGCTCTGTTGTGCTGCTGTTGATAAATTGCAAACCGGCTTCCCACAAATTTATAAAACTTGATTTTTTTGATGGGGCGTTTAATTCCCATTGTTGCACTTCTTTGTTGTAAGTGTGCATTCCATTTGCTTTCAATAAAGAAATATATAGTGTTTTCTGTGGTGGAAATTTGTGCTCGTCAAATCCCAAATTTTCTAAGCCTTCATTTTTTATGATGGCTTCAAATAAATCACTTCTTGCTTTGTGTCCGGTTCCCGAAATTTTATGTTTGTTGATGATTTCATTTTTGTAAACCGGCGCTTTACCATAAACCGCATCGCAAATTTCGGAGATAAGTTTGTTTAAATCGCGCCTTCTTTTAACAGCAACTATTTTACCTTTATACAACCAAGTCACCTCGTTGGTAAACAAGCCGTTAAACAAATAATGGTTCAATAAGTTAACCTGCCCCTCTTTAATTTGCTCCAATTCTTTAAGAGCTTTTTTATCAGACCGGTGTTCATCAATTACTTGCTGCGTTTTCTCTAAATCAAATAGAGTGTTTTTTATGATTGCTTTTGATTTGAAAAGTGCATATATGGTGCTGTCATTTTTAGCAGTACTTTTCTTTAGTTGCTGCAAATTTTTGTGCTCGAAAACCAAATTAATATATCCGTCAATGGCACCTTCCGGTTTTTTGTTGATGGCTTCGTTAGAAATGAGGTAATCAAAATATCTTGGCGTTCCGGTTTTTAAAGTGTGCGCTGTTGCCAAAATCGCATTAAAGTCAAAGTATTTTTTTAGTGTGATTTCAATGTTCTCAACTGCATCTATTTTGTTGCCGGCTTCAATAATTTCTAATTCAATATCAATATCAGAGCCTTCTTTTAATACATAAGTATCTCTCTCTTTTAAAAAACCTAATATTTTTATTTTGGCAAGATGATTTATCGTCTTTTTTAAAGTGCCTTCATTTATAAAGTAATATTTAAAGAATATATCGTTTATGGTGTAAGATGATTTTGAGAAGATAGCCAACAAACCCAAAGTTTTGATGAGGCGAATACCCAAGGGCACATTTAACGATTCCATCGCCTCCACCCGTTCAATACTCATCTTTATTTTCGACCATTTATTATAATCAGGATTGTTTTTTGAAGATAAGAAATTGTAAAAATGATACAGTAAATAATCATACACTTCGGGTAGCTGATAAGTCGTTTTTTTATTCCAATTTTTAATAGCTAATTCATCATTCGATTCTAAAAATGAAAACAAACTTCTTTCGTTTTGTCCATACCGTTGCATAGCCGAAGTGAGGACAAAAGCAGCAATGGTTTCCAAAGGATATAGTTGCTGTTCTAAATGAAGCAATTCTTTTTTATCACCATTAAATAAATGATGTTTGTTGATTAATGCGGCGGTGCTTTTGTTGATTTTCTTTTTATTGGACTTGCTTAACTTTTGTGCAGCGAAGTACAACAACTGCTCAACCGGTTCATTAAAGGCAATTTCTTTTAGCCTGCCTTTTACCTTCGTCCACTCGTTGCGCTGTAAGGCATTTAAACCATAAGCATAACTGTCAAACCCTTGATGTAAAGTGCAGATAAATAATATGTTGCGGTTCGGTTTATTGATAAACTCCACAAACTGCTGAATAAAATAAAGCTCTTCTTTCGGGTTGTTGGTCGCAGCATATTCCAAAAATTTGCCAAACTCATCTACCAAAAAAACCAACAAACCTTCTTTACCTAAGGATTCAAAATCTTCGTAAATTTTATCGAACAAGATACTGATTTTGGTGGAAGGTTTTAAACCATATCTATCTAAAAAAAAGCCTTTTAAAGATTGCGGTTCACCAATAATGTTTTCTATTCGAATGTTTTTAAACTTTTTATAAAAACCAGATTTAAAATAATTTTTGTTCTTATTAATTTCTTGCGATAAAGCCCACAAAAAAGCCGACTTCCCCGTTCCGTAAGAACCAATTAAATTAAATGCGTGGATGCCCGATTGGTAATCTTCAAAAATATGTTGGGCAATACCTTTGGTATTAGCCGTAACCATATAATTTAAATCAATATCCGCATCACGAATAATATTTACTGAGGGCGCAAACTTAACTTTCATAATATTGATTTAAAATATTAAAAGGGTTCAATTTTTTTTGTTTCAGTTGAAAAACTTTGATACCCGCCGTATCAGTAAACGTAGCTTTTACTATTTTTGAATCTATAATTTCTTCCAATTTCCGGTATAAACCTTCTCTGCTTAAAGCAAAAATATTGCCCACATTATTTTCACTCATCAACAAATCCTCAAAATTGATAGATGCGTTATTTGGGTTGCTTTGTAAAATGCCATATAATAAAATAGCAGGCGGTAAGTTTTTTCGTTCCGATAATTTTATAGTATAATACTGTTGTGTATCTGCTTCCCTTTTGGGTACTTTTTCCAATATATTTAAATCTGCCAATAAGCTGTTGGTATTTTCTTCCACTTCATTGGTCTTTTTGTTCAGATAAGTTCGTTCAAAAACCTGAAAATCTCTGTTAATCGTATTGTCGCTACTTTGCTGAAATTCCCTTTTCACAAATTTGTTAAACTGTAATTGGCTAAATTCAGGATACAATTTTCTAAGCCGGTTAAAAATTAAATTGGGCGTAGCGGCATAAGCATTCGAAACCAACAAATAATGCAACAACCACAAAGTGCCTTCGTCTTCCAAATAAGGGTCCCAACCATCCTCAACAAACAACCGAACAGCCAAATCTGTCAAGTCATTATCCTTCAAAGTATTAAAAGCATACATCCAAAACCGGATAGAAGCAACCATGTTTTTACCAACACCTAAATCAACTACTGAATTCGGATTGTTGAAGTTGCCCCCTTCGTTCTTATAATCAAAACCCTTTTTTAACCAAAGTGGTTTGCAATGGAAAGATTCGTGCCCTGAGAATGTAAATTTTTTCATTAAATGTACAATATTTAATTTTTCAGTTTCTGCAATTTACGCTAAATTTTTTCAGTTTAATAAACAACTTCTGCAAATGTGTAGTTGCTCATTTTTAAAAGACAAAAAAGTAGAATAGAGGTATATAATAAAAGGAATTTTTTCTTTATGAAGCAAACAAAGTGTCTAATAATTCAAGTAAGCCTCCAACCACTTCTCCCCTTCCTCAGTCGTCCAACCTTTGCGCCTCGAATAATCTGCCACCTGGTCTTTAGTCAATTTACCAATACCAAAATATAGTCTTTTCGAATGTGCAAAATACTTTCTGTTATTACTTAATAAAAGTAAAAGGCAAATAGAAAACCCCTAATTCAATAAACATCTTTTCTATATCCAATTGTGATTACATCAACAGTAAGTTCATTGTCGAAAACTTCATAAATAATTCGATAAGCACCAACTCGGATTCTATAGCTCGGTCTACCCTTTAATTTTTTGCAACCTCTTGGACGTGGATTTTCTGTTAGCTTTTTAATCGCTTCTTTAATGTTAGAATAATAGGGGTCGCTTATTTTTGACAAACTTTTTAAAGCCTGTTTACTAAAATTTTACGAATAAATCACCCTCTATAAATTGTTCTCCCGTTGAGCTTCAATTTGACGAAAAGCCTCTTCCATAGGGATACGCTCACCAGTGTCATTTTCTTTTGCTTTGTCATAAAGCCTTACATCCTCCAAATCTTCAAGTTGTTCTGTCAAACTGTCAAATTCCTTTTGAAGCAGCACCACCAAATTTTGCCCGGTATTGTCTTTAATAAATTGTGGATTTAGTTTTATCATGATTTTTTTCTTCAAAATGTAAATTACAACAAATTGTAGGAGTCATGCAAGTAAATTATTCTGACTCAAACATCCCAAATTAATAATTCAAATAAGGAGCCAACCACTTCTCCCCTTCCTCCATCGTCCAACCTTTGCGCTTGGCATAATCCGCAACCTG